>JADFDN010000007.1 GCA_018262815.1 Thiobacillus sp.
TCGCCGAATACAAACGCCGCCAGGCCCCGCCCGGACCCCGCATCACGCCGCGCAATTTCGGCAAGGACCGCCGCTACCCGATCACCTCGAAATACCGACCCGAAGGAGACTTGCCATGAAGAAAATCGAAGCCATCATCAAGCCGTTCAAACTCGACGAAGTCCGCGAAGCGCTGTCCGAAATCGGCGTCACCGGCCTCACCGTCACCGAGGTCAAGGGCTTTGGCCGCCAGAAGGGCCACACCGAACTCTATCGCGGCGCCGAATACGTGGTGGACTTCCTGCCCAAGGTGAAGCTCGAAGTGGTCGTCGCCGACAGCCTGCTCGACCGTGCGATGGAATCGATCATCAACGCTGCGCGTACCGGCAAGATCGGCGACGGCAAGATTTTCGTCACGGCGGTGGAGCAGGTGGTGCGGATTCGCACGGGGGAGTCGGGCGAAGCGGCGATTTGAACCCGGGCAGCGTTTGCTGTCTTTTCAGTTAATGTCATGTTGATGGCTGCACGACCGCCAAAGCTCATGGCTGATGTGGTTGTCGCTACAGTCCGGTGTTCGGCCGAAGGCGACGATGGCCTTTTGCTTGATCGCGTCCGCTGTACTCGCAAAACCAGTCGTTGGCTCGCCTCTCGCCCCTGAACGAATGCTCTCTCACTTCGGGCGGCAGAAACTGACCCCAACCGGTCGGTGAACCACGGCTCGTCGAATGACTGAATCCGCACCCACAAGGCAGACCTTCGCATCGCGACGCGCAGGAACGCTTCGCCGCGCAAGTCCAATCCGGCTGAATCCTTCTTTTTGAAGCGCGCGCCGGGCTGCTCTATTCGATGATCGTCGGTGCCTGAGCGAGCACCGATGGCGGGCTCGTCAGGCCGAGGGCCAGCACGTCCCTCAGCCTTTACGTCAATTGTCGCGGACGTCGGCGGTCACTTAGGCAGCTGCCACACGGTAGCGCCGTTGTCGCGAACATTCGTGAGACCGCGCTGTGCGGCTGACATCCCCCTTACGACCAGTGCCGAGATGTCCTTTGCGATGGTGTCGGTGTCCACGAAGTACGAGTGGCCGATAATCGTGTCCCTGGCGCCGGTCGCGTCGACCGCTTCAAATTCCGAGCCGACGCCAATCGGCGTCCGCTGTCCAACCCGGGTTCCCATGCTGAACACGCTGCTGAGCCGAAGTGCCAGGTCGGTGTCCGAGACGTACACGGTTCTCCGCTGAAACTGTCGAACCATTGCCGACGTCACTTGCGTGAACTGGCCTTTGTTGACATCGGGCGCCACCATCACGAGATCAGCGATCTTCGCCTGCCCGGGCGTCGAGACGGCCCCAAGCTTGTCGATCGCCTGTGCCAGGACGCGGTTTCCGAGACTGTGCGCAATCACGTGCAGCTTCGTGACCTTTCCGTTTCGAACGAGGAGCCGGAGAACGGCCGCAAGCTCGTTCGCCGCGGTTTCGACCTGATCGACCGCGGCAAGATACTCCCACCAGTGCTCCCCGCCAGGCCATGCGAAATAGATCGGCAGCCCACGAAAATCCAGTTCGACCGCAAGTTGCGCCGTCCGGTAGATTCCATCTTCGAACGGCGTGTTGTACCCGTGGATGAACAGCAGAGCCTCGTTCGTCGCGTTCCGCGGTGCATCGCGCGTGAGCCCGGAACCGAAATCCACCGCGTCACTATAGAGGTGAATCGAGTAGATTCGAAACTGGTATTGATCTGACACGAGCGGGTTGTACCTCGGAGCCCGCTTGAACGTCACGGCAACGTCGTAGTACCCAAACCGCAGCTGGTCTGGTTCGTCGCCGAACAGCCGCTCAGCAACTGGCTGCGGCCCGGCATCTCGCGGCGATGCGAGCCTCCGGTTCGTCGCGTAGAAGACCCGAACGTTGTTCTTTTCGCTGTCCCATCCAGACCCTGGCGGTGGCGGGGCCGGGCGCGGCGCGACCTCCGGCTCTTCGGGATTCGGGATGAGACCGACGGGCGGAAGGTCCGGAGGTGCGTCGTAATGTAGCTCCGAGTCTGCGAAGGTCGACCGTCGCGGTTCGATTTTGACCGCGAAGGACTGGTCTCTCGGAATGGCAGCGACGTGTATTCTCGCAAAGCCCGCCTCGAACCGACCCAGGGCCGCCACAACCTCATAGTCACCTTCGGTTAGCCGGGTTGTGAATGCGAACGAGCCATCGCGGTTTACATGCCCCGCAGGCGTCCACGATCGCGGGAAGTCGACACCGAGGCTCGCAACGCCGACTCGGACGTCCGATAGGGCGGCAGCAGGGAGCTCGTGAATTGTGCCCGCCACGCTGACAGTGACCGTCGGACGGATTCCCGGGACCTGAGTTTCAACCGGGGGCTGCGCGGCAAAAACGAATGCCGACGCACTGAGTAAGGCCAGAGCGAGTACTAATGCGCGCATAGGTCTTCCTCTCTCGTAGAGATGCTACTGCCGCTCCATTCGCATTTCCGCCACCATGCGTTCAGCCACTTCCGTATATCGTTTCTCCCACATCTTCGCCATGCACCGGGCGTCGTTACCGCCGTCGCACTGCGCTCCGAACTCAGCGAGGGCCTGCGGAGACTTGAACGTCCTGACGTACGCATTTAGACGATCGAAAGACGCCCGCGTGCCCCATGTTCCCTCAGCGCGGGCGCTCTCGTAGTAGCGTACCTTTAACCGGCCACTCAGGACGGTCACCGCATACGCCGGTGGGTACGGCAGCGCGGCTGCCCTCCGATATGCGGTCAGTGCGGCCTCGACGTTGCCAAGGCCCTCATATGCGTCCCCCAGGCGTGACTGCACCATCGCCCCAAGAGGGTCTCCATCGCGCAGTTTGCGTGACGCCTCGGTGTATCGACCTAGTGCGACGAAGAACATCTTCCAGCGATAGAAGACATCTCCGTCGTAGACAAGTCCCAGCGGTGAATCCGGCTGGTACGCGTTCAATAAAAGAGCTGCGGAATGCGCCGGAAACGCATGGGACTCGTTCAAACACGCCGTACAGGCCCTTGCAGCTTGGCGAGCGTGGTTCGCGGCGCCAGGACTCTCCCACCAAGCGTGCGGCCACTCGTCGATGTACCGGGCGAAGCTCTTGTCGATTTCCTCCACGTCGGCCGGATCCCGCACTTCTGCCGGCTGAGCTATGACGCGTCTCCACGAATCGACGAGTTGCTTGCTCATCGTTCTGGCGAACCAGACCACGCTGTACGCGATCGCGTAGTGCGCCTCGATGTCAGTTCGATAGAACTCCTCGTTGTCGAGCAGCCGCGTCAAGGAGAAACCAGGGTGAGAACGTACATAGTCGGCCGAGATCCGGAACTGGTCGACCGCCCGGGCCGACATCGCCCCAGGCGCCTCCAGCGTCTCAAAGGCACTGTCACACGCGTTGACTGACGTCGGGTCCCGCGGCTTAGTGGGCAGGGTGCCCCAGAGCATCACCGACTCCGCCCTAGTCTGAACGTTGTCCGCCAGAAACATCGCGGCACCTTCGCTTACAAGGTCGTGCCGGTACTCCGCAACTCGTGTCCCGTGCTGAATGGCATGGGTGAGCTCGTGTGCCGACAACTGCAGCACGAGCCAGTTCACGTACTGTTCCATATGCGCGACGGCAATTTCGGGCTGGTCATATTCCATGTTCTGGAGGGACCGTAGGGACGCGAACCAGTCAGGGGGCAGGCAGAACGCGACCTGACGGTTCGCGCGGCTGTAGTAAGCCGATGGTGGCGAGGTGAAGCGGGCTGGCGCCGCCGTTTTCGCGTACTCGGCACAGTCTGAATACAACTTGATGCGGATCTCGCCGGGCCGCAGTGGGTCGTTCGGAAGCAACGGTGCTCCGTCCGCCAGCAAAGGGTTGGACGACATGCCGATGTAGATTCGCCCGAGTGCATGGTAGGCCGCTGCGTACACGTATGGTGCGATATGCCCCCACCCGCTCGTGGCCACCAGCCCGCGGAACGATTCCTTCGCCTCCGGAACACCCGATGCGAAGTGCTCGATCCAGCGGTCATCGTCGCGTGGAAACTGCTGGTACCGCGGCGCGATGACGCCGACGTCCGTGATGATCCGAAGTGTCATCCCTTTTGCTGGACCCAGCGGCACAACGAGCCCGCTGAATTCCTGCCATCGGGCGGCCGTGGGCTCAGGGGATCCAGGATCTGCAACAGCGGGTTGGCTACCCGCGATCCAACTGAGCGCGGCCACAGCAGCTACGATGAGGGGGCGTATCTTGATGTGAATCTGATACGCTGCCGTATGATCTCCACCTCTTGAATCCGACGAGAACGCAAGAACGCAAGATGCGGCAGATTTTTGAATTCGCCAAACGTTTGAGGGTCGATCCAGGTGGGTACATTGGCTGGAGATGAGTCTGTCTAATCTACTCCCTGTGAATTTCATATCCCCCCCTCCAACTTTGGATTCGTGACCATCAAATTCTTAAAGTAGGTATCTGAATGGTTTCGTACAGGTCTGTTTCAGCCCCAGGGGGACACTACCTCTGCACTCACACCCCCTGTTGAGTGAAAACAGTTCTAACGTTAGGACATAGACTTCAAGAGTGATATACAACTTTAGTTGTAGGTGGGAGTGGTAAACGAAGGTCGGATTGGAACTGCGACTCCCGGGCGCTTTCAGGCGGCATATCAACTGTCTCGTCAGGGTCGGGTCCGGCCGCAGAGGAAATCAGAAAGCTGCCATTCGGTGAGATTTCCTGGCCGATGTCCGGTAACGAATCCATACCGGAAGTAGTCTGCAAAATTCCCATCGGCAGCTTAGGCCGAGGACCAGAAGCTCCATGTAATCAGCAGACCTGCCGTCAGGGTCAGATCGTCGAAGCAGTGACGTACGTCGAATTGCTGGGACACGAAGCAGGGCACTACTCCCGCTTGCGTCGGCCGCAAGCGGGATGAGCATTTAGATGGGCGTGTGGGTTTTAAGCCAATCCTTGAGTGCCTCGTCGATCCGGCTGTGCCAACCCTTCCCAGTGGCACGAAATGGTTCCACTACCTCGGGGGAGAGACGGATCGTGATGCGTTCTTTGAGCGCTGCCTTTTGGGGGCCGCGTGGGCGCCGTGCCAGCTTGGCTTGCTGCGACTCGGGCAGAGAGGTGAAGGGGATGGCGCGTGCGAAATCCTCTTCGGTCAATTCCGGGATGTCGTTCAATACAGGTTTGGGTTGGCGATTCATAGAGCACACCCTCACGTCGATTGGTTTTCCTGAAACTGAACCCGGATATTAACCGCGTTGGACGCCCCTCCCGGAACGCGGTGCAAGTCCCGGGTTCGGCCTTACCAGAACCGGTACCAGGCCTTGCCTTCAGTGTTCACGCCCTTGCTGTATTTGCTGTTGGGGAAATTCAGCGTCAGCACGCGCTGGGCGTCGTCGCGCAGGTCGGTGAGTTTCAGCTTGTCGTAGGCCACCACCATGATCGCCAGCGCCTCTTCCAGCGCGGGGGCTTCGGGGTAGGTCTTCAGCACTTCCTTGGCGCGGTTGGCGGCGGCGACCCAGGCTTCGCGCTTGATGTAATACTTGGCGACATGGACTTCGTGGCTGGCCAGGGCGTTGACCAGATATTTCATGCGGGCGGTCGAGTCGGCGGCATACTTGCTTTCGGGGAAGCGGGTGACCAGTTCCTTGAATGCCAGAAACGCGTCGCGTGCGGCCTTGGGGTCGCGCTCGCTCAGATCCTGGTCGACCAGATTGCCCAGGTAGCCCAGATCGTCGTTAAAATTCGCCAGGCCCTTCAGGTAGTAGGCGTAATCGACGTTAGGGTGGTTGGGGTGCAGCTTGATGAAGCGGTCGCAGGCGGCAATGGCGGAAATCGGCTCGTTGTCCTTGTAGTAGGCGTAGGCAACTTCGAGTTGCGCCTGCTGGGCGTAGCGGCCGAAGGGGTAGCGTGCTTCCAGCGTTTCGAACAGCTTGACCGCCCGTTCGTAGTTGCCGTCGTTGAGATTGTCCTTGGCTTCGGCGTAGATTTTCTGCGCCGACCAGCCGGCGGTTTCATCCTGAACCTCGGGCAACAGGCCGCAGCCGCCCAGGGTGAGGGTGGCGGCCAGCAGCAGGCTGCCGAACACCCGATTGAGGCCAGGCGCCCGATTGAATGCGTTAAAACCGGATGAACGTTGCTTAAGCATGGGAAAAGACACAGAAAATTTGTCGGATGATTATAAGGGAAATACCGAAGGCGATATCCGCCAGCTGGTGATTCCCGGCGAGCAGGGCGGTCTGCGCCTGGACCAGGCGCTGTCGGCCATGCTGCCCGAATTCTCGCGCAACCGCATCCAGAACTGGATCCGCGCCCGCAAGATCTCGGTGGACGATACCTGGGGCACCACCAAGATGAAGGTCAGCGGCGGCGAATCGGTGCGGGTCGAGGTCGAGCCCGACCCGAACGCGACGCCCGATGCGCCGGAAGCCATTCCGCTCGATGTGGTGTACGAGGATTCCATGCTGGTGGTGATCAACAAGCCGGTCGGCCTGGTGGTCCATCCCGGCAGCGGCAACCCGCGCGGGACGCTGCTGAACGCCCTGCTGCACCGGGTGCCGCAGGTGGCCGAGCTGCCGCGCGCCGGCATCGTCCACCGGCTGGACAAGGACACGTCGGGCCTGCTGGTCGTCGCCAAGACGCTCAGGGCGCACACCGACCTGGTGCGCCAGCTGCAGGCGCGCACGGTCAAGCGTGAATACCTGGCCCTGGTGTACGGCGAGGTCGACCGGGCAGGGACGGTCGATGCGCCGCTGGCGCGCGATCCGCACAACCGCACCAAGCGCACGGTGCACAGCATGGGCAAGGAGGCGGTCACGCATTACGACGTGGTCGAGCGCTTTCCCGGGATCACGCTGCTGCGCTGCAAGCTGGAAACGGGACGCACCCACCAGATCCGGGTGCACATGCAGCACATCGGCCACCCGCTGGTCGGCGATACGGTCTACAACGCCAGCCGCCGCACCCATCTCAAGATTCCGTTCCCGCGTCAGGCGCTGCATGCGGAGAAGCTGGGCCTGATCCATCCGGTCACCCAGGAATTCATGCAGTGGGAATGCCCGCTGCCACCCGATTTCACCTCGCTGCTGCAAGCGCTGCGCGATAACACCGACTGGATCAAGTAGAGGTGATCCTGCCCGACTGGCCCGCCCCGGCGCGGGTCAAAAGCCTGATGACCACCCGTGCGGGCGGCGTGAGCCACGCCCCCTGGGACAGCCTCAACCTGGGCGATCATGTCGGCGACGATCCGCCCCATGTGGCGGCCAACCGCGCGCGCCTGCGCCAGCAGCTGCCCGCCGAGCCGGGCTGGCTCAGGCAGGTGCACAGCCCCCGCGTGGTCGAACTCGGGCGTGAACCGAATCCCGAAGCCGATGCGTCGTTCACCCGCGAGACAGGGCAGGTCTGCGCCGTGCTCACCGCCGACTGCCTGCCGGTGCTGTTCTGCGACCGCGCCGGCAGCGTGGTCGCCGCTGCGCACGCCGGCTGGCGCGGGCTGGCCGGCGGCGTGCTGGAGGCCACGGTGGCGGCGATGCAGGTTCCTCCGGGCGAGATCCTCGCCTGGATGGGCGCCGCCATCGGCCCGCAGGCGTTCGAGGTGGGCGACGACGTGCGGCGGGCCTTCGTCGCGCAGCATCCCGCAGCCGACCTCGCATTCGTGCCGCATCCCGCCGCTGTTCCCGGCAAATGGCTCGCCGATATTTACCAGCTGGCGCGCATCCGCCTCGGTCATGCGGGCGTGAACGCCGTGCATGGGGGCGGGCGCTGCACCTTCAACGAGGCGGACCTCTTTTATTCTTACCGCCGCGAGAGCGTGACCGGACGTATGGCCTCGCTGGTCTGGCTGGAATAAGGCTTCAGAAATCTTCGCGCACGCGCAGGTAGCGCGGAAAGCGCGGCACCCCGCGCTTCGTCAGCTGCTGGTAGCGATAGGTGATGCGGGTGCCGATGGGCGGCGGCTGGCGGCGCAGCGCGTCGGAGAGACCGCTGCCGATGCGGAAACGCGTGCCGTCCGGCATTTCCATCTGCAGCGCTCCGGTCATGCCTCGATACTTTCCTTTGCCCGGCACATGGCCAACCACGACGGCCTCGGCGTCCTGCCAGGGTTTCAGCTTCAGCAGCGCATCGCTGCGTCCGGTCAGATAGGGCGCATCGGCGCGGTGCAGCATCAGGCCTTCGCCGCCGGCACGCACCACGGCGTCGAGCCGCTGCAGCAACGCGATACGATCGGCCACGCGCGTCTGCTCGACGACCTGCAGCCAGGGCACGCCCGCCAGTTCGGCGATCGTCCGCATCTGCCGGATGCGTGCGCTGAAGTCGCCCGCCGCGCCCGGCAACTCGAAAACCAGATAACGCACCTGCCGCCATTCGGCATCCACCGGCTCGCTCCTGCGCACGATGCCCAACAACGCGTCGAACCGGTCGCGCGCGATCCACAGCTCGCCGTCCAGCGGCACCGCCGGGAAATGTTCGGTGAACCACGCCGGCGCGGGAACGCGGCCGCCGCCGCGAAAGCGCAGCACATGGCCATCCCACTGGGCGCGCACGCCGTCGAACTTCTCGCTGACCCAGTACTGGCTGACGTCGATATCGGCGGTGTAGACCTCGGCCAGCAGCATCGCCGGGGCGGACGGCGGCGCGTCGCTCCAGGCCGGATGCGGCAGCCACGCGGTCCAGGCCAGCGCCAGCGCGGCGAGTGTCTGCCTCAGTCCAGCCATTTCTGCATGAACTGCGCGGCGCCCATTCCGGGGTCGAGCCGGTAGTCGTCGAACCCCAGTTTTTCGTAGAGCGCCCGCGCGGCGCGGTTGCCGGAGAGGACTTCCAGCGTGAGCTTGCAGGCGCCGCGTTCGCGCGCGATGGCCTCGACCTCGGCAAACAGCATCGCGGCGATGCCGCGGCCGCGGTGACTGGCCGCGACCACGACGTCGTGCACGTTGACGAGCGGTTTGCAGGCAAAGGTGGAAAAGCCCTCGATCGCGTTGACGAGGCCGACCGGAACGCCACCGTCGAAGGCCAGCACGCTGAAGACGAAAGGCCGTGCGGCGAGCTGGCCGAGCAGGTTGGCGCGGGTGAAGTCGCTAAGCGGTTCGCCGCCGCCGGCCGGGTCGCGTGCGTAATGGTCCAGCAGTTCGAGCAGCGCAGCGGCGTGCGCCGGGTCGTCGTAACGCGCGCGGACGAGCTCGATCATGACGCGGCGATTACTGGGTCTCGATGCGCATCGACAGGTCCACCGCGCGGATGTGCTTGGTCAGGCTGCCGATCGAAATGCGGTCGACGCCGGTGTCGGCCACGGCGCGCACCGTTTCCAGCGTGATGTTGCCGGAGGCTTCGAGCAGGGCACGGCCATGGGTGACCTGCACCGCGTGGCGCATGTCGTCGAGGCTGAAGTTGTCGAGCAGGATCAGGTTCGCGCCGGCGGCCAGCGCCTGCTCGAGCTCGTCGAGATTTTCCACCTCGATCTGTACGCTGGCTTTTTGCTCTGCCAGCTTGAACGCGGCCCCCAGCACCTGGGCGATACCGCCTGCGGCCGCGATATGGTTCTCCTTGATCAGGATACCGTCGTACAGCCCCGCGCGCTGGTTCTGCCCGCCGCCGACCCGCACCGCGTATTTCTCGGCGACGCGCAGGCCGGGCAGGGTCTTGCGGGTGTCGAGGATGGCCGCGTGGGTGCCGCGCACCGCCTCGACGTACGGCCGCGTCGCGGTGGCCACGCCCGACAGAGTCTGCAGGAAGTTCAGCGCCGGGCGCTCGGCAGTGAGCAGGGCGCGCGCATTGCCGCTGATCTCGACCAGCACGCTGCCGGCTGCGACCGGCGCCCCCTCGTTGACCCGCCAGTCGATGGCGCAGCCGAGATCGAGCGCCTTGAAGCAGGCGTCGAACCAGGGCCGGCCGGCGATCACCGCCGCTTCGCGCGTGATGACGCGGGCGCGGGCCGTCTGGTTCGACGGGATCAGCAGGGCGGTGAGGTCGCCGCTGCCGACATCCTCGGCCAGTGCGCGCGTAACGTCGGTTTCGACAGCGGAATCAATCAATTCGGACATGGCGGTTTTAAATTAGGAGTCGGCGGGTTGAAATCGGCGGGAACGCCACTATTTGGGTGACATTGAATATACCTTAAGCACGGGGTCCCTTATGCGTTTCGACAAGCTCACCACCCAGTTCCAACAGGCGTTTTCCGACGCGCAAAGCCTGGCCGTCGGCGGCGACCATGCCTACATCGAGCCGCAGCACCTGCTGCTGGCGCTGCTGAATCAGGAAGGCGGCGGTGCTTCGGCCATCCTGGCGCGCGCCGGCGTGCAGGTGCCGGCGCTGAAGGCAGCGCTGACCCAGGCGTTGACGCGGCTGCCCAAGGTGGAAGGGCAGGGGGGCGAGGTGAGCATCTCGCGCGAACTCAACAACCTGCTGAATCTCACCGACAAGGAGGCGATGAAGCGCAACGACGCCTACATCGCATCCGAGCTGTACCTGCTGGCCGCGCTCGACGACAAGGGCGAGACCGGGCGCCTGCTGAAGCAGCACGGCGCGCAGAAGGCTGCGCTGGAGCAGGCGATCCAGGCGGTGCGCGGCGGCGAAAACGTGCAGTCGCAGGAAGCCGAAGGCCAGCGCGAGGCGCTCGCCAAATACACACTCGACCTCACTGCCCGCGCGCGCGACGGCAAGCTCGACCCGGTGATCGGGCGCGACGACGAAATCCGCCGCTCGATCCAGATCCTGCAGCGCCGCACCAAGAACAACCCGGTGCTGATCGGCGAGCCTGGCGTCGGCAAGACTGCCATCGTCGAAGGCCTGGCGCAGCGCATCATCAACGACGAGGTGCCGGAGACGCTCAAGGGCAAGAAGGTCCTGGTCCTCGACCTCGCCGCACTGCTCGCCGGCGCCAAGTATCGCGGCGAATTCGAGGAACGCCTCAAGGCCGTGCTGAAGGAACTGGCGATGGATCCGGGCCGCTACATCGTCTTCCTCGACGAACTGCATACCCTGGTCGGCGCCGGCAAGGCCGAAGGCGCGATCGACGCCGGCAACATGCTGAAGCCCGCGCTGGCGCGCGGCGAGTTGCACCTGATCGGCGCCACCACGCTCGACGAATACCGCAAGTACATCGAGAAGGACGCCGCGCTGGAGCGCCGTTTCCAGAAAGTGCTGGTCGACGAGCCGAGCGTCGAATCGACCATCGCGATCCTGCGCGGCCTGCAGGAACGCTACGAACTGCACCACGGCGTCGACATCACCGACCCGGCGATCGTCGCCGCGGCCGAGCTCTCGCACCGTTACATCACCGACCGCTTCCTGCCCGACAAGGCGATCGACCTGATCGACGAGGCGGCCGCGCGCATCAAGATGGAAATCGACTCCAAGCCCGAGGTGATGGACAAGCTCGACCGCCGCATCATCCAGCTGAAGATCGAGCGCGAGGCGGTGAAGCGGGAGACCGACGAAGCCTCGAAAAAGCGCCTGGGCCTGCTGGAAGACGAAATCGAGAAGCTCGGCCGCGAATATGCCGACCTCGAGGAGGTGTGGAAATCCGAAAAGGCCCAGGTTCAGGGCAGCGCCCACATCAAGGAAGAAATCGACAGGCTGCGCGGCGAAATGGCCGAGCTGCAGCGGCGGGGTTTGCTCGACAAGGTGGCCGAGATCCAGTACGGCAAGCTGCCGCAACTGGAAGCGCAGCTGAAGCAGGCCGAAACGGCGGGTGAAGGCAAGCCCGCATTCAAGCTCTTGCGCACCGAAGTCGGTGCCGAGGAAATCGCCGAGGTGGTCTCGCGCGCCACCGGCATCCCGGTGTCCAAGATGTTGCAGGGCGAGCGCGACAAGCTGCTGCACATGGAAGACAAGCTGCACAGCCGCGTGGTGGGGCAGGACGAAGCCGTGCGCGTCGTCTCCGACGCGATCCGCCGTTCGCGCGCCGGCCTGTCCGACCCCAACCGGCCGCTCGGCTCCTTCCTCTTCCTCGGCCCCACCGGCGTCGGCAAGACCGAGCTGTGCAAGACGCTGGCCGAATACCTGTTCGATTCCGCCGACCACATGATCCGCATCGATATGAGCGAATTCATGGAGAAGCACTCGGTCGCCCGCCTGATCGGCGCACCGCCCGGCTACGTCGGCTACGAGGAAGGCGGCTACCTGACCGAAGCGGTGCGCAGGAAGCCCTATTCCGTCATCCTGATGGACGAGGTGGAAAAGGCGCACCCGGACGTGTTCAACGTGCTGCTGCAGGTGCTCGACGACGGCCGCCTGACCGACGGCCAGGGCCGCACCGTCGACTTCCGCAACACCGTGATCGTGATGACCTCCAACCTCGGTAGCCAGATGATCCAGCAGATGGCGGGCGACGACTACCAGGTGGTGAAGCTCGCCGTGCTGGGGGAAGTGAAGTCCTACTTCCGTCCCGAGTTCATCAACCGCATCGATGAAGTCGTGGTGTTCCATGCGCTGTCAGAGTCGCACATCGCCAGCATCGCGCGCATCCAGCTGCAGGGTCTGGAGTCGCGCCTGGCGCAGATGGAAATGAAGCTCGACATCACGGAGGCGGCGCTCGCCGAAATCGCCAAGGCCGGTTTCGACCCGATCTACGGCGCGCGGCCGCTCAAGCGCGCGATCCAGAGCGAACTCGAAAACGCGCTGGCGAAGGAAATTCTGTCCGGTCGCTTCGCGGCCAAGGACACGATCCGCGTCGACGCGCAGGGCGGAGTGTTCAGTTTCGAGAAAGCCTGAGTTCTGCAGGCCTGATCGGCAGGGCGTCGTGATGGAGGGCGGGATTCCGCCCTCTTTTTTCGTTCGGGGGGAGGATGGCTGTCAGCGCATGCTCAAGGCGTTGTCAGGCGCCTCGGTTCGAGGCTTGCCGGCGCGTCGCGGCGACATCGTACGAGCCGAATACCTGCTGCACGGATTTGACGTCGGGCAACACGTAGACGATGGCGCGGCGCGTCGCAAAGGTCGGCTGGATGTGGGTTTCGTAAAACTCGACCGGAACATTGATGCAGCCATACGAAATCCGGTTGTCGTCGATCGTCGGCGTGGCGAGGCGCTCCAGCCGGCGCTCGCGGGGTTCGTTCGTGCGCACGCGGTGCATCGAGACGGCGGCCTCGTAATCGACCCACACGACGTCTTCGCCCTGCGCGTTGCGGCCGCGTTCGGCGACGAAGCGCCCGGCAGGCGTCGTGCGTTCCTCGGGACGCACCTTTTCGACCGGACGCGATCCGATGCCGGGAACCGAGTCGTCTCCCAGTGCGGAACCGACTAAAACCGGACTCGCCCCGCGCAGGCGCGCGTCGGCGCCGAATACATACGCCCGGGCGTGGGGCTTGTCGACGATAATGAAATCGGCGTGTGCGTTGTCGCGCGAATCGGCTATCCAGTCGGCAAGATGGCGTGCATCCGGCGACGGCGACTCATGGCCGAAATCCGCATGGCGCACGGCCGACTGTGACCCGGGCTCCGAAGCCGACGTGGCCATGACCGAGCGAAGCGGAAGGCCGCCGGTGACGGAATCAAGCGAAATCACCGCCAGGCCCGCGACGGCGCCGATGACCAGTCCACGCCGGACAGGCGCGATCCAGCGGGACCGCGCAGAAGAGGGTGCAGAATCAACAGGCATGATGCGAATCGATCACGCTGGGCGGCACCGTCGTCCCAGGGACCGGCCCCGCTGTCTGCGGGGCCGGGCCTCTGCGGCGTCGAGTGCGCCTAAGGATGAGCGGGCGTCAGTTGCGGTCCGCACGGGCCACACGCTCGTCGTATCCAGGCGTGCCGGTCGCATCCTGGTTCATGGTGCTGGCATCCTGGCTCGTGGTGGCGCTATCGCTCATGGTGCCGGTGGTGCCGGTCTGCGTGTCGCTATAGCCGGTCTGGGCATAGGCGAAACCGATCGCGCTCGCCATCGAAATGGCCGCAGCAGCCGAAACAAGAATGTTTGTCGCTTTCATGGTCAATCTCCTTCAAGGTTGGTTGAGGCGTCGCGCCGCCCGGCACGACAGAGCTAAGACTAGACTTCTGACTCGTTATTTATGTAGGAAAAGTCCGAAATCGAATGGGTTAAAAGGCCAGTTTGCAATGTCAACCCAATACGTGTCGCGCGCTGTCGTGCAGGCTTTTCGGGAAGCCGATCCGATCCCGGTGACAACTATTCCTTTGAGACTCGGGGTTTGTACAAGACCGATCGGGTCGAATGCGCGTGTGGGGAGAGACACCTTTGCCTGTGCGCCGATTGGGCCTGACGAAAACATTGCCATGCATTGTCGGTATTGTTTACACGACAATGCTCCCTCACATTTTTCTGGATTTGTAAAAACAAGGTAATCAACAACATACGCAGGTTGGCATTGTTATTGCTGTTAGCCACGCAGAATTTTGATAACGAGCGGCAACGCGGACCAGGGCCGCTACACAATGAATTTATCAAGGGAGACTTAATGAAAAGCGTGTTGCTTCTCGCTGCCATTGGCAGCCTTGCTCTTGCCCATCCTGGCAAGCCTTTAGCCGCGGAAACCACCCAGTTCGTCATCGATCCCGCCCACAGCCATGTCAGCGCATACATTTTCAATGGCTGGATAAATGACGGCGCTACCTGGGACGACACGGGTGTGAACTGGCGCGTTGACTGGGCACTTTCGACCTTCCAGTTGTCGGGTTCGTTTACGGTGGAAACGATTCCTTCCGGCTCGGATCCGGAATGGAACCGGCTCTATCTGATTCACAACGAGGTCGCCACGAACGCGCCTGAATATGCGTCTTTTTCTCTGCCGGAGTTCTTCGCCACGGTGGGCGATAGCGTGGACTACTCGAGTCACCCCTGCTTCGACACGGGGTTTTATGCGCCTCCGGGCGAGAGCTGGTCCTGCTCCGGTGGTGAAATGGGGAAAACCCGATCAGACGGCGGTACGCTGATTGGCGGCGTGTTGGAGCTCGATGGGGCGATTACGGATAATCTGAGTTTCTGGGGACCCAGCAGTTATAGCATCGTGTTGCCCTATGGCGTCGAACCCGATCCCGAACTTACGATCGACTACAGTGCGTTGAATGATTTGTTCGAGTATCACATGGTGGCTGTGACCGCAGTTCCCGAGCCTGAAACCAGCCTGCTGATGCTGTTAGGAATTGGCCTTGTCGGTTACGCCGCCAGACGCCGCACGTCTCCCTGACCCACTACCCAGGCATGCATGACTAGCCGGCCCTGATTGGATCTGAGTGGTTGTTCAGGGCTGCGGCCATTCGAGCGTGTTTATCGTCCGGCTCTTCTTGGCCGTACCAGCCAACGCCTCGGGCCCTCTCTGCCCTCTGCCCGCTTCGTGTCTTTTGCCCGATATCCATGCACCCCCTAGAATGGGCTGACGATTTCTTCCCGTGTGGATTGTCTTGCCTGTTCGTCTTTTCAAAGCCTTGCTGTTTTTCGCCGCGCTGTGCGCGACGCCGGCGCACGCGTTGACCGTGGAGGTCGAGGCGCCAGATGAGATCAGAGCGCTGCTGACGCAGCATCTGGAAACGGCGCGGGCCGCCCGGCTGGGCGAGACGCTGGACGCGGAGGAAATGGCGCGGCTGCAGCGGCAGAGTGAACTGACGGCGCGCGATCTGCTGGCGACCGAAGGCTATTTCTCGCCTGAGGTGGACAGTGCGGTAGAGCGGGTAGGCGACGACTGGCGGGTGACGTATCGGGTTGTCCCCGGAGCGCGGACGACGGTGCGCAGCGTGAAGCTGACCGTCGAGGGCGCGCTGAAAACGCGCGCCGAGTCGGCAGGCCTGCGGGGGCGCATCGAGCGCAATTTTTTCCTGACGCAGGGGATGCCGTTCCGCCAGGCGGACTGGGAAACGGCCAAGGTGACGGTACTGCGCCCTCTGCTCGGCGGCGCCTATCCGGCGGCGCAGATCACCGCGAGCGAGGCGCGCATCGACCCGGCCGCACAGTCGGCGGACCTGTCGGTGACGGTCGACAGCGGCCCCGCCTTCTTTTACGGCCAGCCCCGGATCAGCGGCAGCCAGCGCTATCCCGAATCGACCATCCGCAATCTCAGTCCGCTGAAACCCGGCAAGCCGGTTCGCCAGCAGGATCTGCTGGATTACCAGATGGCGCTGGAGACCAGCGGCTATTACGCGCAGGCCACGGTGCGCATCGACCCCGATCCGGCTTTGGCGGCAGCGGTGCCGATCCTGGTCGAGGTGGTGGAACGCCCGGAAAAACTGTTCAGCGTGGGTGCCGGCGTCAGCACCGATACCGGCGCGCGGGTTCAGGCATCGTGGCTGCACCGGGACATTGCCAATCGCGGGATGCGCCTGAAGCTCGATGCGCGCCTGGAAACCGCGCGCCAGACCGGGGCGGCGGAACTGGCCTGGCCGCGCAATGCCAGCGGCTACGAAAACAGCCTCGGCATGCAGCTCAAGCAGGAGGACATCGAAGGGCAGGAGACGCGTTCTTCCGTGTTCGTGGCCAAGCGCAACCGCACCCGCGGGCAGATCGAGACAACGCTCATGCTGCAGTACCAGACCGAGGAGCAGACCATCGCCAGCGTTTTGGATGAACGCAATCAGGCGCTGGTGGCCAACTATGCCTGGACGCAGCGCACGGTCGGCCGCGCGTTCTATCCGCGGCGCGGTTACGTCCTGACCCTGCAGGGCGGCGGCGCGGCCGAAGCGCTGCTGTCCGACACCAGTTTCGTCCGCCTGTATGGCCGCCACACCCAGTATTTCCGCGCCGGTACCCGAGGCCGGCTGATCGTGCGCGGCGAATTCGGCAGCGTGCTGGCGGATACGCGCGACGGCATCCCCACCGATTTCCTGTTTCGCGCTGGCGGCGACAACTCGGTGCGCGGCTACGCCTACCAGAGCCTGGGTCGCACGTTCAGCGGCGGCGTCGCGTCGGTGCGCTATCTCGCCACCGGCAGCGTCGAATACAACCACTTCTTCGAAGGCAACTGGGGCATGGCGGTATTCGTCGACGCGGGCGACGCGGCCGACAGCCCCGGCGCCCTGTCGCCGGTGTTCGGCTACGGCGTCGGCGCGCGCTACCGTTCGCCGGTGGGGCCGATCAATCTCGACCTGGCGTACGGCGAAGCCACCGAGGAATTCCGTCTGCATTTCTCGCTCGGGGTGTCGTTTTGAAGCGGGCCGCCTGGATTGCCGCGGGTGTGTTTGCGCTGCTGCTGTTGCTGGCGGCGGCGGGTGCGTTCTTGACGTCGACGGCGAGCGGATTTCGCTGGCTCGCGGGCGCTGCGGAAACGCTAAGCGGCGAGCGGCTGAAGGTCGAAGGGGTCGACGGCCACCTTGGCGTGCCGCTCGGCATCCGCAAGCTGACGATCACCACCGCCGCGCAGCGCATCGAGATCGATGGCCTGCGCTTGGAATGGCAGCCGCGCGCGCTGTGGCAGCGGCGCGTCGAGATCGATCTGCTGGCAGCGCAGGCGATGCGGGTCAATATCCTGAAGAAGGATGCGACGCCGCCCGAGCTGCCCGTCAGCCTGCGCCTGCCACTGGACGTCAATGTGCGCGTGCTCGATCTGGCGCGGTTCGATGTGATCGAGGCGGGCGATGCGCTGACGTTCCGCAATCTCCGCGGCCGCCTCGACGGTACCGGCGCGCGCTACCGGCTGAGCGGGCTGTCGCTGGAATCGCCGTGGGCGGATCTGGGCGGCGAACTCGATCTGGGTAAAGACGCGCCGTTCGCGTTGCAGGGCCGGGTCGAGGCGGCGCGCCGCGACCCGCTGCCGATCTCGGCACAGATCGAGCTCACGGGCACACTGGCCGCAGTGCAATTCCAGCTCGATGCCCAGGCGGAAAACATGATGCTCATGGCGCGCGGGGAAGCCGCGCCGTTCGCGCGCGTGCGCCTGCCGCGGCTGCTGGTGGCCGGCGAAGGCATCGATCCGCGTCAGTTCGTGGCGGATGCGCCCGCCGCCGACCTGGCGTTTTCCGGGGTGTTCGAAGGGCAGCCGGGCGAGCGCCTGCTCGGCAGCTTTAGTCTGACCAACCGGCTGGCCGGGCGCTTCGACCAGGATCGCCTGCCGCTCGCCAACCTCACCGGCGCGGTGGTGGGCGATGCCACGCACGCCGATTTCAGCGCGCTGGCGATCGACCTCGGCAGCGCCGGGCAATTCACCGGCGACGGCCGGTGGCGCGGCGACCGCTTCAGCGTCGACCTCGCGAGTCCGCGCCTGAATCTGGCCGGGCTGCATCGCGACCTCCATGCCACCCGCATCCGGACGACGCTACAGCTGGCCGGCGACGCGCTGCGGCAGACGCTCGATGCCGAGGTGGCCGAAACCTGGGGGCAGGGGCGCTTCACGCTCAGCCATGCCGATGCCGCGCTGCGCCTGGAATCCGCTCGTTTCAGCGGCCAGGCAGGCCGGCTGAGCGCGACGGGCGTGCTGCAGCTCGATCCCGGCCGCGCTTTTTCCGCGGAGTTCGACGCCGCGCAGATCAACCCGGCACGCTTCGGCAAATTTCCGCGCGGACGACTGAATGCGCGCGGCGAAGTGAAGGGTGCGCTGGCCCCTGATCTGCGGCTGCAGACGCAGTTCACCCTGCCGCCGGGCGAGCTCGAGGGCCGCCCGGTCACCGGCCAGGGCCGCCTGCGCTACGAAAACCGGCATCTCGCCGACGCCGACGTCGACCTGAATCTGGCCGGCAACCGGGCGAAGCTGAAAGGCGCCTATGGCCGCGCCGGCGATCGCCTCGGCTGGGACATCGACGCGCCTGCGCTGGCACGGTTGAATCTCGGCCTGGCCGGGCGCCTGACCAGCAGCGGCAGCGTGAGCGGCGATCCCGCGCTGCCGCAGATCGACGCGAAGGTGACGGCCAGCGGCCTGCGCCTGCCCGGCGACATCGCTGCCGACACACTCGACCTGCAGCTCGACGTGCAGGCCACCGCCAACGGCGTTTTCGACGGCCAGCTCGACGCGCGCGGCGTGCGCCTCGCCGGGCAGCGCGTGAATGCTGTTCGCGCGAGCCTGCAGGGCCGCCGCAATGCCCATACCCTGAGGCTCGATGCCAGCCTGCCCGAGTGGCGAGTGAGCGCGAGTCTCGCGGGCGGGCTCGATGATCGCCAGATCTGGCGCGGACAGCTGACCCAGGCCGAGGCGCAGGGGCCCTGGCCGATGCGGCTGAGCGCGCCCGCCACCCTGCTGTTGTCGCGCGAGCAGCAGCAGGTCGATCATCTGGCGCTGACGCTGGCGGGAGGACGGCTGACGGTCGAGCAATTCACGCGTCAGGGTACCCGGCTGGCTTCGCGCGGCGCGCTCGCGAATCTGCCGCTGGCGCCGCTGCTGACGCTGCTGGAAACCCCGCCGCCGTTCACCACCGATCTCAGGGTCGACGGCAACTGGAACCTGCGCATGGGCGACACGCTCGACGGCACGCTCCGCCTCGTCCGCCAGAGCGGCGATGTGCGGCTGAAGGACCCGGCGGTGAATCTTGGGTTGACGACGCTGGCGCTCGACCTCGATGCTGCGGCCAGCCGCGTGAACGCGCGCGTCGTGGCGGCCGGTCGCGAAGCCGGCCAGCTGCGTGCGGAAGGCCGCGCCACATTGCAGCGCGAAGGCGCCTTCTTCACGCTGCCGCGCAGCGCACCGCTGGCGTGGACGGTGCAGGCCGATGTGCCCGATCTGCGTCTGCTGCGGCCTTTCCTGCCTGTCGGCATTCGCGCCGATGCCCGACTGGCCGCGCAGCTCACAGGCAGCGGCAGCCTGGCGGCGCCGCGCATCGATGGCACGGCCGAGGCCAGCCGAATTCGCTTTGCCATGCCGGAAGAAGGCATCGCCATCACCGATGGCCTGTTGAAGCTGGTGCTGGCAGACGACCGGGTGAAGGTGCAGCAGGGCGAACTCAAAGGCCAGAGCGGCCGCATCGTGGTGAGCGGCGAAGCGCAGCTGAAGAATCCGCAGGCCGGGCTGACGCTGAACTTCGAAAAGTTCGCTGCTCTCAATCGCAGTGACCGCCGCGTGATCGTGTCTGGCATCACGCGCCTCAATCTCGATCCGAAGCGCCTGGAGCTGACCGGCGAACTGAAGGCCGACCGGGCCCGGCTGGAAACGCCCGAGGCGAGCCGGCCCAGATTGTCGAGCGACGTGGTGATCGTGGGCCAGGCGCCGCGCGAAAAACCGGTCGCTCAGCGTTTTCCGCTGGCGCTCGACCTGAAGCTCGGCCTGGGCGACGATTTCCTGTTCAAGGGCGCGGGTCTCGATGCGCGCCTGGGCGGCCAGCTGCGCGTGTTTACGGTCAACCAGGCCTTGCGCGGCGAAGGCACGATCCAGGTGGAAGAGGGGCGCTATGCGGCGTATGCGCAGACGCTCGATATCGAACGCGGCGTGCTGCGCTTCATCGGTCCGATCGACAACCCCGGACTGGATGTGCTGGCAGTGCGCAAGACCCCGACGGTGAAGGTCGGCGTGCAGGTCAGAGGTACGGTGCAGCGTCCGGTGGTGACGCTGTATTCCGATCCGGCATTGCCCGACACCGAGAAGCTCGCCTGGCTGGTGCTCGGGCACGGCCTGGAAAACAGCGGCCAGGAGGAATTTGCCTTGCTGCAGATTGCCGCGGGCGCCTTGCTGAACCAGGCGGAATCGGTGAATTTCCAGGCGCAGCTGGCCGATGCGCTGCGCATCGACAGTTTCGGCGTGCGGGCGGGCGAGGGCGAAGATCTCGCCACCACGGTGGTCAGCGTCGGCAAGCGGCTGTCCTCGCGCGCCATGCTCAGCTACGAGCAGAGCCTGGACGGGCTGAGCCAGGTGGTCAAGGTGCTGTACCAGCTGACGCCGCATGTGCGGCTGGAGGCGCAGGCCGGTCAGCAGAGCAGTTTCGACGTGTTCTACACCCGGGAATACGACTGAATACGGGCGTCCGCGAGGTGCGCGCCACGCGCACCCGGATCGATGCGGGACCCGCAGCATGCGCGTGCACCCGCTTTCGCGGACAACGATCCGGGCGCATCCAAAAGTGATGCGAAGTGCGATTTGTACGCTTAACCGATCAAATCCCGATGTTAGAATCGGGCGCATGTTCGACGTCCGCATCACCGTTATGATTTTCCCGCGCCGACTGCCGGTTCTGTCCGGAGGCTGCCGCTGATGCGCATCCTGCTTTCCAACGACGATGGATATTTCGCCCCCGGCCTCGCTGCGCTGGCGCAGGCGCTGGCGCCGCTGGCCGATGTCACCGTGGTGGCGCCCGAGCGCGACCGCAGCGGCGCCTCCAATTCGCTGACGCTCGACCGCCCGCTGATGCTGCGCCAGGCGCCGGGCGGCTTCTACTACGTCAACGGCACGCCGACCGACTGCGTGCATCTGGCCGTCACCGGCATGCTCGATCACATGCCGGACATGGTGATTTCCGGCATCAATCATGGCGCCAACATGGGCGACGACACCATCTATTCCGGCACCGTGGCCGCCGCCACCGAAGGCTACCTGCTTGGCATCCCGTCGATCGCGGTGTCGCTGGCCAACCACAACGCCCAGCATTTCGACACCGCCGCGCGCGTGGTGGCCGAGCTGGTGCAGCGCATCCAGACCCGGCCGCCGACCGAGCCGATGCTGCTCAATGTCAACGTGCCGGACCGCGCCTGGGACGGACTCGGCGGCCTGACCGTGACCCGGCTGGGCAAGCGCCACAAGGCCGAGTCTGTGGTGAAGACCACCAACCCGCGCGGCCAGATCGTGTACTGGGTGGGCGCCGCCGGCGCCGCTCAGGATGCGGGCGAGGGCACCGATTTCCACGCCGTCGCCAATGGATTTGTATCGATCACCCCGCTGCAGATGGACCTCACCCGTTTCAGCCAGATGGACAGCGTGAACACATGGCTGAAACCCTGAGCTCCCGCGCCGGCATCGGCATGACCTCGGCACGCACTCGCGGCCGCATGGTCGAACGCCTGCGCGAGCAGGGCATCAAGGACGAGATGGTGTTGTCGGCTATGGGCAGCGTGCCGCGTCATCTGTATGTGGACCAGGCGCTGGAATCGCGCGCCTACGAAGACACCGCGCTGCCGATCGGTTTCGGTCAGACCATTTCCAATCCCTACATCGTCGCGCGCATGGCGGAGCTGGCGCGCCATGGCGAGGCCGGACAGGGACGCGCGCTCGGACGCGTGCTGGAAATCGGACTCGGCTGCGGCTATCAGGCAGCGGTGCTCGGCAAGCTGGCGCGCGAAGTGGTGTCGATGGAGCGCGTCGCCGCGCTGGTCGGCAAGACGCGCGCGCGGTTGCGCGAACTGCGGGTCAACAACGTCAAGCCGAAGCACGGCGACGGCATGCACGGCGCCCGGGACTTCGCGCCCTTCGACGCCATCGTGATCGCGGCGGCGTTTGCCGAGGTGCCGCAGGAACTGCTGCCGCAGCTCGCGGACGGCGGGCGGCTGGTGATGCCGCTCGGCAATGCCACGCAGACGTTGTGCGTGGTGGAGCGCCAGGGCGATGCGTATACCGAGCGCCTGCTCGAAGCGGTGAAGTTCGTTCCCCTGCTGCCGGGGGTGGCGTAAGCGCCATGGCGATCGGCTTGCGCGCACGGATGGTCCTGCTTCTGGGTGTGCTGGGCCTGGCGGGCTGCACTGCGTCCGGTCCTGCGCCGGTGAGCGATCGCGGCTCCGTGCGCATTGCGGCGGCACGTCCGGCCGCGCCGCAGATCGTGCCGTCGACCAACGGCCTGCATACCGTGCAGCGCGGCGACACCCTGTATGCCATCGCCTTTGCCAACGGCCTCGATCATCGCGAGATCGCCATCTGGAACCGGCTCGAATCGGCCGATCTGATCCTGGTCGGCCAGGTGCTGCGGCTGACGCCGCCGCCCGGCGGGGTCGAGATCAGGCCGCTCGACGACGAGCCGGCGCCAAGTGCCCGTCCGTTGGCTGAGCCCGTCGTGCTGAGCGAGCCGCAAGGGGTGTGGTTGCCGTATTCCGAGGCCAACTGGGGACGGGCGTCTGCGCCGCACCCGGTGGTCGCCGTCGCGCCGGTTGCGCCGGCACCCGCGCCTGTGCCTGTCGCGCCGCCGCCCCGGGCGCCTGACCCCGCGCCAGGCGGGGTGGTCGACAGCTGGCTGTGGCCGGCCGAAGGCACGCTGGCCGGACGCTTTGGCGCGGCAGGCGGCAAGGGCATCGATATCGTGGGTCAGCGCCATGCGCCGGTGAAAGCCGTGGCGCCCGGCAAGGTGGTGTACAGCGGCAGCGGCTTGCGCGGCTACGGGCGGCTGCTGATCGTCAAGCATGCCGGCGAATTCCTGTCGGCCTACGCACATAACGAAACGATCCTGGTCAAGGAAGGCGATCTGGTGACCGCCGGGCAGCGCATCGCCCTGATGGGCGACAGCGACGCCGACCGGGTGAAACTGCATTTCGAAATCCGCCGTTATGGCAAACCGCTTGATCCCCTGACGTATCTGCCGGAGCGCTCATGAGCCGTGAACCCAGCGACGAATCGGAAGACCTGACGCCTGACGAAAACGAAGCGGAGCAGCATGCTGCCGATACCAACGAGGAACTGGCCTCGGCCATCCTCGACGAGCCGCAGGTCGACGTGACCCAGCTCTATCTCAACGAAATCGGCCAGGCGCCGCTGCTGACCGCGGCAGAGGAAGTCGCGCTGGCGCGGCGTACCGTGCAGGGCGATTTCGAGGCGCGCCAGACCATGATCGAGCGCAACCTGCGGCTGGTGGTCAACATCGCCAAGCATTACGCCAACCGCGGACTGACCCTGCTCGACCTGGTGGAGGAGGGCAACCTCGGCCTGATCCACGCGCTGGAGAAATTCGATCCCGAGCGCGGCTTCCGTTTCTCGACCTACGCCACCTGGTGGATCCGCCAGAACATCGAGCGCGCGATCATGAACCAGTCGCGCACCATCCGCCTGCCGGTGCACATCATCAAGGAACTCAACATCTACCTGCGCGCGCAGCGGCATCTGGAAACCCACGGCGTCACCGACGCCACCTCGGACGACATCGCCGCGCTGACCGGGCATCCGGTGGAGGACGTGCGCCGCATCATGCAGCTGAACGAGCGGGTCGCCTCGCTCGATGCGCCGCTCGACGTCGATCCCACGCTGTCGCTGGGCGAGGCGATCGCCGACGATAATGCCCACCTGCCCGACGAGATGCTGCAGCTGGAAGAAATCGAACACCACGTCCACGAATGGCTGACCCAGTTGAACGACAAGCAGCGCTGGGTGATCGAACGCCGCTTCGGCTTGAACAACTGCGAAGCCTGCACCCTGGAAGATCTGGCGCTGGAGCTGCAGGTGACGCGCGAACGCGTGCGGCAGATCCAGATGGAATCCCTGCGCATCCTGCGGCAGCTGCTGCGGCGGCGCGGCGTGTCCAAGGACGAGCTGTTCTGACCCCGATGCGGGTGCGGGTGCCATGATCGACTGGTCGACCATCGACACCGTCTTCCTCGACATGGACGGCACCCTGCTCGATCTTCACTTCGACAATCATTTCTGGCGCGAGCACATGCCGCGCCGCTATGCCGAATACCACGGGCTCGACGAGGCGGTGGCGCGCGCCCACCTCGACCAGCACTACGAACGCCACGCCGGCACGCTCAACTGGTACTGCCTGGATTTCTGGAGCAGCGAACTGGCGCTCGACATCGTGCAGCTGAAGGAAGAGGTCGTGCACCTGATCGCGGTGCGCCCCGACGTGCCGGCCTTCCTGCAGGCGCTGCGCGCGTCGGGACGCCGCGTGGTGATGGTGACCAATGCCCACCCCAAAAGTCTCGGCCTGAAAATGCGCGAAACCGGGATCGAAACCTGGTTCGACGCGCTGATCTCATCCCATCAGGTCGGCCTGCCCAAGGAGCATCCGGATTTCTGGCAGGGCCTGCAGGCGATCGAGCCGTTCGACAGGACGCGCACCCTGTTCGTCGACGACAGCCTGCCGGTGCTGGAGAGCGCCCGGGCCTACGGCATTTCCCAGCTGCTGGCGGTGTGCAACCCGGATTCGCGGCAGCCGCACAAGGATTGCGGGGCGTTTCAGGGGATTACGAGTTTTGAGCAGGTGATGCCGGGGGGGTGAGCTGTCGTTGCGAGGGGCTTAGCGCTGAAGTACCAGTCTTTGGTTTGGCGCGGAGCACGTCCGAGTAGTTGGTTTTTCGCGGGGCTGCTGACCGTTGGCCGGGGGTAGCCCGGCAGCTAGTCACTTTTTTTGTCTCGCCAAGAAAAGTAACCAAAAGAAGGCGACCCCGACAGTCCCGAATTCCCGAAGATCAAGCGCGTCGGTCGGGCGGCAAAGAACTCGCCCCGCCTTTGATGTTTTTAATTGGATTGTTGTGGACGGGGCTCAAACACCTTTGCCGCTGATCCACCCGACGCACTTGATCTTCGGCGGGTCTGTAAGGGGAAGAAGGTCAAAATCAGTTTGCCAATGGGCTGCCGTCGCGAACCGGATCAGGGCTTCGCAGTAAAGCCACCCAATTACACAGACTGCCGCGTCATCACCGACCTGATTTTGACTTTCAGCCCCTCTCAGTCCCGCCGGAAATCGAGTCTGCCGGGCGGATCAGCGGCAAAGGTGTCTGAGCCCCGCTCACCTTCGAATTCCTGCAAAAGCGGGGCGAGTTCTTTGCCGCCCGCCCGGCAGGCTCGATTTCCGGGGTTTCGGGGATGAGCGGGGTCGCTTTTTCTTTGGTTACTTTCTTTTGGCGAGACAAAAGAAAGTGACTAGCCGCCGGGCTACCCCCGGCCAACGGTCAGCGGTCCCGCAAAGCCAGTAACTACTCAGTGTTGCTCCGCGCCTACGTCATGCGCCGCAAAAAACCGCTCCACCACCTCCAGCTTCCGCGTCCGCGTCATCGCCGGCAGCGCATTCAACAACAAGCGCCCATACGGCTTATCCGCCAGCCGCGTATCGCAGATCATCAGCACCCCGCGATCCGTCTCGGTGCGGATCAGCCGCCCCGCCCCCTGCTTGAGGCTGATCGCCGCATGCGGCAACTGGTAATCCATGAACGGCTTGCCGCCGTTCTTTTCGGACTGGGCGATGCGCGCAGCGACGACCGGATCGTCCGGCGGCTGGAACGGCAGCTTGTCGATGATGACGACCGACAGCACGTCGCCAGGCATGTCGACGCCTTCCCAGAAGCTCTGGCTGCCAAGCAGGACGGCGTTGCCTGCTTTCTGGAAGCGGGAAAGCAGTTCGTTCTTCGGCGCGTCGCCCTGCACCAGCAGCGGATACTCCCAGCCGCGAAACTTGAAGGCGTCGGTCAAGAGGCCACGCGCCTTGTCCAGCGCGCGCAGGCTGGTGAACAGGATGAACGCGCGCCCCTGGCTGATTTCCAGAACTGGAAGCGCGGCTTCCACGACGGCTTCGGTAAACTCGGGAGAATTGGGCGCGGGAAGTTGCTGAGGGACGTAAAGCACACCCTGGCGCGGGTAGTCGAAGGGACTGTCGACGCACAGGGTTTCCGCCTCATCGATTCCGAGTCGGGTTTTCAGATGGCTGAAGTCGCCCCCGACCGAAAGCGTGGCCGAGGTGAGAATCCAAGCCTGCGCGCGTTCGGAGAGCCTGGCGCCGAACATCGCGCCGACGGACAGCGGCGTCGCATGCAGCAGCAATGAGCTCAGCGTGGTTTCGAGCCAGCGCACGCGCGGATGCTCAGGATCGTCATCGCGTTGCCAGCTGGCCAGCGTGGCCTGCACCGCCTGCGCGCGCTCGAAACAGTTCTTCAGATCCGCGTCGCGCTCGGCCTGGGTTTCCAGCAGTTTCGCCGTTTCATCCAGCGCCGCGCTCAGCCTCTTCAGCGCGTCCGGCCATTTATCGTAGCGCGCGAGTTCCGCAGCGGTCGCCTTGACCGGATTCTGCGGAAACGCCAGGCGCAGATCCCGCGCGGCCTTGGTGAGGTCTTCGGCGGCCCGGCGCAGGGCGGGGAAGTCGCCTGCCTTCACCGCCGCCAGCCGCTTGGTGTCACCGGCCAGATCGAGCAGCTGCGCGACGGACAGGTTTTCGCCGAAAAACTGCGCGGCGGTTTCGGCAAGCTGATGCGCCTCGTCGAGGATCACGGTGTTGCAGGCGGGCAGCAGTTCGGCGACGCCTTCGTCCTTCAGCCACAGGTCGGCGAAGAACAGATGGTGGTTGACCACCACGACTTCCGCGTCGAGCGCGTTCTTGCGCGCAGCCATGACGAAGCAGTCCTTGTAGTGGCTGCACTCGCTGCCGAGACAGGTATCGCGGCTGGAGACGGCGTAGAGCCAGGCGGTGGCATCCTCGGGAATGCCTTCGGCCTCGGCGCGGTCGCCGCTGGTGCTGGTTTCGGCGAAGCGGGCG
This sequence comes from Thiobacillus sp., assembly GCA_018262815.1. Classification (GTDB taxonomy): domain Bacteria; phylum Pseudomonadota; class Gammaproteobacteria; order Burkholderiales; family Thiobacillaceae; genus Thiobacillus. Next base: position 27,203 of record JADFDN010000007.1, read on the forward strand.
ATCTTCTGCAGCCACGCGGCATCGTCGCGGTTTGCGAAGCGTCCGTCGCTCAAATTGCGCTGCAGGTGGTGATGGCAGACGTAGTTTGCGCGCCCCTTCAGCAGCGCAACCTTGACCGGCGACTTCAATGCGCGCCGTGCGGCTGGCAGGTCGCGATGGAACAGCTGGTCCTGCAGCGCCTTGGTGCCGGTCGAGATCACCACCTTGCCGCCCGACAGCAGCGCGGGAATCAGATAGGCCAGGGTCTTGCCGGTGCCGGTGCCGGCTTCGGCCAGCAGCACGCTGTTGTCGGCGACCGCACGCTCGACCGCCTCGGCCATGGCCAACTGCTGCGGCCGGGCGCGCCAGCCTGGCAGCACCGCGGCGCACGCCCCATCGGGGGAAAATATGTGTTTCAGATCAAACATTTTTGGACCAGATTTCGAGTCGGAGTGTACCATTCGGTCAAACAGCCCCGACGGTTCTTGTTTCAAGTTTGCCAAGCTATCTGACGTTAGTTCTATCGATTTCGCTTTTCGGCCTTCTCATGCGCGCTTACCTGTTCTGCCTGCTGTTATCCGTATTTTCAGCAGCCGCTCACGCGGCCACCGTCGAGCAGGAGATGCGCCCCGGGATCCGAGCGAGTGCCGGATACCTGGTCGGCGAACGCAGCAAACCCGCCGTGCTGTTGCTGCACGGTTTCTTGCAGACGCGCGAATTCCCTACCGTTGCCACGCTGGCCCGCGGCCTGCACGATACAGGCTATACGGTGCTGTCCCCCACGCTCAGCCTCAGCATCCCCAACCGGACGCAAAGCCTGGCCTGCGAGGCGGTGCACAAGCACAGCCTGGATGACGACATCGCGGAGATCGGCCGCTGGGTGAACTGGCTGAAATCGCGAGGCCACCGTTCCATCGTGCTGGTCGGCCACAGTTATGGCAGCCTGCAACTGCTGGCCTATCTGTCGCGCAAGCCGGATGCAGCCGTAACAGGCTACATCGGCGCTTCGCTGGTCGAGGCCCAGATCGGCACCAGCGCGCGACCCGAACTGATCGCGAAACTGGAAGACCGCATCCAGAACAGGCAGCGTGCGCTGTTCACCCACTCCCTGTCGTTCTGCAGGAAATACCCCTCGACGCCCGAAGGCCTGCTGTCCTACGTACGCTGGGATCAGGCCCGCGTGCTGGCGGCCTTGAGGCAATCGCCGGTCGAAGCGAGGCTCATCATGGGGGATGCCGACACCATGCTGGGAGGCGGCTGGCTCCAGGCCCTGCAGCATGTCCAGACGCCCATGGTGGTCGTGAAAGGCGCCAACCACTTCATGGATGGCGAACATGAATTCGATCTGCTGGATCACACGCTCAATTTCCTGGCAACCCTCCAGCAGGGTCCTTCCCGATGAAGTTTCCTGACACGATACCCATCAGGCACATCGCGCTCGCCTTCATCACCGGGCTGATGGTTCTGGTGAGCCTGATCGGGGGCTTTGCCGCCTATCAGACGCGGGCGGTCACGCAAAGCCTGGAACGACAGAATCAGGCCGCGGTACGTTCCGAACTGACTGCTGCGGTCCAGCGTCTGCTGAGCCGGACCGAAGAGCAGGGCGCCAATCTGGCGTACTGGGACGAAACCCGGCAACAACTGGTGCTGCCTGAGTACTACCCCTACTGGCGGGACCAGCGAGTATATGAAAGCGGCATTCTGCCCGGCCGCCTGGTGCGGACAGCGCTCTACACCCGTACCGGCACGCCGCTTGAACCCAATCCCGAAAACAAGCCGATGCCTGACCGCCTGCCTGCCGGCATCTCGCCTCACCAGCCTTTCAGCTGGCTCGCAAGGGAAGCCGCGACGATTGCGCTGTACCACACGTTTCCGATATACAACGACGAACAGCGGCAGATCCTGCTCGGCCACGGGCTGATCCGGCTCGACTTCATGCCGGCCCTGCTGCAGCAGGATTCGCTCCACTTCACCGACAGTTCCAGCGTCACGCTGGACCTCAAGCCAGGTGAAATGCTGCTCGTGCCCGACCTGCTTTCACGCCTGAACTTCAGCGCCCGCCCCGACCCCGACCAGCTGCGCTTCCAGTCCATCCTGTCGCGCACCCTGCTCGCGCTGTTTGTGCTTCTGGTCGCGGCGTCGCTACTGGGATTCGTGGTGTACAACCGCCTGCTGGTGCGCCCCCTGGGACGGCTGTCGCAGGACATCGATGCCATGCAGCACGGTCGCTTCAGCCCCCATCCGTCGCGTTCGCAAGCCATGCACATCAGCGAGCTGGAAAACATCCGGCGTTCGCTGTACGACTACCAGTTGCAGCTGCGCGAGCTGCACGGCTCGCTCGAGCACCAGAACCGCGAATTCCATTCGCAGGCGCGCCAGGACGCGCTCACCGGCTGTCACAACCGGCGCGCTTACGAGGAAGACTGGGAGAATTTCCGCCATGAACTGAAAACGTCGCCGCAGGGCGTGGCGTTCCTGCTGTTCGACTGCGACCGCTTCAAGACCATCAACGACACCTACGGCCATGCCAAGGGCGACCGCGTACTCAGCATCATCGCCGATGCCCTGGTGATGGCACTGCGCGCCAACGATCGCCTGTACCGCCTCGGCGGCGACGAATTCGCGACCTTCCTGTCGCGTACCACGCCCGCCCAGGCCAAGCAGATCGCGCAGCGCTGCCAGAGCCTGCTCGAAGCCTCGTCATTCACCGATCTGGGAATCAGCGAACCGGTCGGCATCAGCATCGGCATCGCGTTCTGCGCAGCCGATCAGCTCGATCAGGTCGATGATCTGCCCAAGCAGGCCGATATTGCGATGTATACCGCCAAGCAGCCCGGCCGCACCCGCATCGCGCTGTATGGTGAGGACACCGAACGGGCCTCGCAGACCCTGGTGGCAAGCCGCGAAACCAGCGCCCTGTTCCAGGCCCTGGCCACCCCCGGCATGATCGAGCTGCACTACCAGTCCATCCACAGTCTGCCCGGCCGCAAGGTGGGGTATTACGAGGCACTGGCGCGCATCCGCTATCGCGATAGCCTGATCATGCCGGATGCGTTCCTGCCGGTCGTCAGCAGCCGCCGTCTGGAGACCGAATTCGACCTCGCCGTGCTGCATCAGGTCGACACCGACCTGTCGTCGGGCCAGGTGCCCGAGGGAATCGGCGTCTCGATCAACCTGTCCGCCCAGAGCATTTCGCGTCCCGAAATCGTGTCCTTCCTGCTGGAGTTGTCGCGGCACAACACGCTCCACCCGCTGATGCTGGAAATCACCGAAACGTCGCTCATCACGCAAATGGTCGAGGTGCGCACCTATCTCGATCTGCTGCGCACCGTGAACTATCGCATCGCGATGGACGATTTCGGAACCGGCTATTCGCCGTTGCGCTACCTGGTGGATTTGCCGGTCGACGTGGTCAAGTTCGACATCTCGCTGGTCAACAAGCTGGGGCAGGACGACCGCGCCGGCCAGGTGGTGGCCGACTTCGCCCGCATGATGAGCGACGCGGGGTATGTGCTGGTCGCCGAAGGGGTGGAAACCGATGCCGTGCTGAACAAGGTCGAAAGCCTGGGCATTGCGCACGTGCAGGGTTATTTGTTGAGCATGCCCGTCCCGCTGGCGGAACTGGCTTCCGCCCTCTCTACCCGGGACACCGGTCTCACCTGCAGCGCTTGACGCCGGGCATCAGTGCTTGCCCGAGCGCCAGATGGAAAAGATGATCCACAGGCTGTTGAAAAACGCGATCAGGAATCCCAGCAGACCGAACAAGGGCAGGCCGAACAGCTGAGGGCCGCCCTCCACCGTCATGATGATGCTGGAGCCCACCACCAGCGAGGCGGTCAGGATGCCCATGGTCAGCCGGTTGCTGGCACTGTCCAGCTGGTGGCCGAACTGGTCCAGTCGCTTGAGGTCGAGATCGATCTTCACCCGTCCCCGCCGCATGTCGCGCAGCAGATGTTGCAGATCGCGCGGCAGATCGGCCACCATCTCCAGCGCTTCGCGCACGCTCTTGCGTCCTCGCGCGAATAGCGCCTGCGGGGTATAGCGCTGCTGGATGATGCGCTCGACGAACGGCGTCACGTGGTCGATCATGTGGAATTCGGGATCGAGCTGTTGCCCCAGCCCTTCCAGCGTGATCAGGGTCTTGAACAGCAGGGTCAGGTCGGCCGGCAGCACCAGGTTGTTGTCGCGCATCAGCGCGGTGATGTCGTTCAGCAAACCGCCGATTTTCACGTCCTTGAGCTGCAGGTCGTCGTAGCTTTGCAGCAGCTCCGTCACGTCGTAGGCCAGCCGGTCTTCGTCGATCACCGATTCGCCGCTCCAGTCGAGTAGCACCTGCAGCAGATCCTGTTCATCCTTGCGCGTCAACGCATGCAGCAGATCGACGATCTGGTTGCGGCGCAGCTGGGTCAGCATCCCCACCATGCCGAAATCGATCATCCCGATGCGGTTGTCGGGCAGGAACAGTACATTGCCCGGATGGGGATCAGCATGGAAATAGCCGTGCTCCAGCACCATGCGCAGAACCGTGTCGGCACCGCGCGCCGCCAGCAGTTGAGGGTCGAGCCCGCCGGCCCGCAGCATGTCCGGGTATACGCCCGCCTTGCCGACGATCTCTTCCTGCACGTTGACGCGATCGTTGGTGAATTCCCAGTACACCCGGGGGATCTTCACCAGCGGATCGTCGGCGAAATGACGCGCGAACTGGTCGATGTTGCGCGCCTCCTTGGCGAGATCGAGTTCGCGCATCAGCGAACGACGGAACTGCGACACGATATGCACCGGATCGTAACGCCGGGAATCCGGCACTTCGCTTTCCAGCAATTTGGCAGCGTGTTCCAGGATGCGCAGGTCGGCCCGGATCACGCCTTCGATGCCGGGACGGCGCATCTTGACGACGACCGGCGTGCCGTCCTTGAGGGTGGCCCGGTACACCTGCGCGATGGAAGCGGCCGCCAGCGGCACCGGGTCGAAGGCGGCGAACACCTCGGCGGGTTCGCCCCTGATCGCGGCCACCAGCTCGGGGTGCAGAATCTCATAGGGTACGGCGGGCACCTGGCTGTGCAGTTTTTCGAATTCGGCAATCCAGTGCGGCGGGAACATGTCCACCCGCGTCGCCAGCACCTGCCCCAGCTTGACGAAGGTCGGCCCCAGCTCCTCGAGTGCGCGCCGGATGCGAACCGGCGCCTCGAGCTGGCTGATTTCGCTGGTGCTGTGCCAGTGCAGTACCCGCCCGGCACGTTCCAGCGCACCGCTGATGCCGAGGACGCGCACCAGGTCGCCCCAGCCATAGCGGATCATCACGGAGGCGATTTCATGCAATCGCGGCAGGTCGCGCACGACCGAAATGGTTTCCCAGAGCATCGTTATTGTTTGTGATCAGTCATGCCGTGAGTGTACCCGCAAGGGGCACGCCGGATTCGTAAGAGCCGCTGAAGCGGCAACGACTCCGCAGTACCCGCAAGGGGCACGCCGGATTCGTAAGCCGCCGAAGCGGCAACGACTCCGCAGTACCCGCAAGGGGCACGCCGGATTCGTAAGCCGCCGAAGCGGCAACGACTCCGCAGTACCCGCAAGGGGCACGCCGGATTCGTAAGCCGCTGAAGCGGCAACGACTCCGCAGTACCCGCAAGGGGCACGCCGGATTCGTAAGCCGCTGAAGCGGCAACGACTCCGCAGTACCCGCAAGGGGCACGCCGGATTCGTAAGCCGCTGAAGCGGCAACGACTCCGCAGTACCCGCAAGGGGCACGCCGGATTCGTAAAGCCGCTGAAGCGGCAACGACTCCGCAGTACCCGCAGGCGGTGCAGCGAAGGCATTTCCGCTGCCGGGTCGAACTCGATCAGGAGCGCAGACGTTCGCTCTGTCGCTTGAGCGAATCGGACAGCGCTTCAAGAATGCCGCTCGCCACCTGCGACAGCCGGTCGGTGGCGGTGCTGGCCGATTCGCTCAGCCCGGCGCGACCGGCCTCGGTTCCGGTTTTCACGCCCCTGGACAATTGCTCCAGCGACGCGCGCACCTGCTCGCCGGTGCGCGTGCCGCTGTGCTTCAGGTGCTCGCTCAGGGTTTCGAGCTCTTCCTTCAGCTTGCCGCCGGACTGTTTGGCCGTCTGCTTCAGCGTGTCGACAAACTGCGCCTCCAGGTCGCGCAACTGTTCCAGGCTGGCTTTCAGTTCGTTGTCCTTGAACGCCTTCCCTTGTTCGGCCGCTTCGCGCAGGGTATAGGATGCGGCTTGGGCTGCACTGCCCACGGCGTCATCTAGGCCGGACACGGCCTGCTTGAGCCCGTCTTTGATCTCGCCGCCGCGTGCGGTCAGCCCGCTTCCGACGCCCGAGGTGATCGCATTGACAATCTCGCGCAGGTCGTTCAGGGCCAGCCGGCGTTCATGCAGCGCACGTGCTGTCAGGTCGCGTACCCGTTCGCGCAGGTCGGGGCCGGAAGCCGCCGCGGCCGCCTCATCGTGCCATTGCGCCAGTTGCGAACTTTCGGGGATACTGGTTTCACTCGAAGCAGGGGGAGACGCGTCGTTCATGGTGGAGTCCTCAAAATCAAGATTTCCCGGAATTGTCCGTTTTCTGATTCAACTATAGATGCTGATCGCTATCCCATGAAGGCTGTCGCGCTCTTCCTGTTGGCTACGCTGCTGGCTCTGCCTGTCCGCGCCAGCACTCCCGAGGACATCCCGATGTATGCCGTCAGTCTGGTCGGCAGCCCCTACCGCCTGGGCGGCACCTCGCCGGAAACCGGCCTCGACTGCAGCGGCTTCGTCGGCCATGTGTTCCGGCAGGCTGCCGGAGTGGTACTGCCGCGCGACAGTCGCGCCATCAGCGAAGCGGCACAGCCGCTCGCACAGGCTGAACTTCAGCCGGGGGATCTGGTCTTCTTCAACACCCTCAACCGCGCGTACTCCCATGTCGGCATCTATCTGGGCGATGATCGTTTCGTGCATGCCGCAAGCAGCCGCACGGGCTCGGTCATGGTCTCCAGCCTCAGCGACCGCTACTGGCGCGAACGCTTCGACGGCGCGCGGCGCGTCACCCCGCCCAGCACACCCGAGGCGGCGGATGCGGTCTCCGAATAAATTCCGTCCTTCCCTGCTGTGGCGCAGCCTCGTGTTGCCCGTTGCGTTGGGCATGAGCCTGGCACACGCCGCCACCGACCTGACATTTGAAAGCGCCGCGGATGTCAACGAAGGCAGCCTGCATTTTCTGGAAGTCGTCCCCGACAAACCGCTGCACCATCACCAGAACCGCATCCGCATCGACGGCGACAGCCTTAATTCCGGCTGGGTCAGCCTGTCGCAATGCCACGACAACCTCGACCCCGTGCCGCGCACGCAGATCACCTTTCGCGAGGGTTTCGTGCGCGATCTCAGGGTGGATACCTTCACCCAGATCGAAGACGCCTGGATCGAGGGCGCCAGCGTACAGCTGCGCAATGTCGAACGCGGTGCGCGACTGTGCCTGTCTGCGCAGACCCGTGCCTTGCGCAACAACGGCAATGGCTATTTCAACCTGCTCAACGGCCCCTACATGCGCAGGTTTCTCGACGGCTATTACCCGATGCGGGTGTCGCTGGAAGTCGACTACCCCGCGAAGCTGCTGTCGCTGATCGACATCGAGCCCTCGGCCCAGCCCGGCCTCAAGCTCGACGAGCGTCCCGGTAGCATCCGCATGGATGCGGTATTCGAAGGAGCATTGATGACACTGATCCAGTTCGAGCGGCTCTGACCCGTTCTTTACGGATCTTTTTTTGTTTCCGTTATTGATAACGGTTATCATTTTTAGTACGATTACCAACATCGTGAACCGTGAGGACCCGCTGAAGATGAAACCGACCCAACTGCTCGCCGCTCTGGCGCTCGCTGTCGCCGCCCTGCCCGCCCTGGCCGAAGAAGTCGTGGTGTATTCCGCGCGCAACGAACAGCTGATCAAGCCGCTGTTCGACGCCTACACCCGCGACACCGGGGTGCAGATCAAATTCATCACCGACAAGGAAGGCCCGCTGATGGCGCGCCTGAAGGCCGAGGGCAGGAACACGCCGGCCGACGTGCTGCTGACCGTCGATGCCGGAAACCTGTGGCAGGCCTCCGAAGAAGGCCTGTTGCGCCCGATCCAGTCGAAAACCCTGCAGGCCAACGTGCCGGCCCACCTGCGCGACCCTGGCAACGAATGGTTCGGCCTGTCTGTGCGTGCCCGCACGATGGTCTACAACACCGGCAAGGTGAAGCCCGCCGACCTGTCGACCTACGAAGATCTGGCCAGTTCGAAATGGAAAGGCCGTCTTTGCCTGCGCACGTCGAAGAAGGTCTACAACCAGAGCCTGGTGGCGATGATGATCACCGAATACGGCGAAGGCAAGACCGAGGACATGGTGCGCGGCTGGGTCGCCAACCTCGCCACCTCGCCCTTCCCCGACGACACCAAGGCGATGGAGGCCGTGGCCGCCGGGCAGTGCGACGTCACCCTGGTCAACACCTATTATTTCGGCCGCCTGATGGCGAAAAACCCCAATCTGCCGCTGGCGATCTTCTGGCCCAACCAGAACCTGAAGAACAAGGCCGCAGGCGTACACGTCAACGTCTCGGGCGCGGGCGTCACCCGTCACGCCAAGAACCCGGCCGGCGCGCAAAAACTGATCGAATGGCTGTCGTCCGACAAGGCTCAGAACCTGTTCGCCGACGTCAACCTGGAATACCCGGTCAACCCCAAGGTGGCGCCGGACAAGACCGTGGCAGCCTGGGGCAGCTTCAAGCAGAACCTGATCAACGTGAAAGAGGCTGGCAGCCTGCAGACCAAGGCCGTAAAATTGATGGATCGCGCCGGTTATAAATAAGAGCCATCTTGTCCGATCACACCGCAGTACTCGCAAAAACGCCCTCAGCGGGCGTTTTTGTTTTACCTGACGCCCGTCCCCGCATCAGCGGCTGGATGCTGTTCGCGCTCGCAATCGCCGCGCTGGTGCTGGTGCCGGTTGTGGTCACCTTCTCGTCGTTTGCCCGGGTCGAAGGCGACATCCTCGCCCACCTGACCGAGTTCGTGCTGCCCGAACTGGTGGGCAATACGCTGTGGCTGGTGCTCGGCGTGGGCGCCGGCGTCAGCGTCCTGGGCGTCTCGCTGGCCTGGCTCACGGCGATGTGCGACTTCCCCGGCCGCCGCGTGTTCGGCTGGGCGTTGATGCTGCCGCTGGCGCTGCCCGCCTACGTCACCGCCTTCGTCGCGATCGGCCTGCTGGATTTCACGGGTCCGCTGCAGACCTGGCTGCGCGATACCTGGGGCCTCACCGGACTGCCGGAAATCCGCTCGCGCGGCGGCGTCATCCTGGTGATGTCGCTGGCGCTCTATCCCTATGTGTATCTGATCGCAAAAAACGCCTTCGCGACGCAGGGGGCGATCGCGCTGGAAGCGGCGCAGTCGCTCGGACTCTCCCGCACGCAGGGCTTCTTCCGGGTGGCGCTGCCGATGGCGCGGCCGTGGATCGCCGCCGGCCTGATGCTGGCGCTGATGGAAACCCTGGCCGATTTCGGCACCATGGCGATCTTCAATTACGACACCTTCACCACCGCCATCTACAAGGCATGGTACAGCCTGTTCTCGCTGGCGGCGGCGGCGCAGCTGGCCTCGATCCTGATCCTGTTCGTGCTGGTCGTGGTGGTGTTCGAGCAGCGTTCGCGCACGCAGATGCGCTACGGCACGGTGGGCCGCAGCGCGGCGACGCGACGCATCCGGCTGTCGCCCGCCTTCGCTGCGCTGGCCTTCGCCTACGCCGGAACGGTACTGGCGATCGCTTTCCTCATCCCGGTGGCGCAACTGGCGCTGTGGACACGCGATGTCATCGCCGACGATCTCGATATCCGCTACTGGGCGTTTGCCTGGCATTCGGTGCTGCTGGCCGGGATCGGCGCGCTGATGGTGGTGGGCGTGTCGCTGCTGCTGGCCTACGCCGGCCGTCAGCGTCCCGGCAACGCGATGGTGTGGACGCAGCGTCTCGCCACCCTCGGCTACGCCTTCCCCGGTGCAGTGCTCGCGGTAGGGTTGTTCATTCCGGTGGCAGCGCTGGACAACTGGCTGATCGACAGCGGCCGCGCCTGGTTCGGCTTCGATGGCACCGAAATCCTCAAGGGCACGCTGCTGGTGATGCTGCTGGCCTATCTGGTACGTTTCCTTGCCGTGGGTTTCGGGCCCATCGACAGCGGCCTGCATCGCATCACCCGCAACGTCGACGAGGCTGCGCGCAACCTCGGCACCGGCGCCGCCGGCTTGTTGACCCGGGTCCACCTGCCGATGCTGCGCGCCAGCCTCCTGACCGCCGCCACGCTGACCTTCGTCGACATCATGAAGGAAATGCCGATCACCCTGATGACCCGCCCGTTCGGCTGGGACACGCTGGCGGTGCGGGTGTTCGAAATGACCTCGGAAGGCGAATGGGAACGCGCAGCGCTGCCCGCGCTGGCGATTGTCATTGCCGGTATCATTCCCATCATTCTCCTGACCTGGCGCGGCACGCGCCCGCTCGACTGACCCCTATGGCTGAACTGGTTCTCGATTCCGTCTCACAGTCGTACGCCAAACGACAGATCATCGCCGATCTCAGCTTCACCCTGCCCGAAGGCGCCATCGGCTGCCTGCTCGGCCCGTCGGGCTGCGGCAAGACCACGGCGTTGCGCTGCATCTCCGGATTCGAGCCGATCCAGAGTGGCGAGATCCGCATCGGCGGCGAAGTCGTCAGCCGCCCCGGCTGGATGCTGCCTGCCGAAAAGCGCCGCGTCGGCATGGTGTTCCAGGACTACGCGCTGTTTCCGCATCTGACGGTGGCGAAGAACGTCGGCTTCGGCCTGCGCGGCGTCACCCAGGAAGCCAGGCAGGCGCGCATCGCCGAATTGCTGGACCTGGTGGGGCTGGCCGGCCACGCCGAACAGTTTCCACACCAGCTTTCCGGCGGCCAGCAGCAGCGGGTGGCGCTGGCCCGTGCCCTGGCGCCGCGCCCGCGCCTGATCCTGATGGACGAACCCTTCTCCAACCTTGACGTCGAACTGCGCGAACGCCTGTCGCTCGAGGTGCGCGACATTCTCAAGCGCGAAGCCACCACTGCGCTGATCGTCACCCACGACCAGCACGAGGCCTTCTCGCTGGCCGACTGGGTCGGCGTCATGCACGAAGGCCGCATCCAGCAGTGGGACACGCCCTACAACCTGTATCACGAACCGGTCAACCGCTTCGTCGCCGACTTCGTCGGCCAAGGTGCGTTGGTCACCGGCGAGGTCATCAACGACCATCAGGTGGAAATCGAGCTCGGCGTGCTGAACGGCCACATTCCGGTCGAGTGCGATGCCAGCGGCTGCGACGAATGCGTGCGCAGCTGCCACGTCGACGTGCTGCTGCGGCCCGACGACATCATCCACGACGACGACAGCCTGCTGATGGCCGAAGTCGAGAACAAGGCCTTCCGCGGCGCCGAATTCCTCTACACGCTGAAGCTGCCGAGCGGCCAGCGCGCGCTGTCGCTGGTGCCCTCGCATCACAACCATGCCATCGGCGAAAAAATCGGCATCAAGCTGGCGGTCGACCACGTCGTGGCGTTTCGCCGGGAGTAAACCCGTGGCGTCCACCCAGCCCCCGGATGGGACGGCCCAGCCTGCCAGCGGGCAGGGCGCTGCCTATCCGCTGCGCGGCCTGCTGTTCAATGTAGGGTTCGGCTTTTCCGCCGCCATGCTGCTGATGGTCGCCGTGATCGGACTCGGCGTCACCCAGATGGCGCACCTCAATACCGAACTGGCCAATGTGGTGTCGGTCAACAACGTCAAGACGCGCCTGGCCTCGCAGATGCGCGATTCGTTGCGTGACCGCGCGGTGCTGATGCACAACATCGTGGTCTCGATCGACCCCTGGGAAAAGGACGCGCTCTTCCTGCAGTTCCAGGAATACGGCGAACGCTACGCCAAGGACCGCAGCCAGCTGGTCACCATGCTCAGCACGCCGGGCGAAAAGCAGCTGATGGACGAAATCGACACCATCATCGTCATCAACCAGCCGGTGATGTTCAGCGTGGTCGAGGCCGCGCTCGACGAGAACAACTACGGCGCGCTGACCCTGTTGCAGGAAGAGGCCATCCCGCTGCAGAACCGGCTGGTCGCGGCGCTCGACAACATGACCAGCCTGCAGCGCGAGGCCAACGAAGCGGCCCTTCGCAAGACTTTCGCCGCCTATCAGGCCACCCGCAACCTGATGCTGGTGCTGGGCATTTTCGCCACCTTGCTGGCTGCACTGGTTGCCGTGCTGGTGGGACATCGCATGCTGACCCAGACCCGCCAGCTGGGAACGGAAAAGCAGAAATACCAGACCCTGTTCGAAACCAATTCCGATGCCGTCGTCATCCTCGACGACAAGGGGTTTACCGATTGCAACCCGGCCACGCTTTCGCTGTTCGGCATGGACTCGGTCGCCGACTTTCTCGACTGCACCATTCCGCAGCTCGGCACGCCGATTCAGCCGGATGGCATGACGGCCTACGATCATGCGATGAAGGCCATCAATCAGGCCAAGAAACAAGGACATGCGGTGATGGACTGGGAAGGACGGCGCCATGACGGTTCGGTGTTCTCGGCCGAGATCGCCCTGCACGCGATGCAGCTGGAAGGTCGGCCGGTGATCCAGGCGATCATGCGCGACGTATCCGAACGTCGCGCCGCAGAAGCCGCCCAGGAAAGTGCCCGCCAGGCTGCCCTGCAGATGGCGCACGCCAAGGCGGAGTTCGTCGCCAACGTCAGTCATGAAATCCGCACCCCGATGCACGGCATTCTCGGAATGAGCGGCCTGCTGCTGAAAACCCCGCTCGACGGCCGCCAGCGCGAGTACGCCGCCACGCTGAAAAGCTCGGCCGAAAGCCTGCTCACCATCATCAACGACATCCTCGACTTCTCCAAGATCGAGGCAGGCAAGCTGGCGATCGAAACGGTCGCCTTTTCGCCGGTCGCCCTGGTGCAGGGCGTGGCTGCCTTGTTCCAGGCGCGGGCACTGGAAAAGAACCTGCGCCTGACCGTGACGCTGCCCGACAAGCCGCCTGCCGCCCTGCTGGGCGACCCCACCCGCATTCGCCAGATCCTGCTCAATCTGGTCGACAACGCCATCAAGTTCACCCAGTGCGGCGAAGTCGAACTGCGGGTCGGCTGCGCAACGTCGGAGGATGTCATTGCGTGCCAGTTCAGCGTGCGCGACAGCGGCATCGGCATCAGCGCCGACACCCAGGAACGCCTGTTCCAGGCCTTCTCGCAGGCGGATTCGTCGACCACCCGCCGCTACGGCGGCACCGGCCTCGGACTCGCGGTCAGCAGCCAGCTTGCCGAATTGATGGGAGGGCGGCTCACGGTCGAAAGCGCACCCGAGATGGGCAGCTGCTTCACCCTGCACCTCCGGCTGCCCGCCACCAGCCTGCCGCTGGTCGACCTGCCGTCAGAATCCGTCATTCAGCTGCGAGGGCGCATCCTGGTCGTGGAAGACCATCCGGTGAACCAGAAAGTGCTGGCCCACCAGTTGCGCGAAATGGGACTGCAGTATGCCGTCGCGGGCAGCGGTACCCAGGCGCTGGAACTGTTGCAGACCGATACGTTCGATCTGGTGCTGATGGACTGGCAAATGCCGGAAATGGATGGTCTGGAAGCGACCCGGCAGATTCGCCAGTTGCCGACGGATGCCCGCCATATTCCCATCATCGCGCTGACGGCCAACGCCAGCGCCGGTTTCCGCGAGACCTGCCTCGCCGCCGGCGCCAGCGACTACATGAGCAAGCCGTACACCGAGGCCTTGCTGGCGGCGCTGCTGATGCAATGGCTGCCGCAGTCCGCCCCCACGACCCCGTCGGCTCAGCCGCTGCTCGACCTGCAGGCACTGCATGAACGCTATCCCGGCAACCCCCGGCTGGTGAAAGAGCTCGAAACGGTTTTTCTCAGCACCACGGAAGCCAGTCTGGCCGTGCTGAAACAGGCCATCGAGCAGGGCGATGCCGTGGCGACCCGCAAGGAAGCGCATGCCCTGAAAGGCGCGGCCGCCAGCGTGCGGGCGCAGGCCGTCCAGGAGAGCGCCGCCAGAATCGAGACCCGCATTCAGGCGGGCGACTTTGCCGCCGCCGCCGCCGAGCTGGCCGCGCTGGAAGAACGCTTCCGCGCTCACGCCTGACGCCGCATTGACGCCTGCGTTGTGGCGCGTAGGATGAAAATTCATTCCCCGGGAGACATGCCATGATGCGCCTACTTGTATTCGCTCTCGTCTGGTCTTTCAGCATGCCCGCCGCTGCCGCCGACACGTCCGCAGCACGCCCCGAAGACGCTGCGCAGCAAGGCTGGATCGGCGTCACCCCCACCCCCCACGGACCTGTGCTGATCCAGCAGGGCATGCCCCCGCCCTATCGCGACTATCAGATGAGCCGCGTCCTCGCTCCCGAGGAACGGCAGCAGTGGCTGCAGATGGCGATGCCGGCGGTGGGCAACATGATGCAGGTCGATGCGCGCGAGGCGATGAACCATTTCGCCATCAAGTACCAGGCCAGGCCCGGACTCGGCTTCGACGACGTGGTGCAGTCGATGAAGCTGCGCGCCAATCAGGTCAATCTCAAATACGTGGGCACCAACGCGATGTGGCGTGATTTCCAGGCCGTACTCGGCGACATGGATGCGCCGCGCGTCGAAATTCTCAGCTTCTGCGACATTGCCATCGGCCGCGACCTGCTGAAAGTCCTGCCCGAGATGATCGTGTTCTTCCCTTGCCGCATCGCGGTGATGGAAGACGCCGACAAGAACATCTGGGTGCTGATGCTGGACTGGGACATCACCTGGCTCAACCTCGCCGGCAAGCGGCTCGGCATGACGCCGGAACTGCGCAGCGGTTTCCTGTCCATCCGCGAAAAAATGGACAGCGTGATGCGCGCCGGCGCCAACGGCGAGCTATAAACAGCGCCGCACACGGCCCAAAAAACCTGAATGCCCGCCGCCCCGGCGGGATGGCACCATACGGGATTCTTCACCGTCGTGGCTCGCCGCATGCTTCCGTTCACCTCGCACGCCGCCCTGCAACAGCGCTTTGCCGACGGGCTCGCCGCCATGCTGGAAAACCACCGCGGCCTCGGCGTCTACATCCTCGTGCTGGCCAATGCCGTCTGCGATGCCCGGCTGTGGACGCAGCTTGCGCCCGCACTCGCGACGCGTCATGCCGAACTGGCCGAACGCGTCACGGCTGCGCTGCGGGCCGGCCAGAAACTGGACGAGCCGGACGACGACGTGCTGGTTTTTCTGAAGCTGCTCGCGATCGGCCTGGAGCATCTGACACCGCTGGAAAACCGTCGCGCCGGGCCGTGGGAGGTGATGTTCAATCCCCTCCGCGCGCTGCGCCCGCCACGCACCAGCAGCATGAAATTCGAGGGCCTGCTGCAAGCTTTCGATCCCTCGGGTTTTCATTTCAACAAGGCCTTCCTCGCGAAAGAAGTGCTGTGGGAAGGCCCCCTCGCCGGCAAGCCGGCACGCCTGCTGTACAACAAATTTCCTTTCGCCCGCCTGCACGGCCTCCTGGTTCCCGAACCTCTGCGCGAACTGCCGCAAATCCTCACCCCCGAACTGCACGGCTGGGCCTGGCACCTGTGCGCGCACGCGGGCATGCGCGGCCTCTGCCTCGGCTACAACAGCTTTGGCGCCGGCGCATCGGTCAACCACCTGCATTTCCAAAGCTTCGCGCAGCCCGATCCGCTGCCGGTGCAGGACCCGCGCTTTGCCCACAACGGCGGCAGCGAGCCCTACCCGCTGCCCTGCAAGCGCTTCACCGAGCCTGCCGATGCCTGGTTCGAACTCGACCGACTGCACGAGCAGAGCATCCCCTACAACCTGATCTACAGCAAGAATTGCCTCCATCTCATCGCCCGCGTGCCGCAGGACAGCGGCCAGTTGACCACGCAGAGCCGCGGATACGGCTGGAGCGAGATGGCGGGCGCGGTGACGCTGTTCAGCCGGGAAGCTTACGAGGGCCTGCAAGCTTCGGCATTCGAAAAAAATCTTGGGCGGTTTGCGCCGTAGCGCCTTTCGGCAGGTGCCGGACGGGCCCTCATCCCGCCACACAGAATCCCGTTCCCCGTTTTCCTTCCAGTAGAATGGCCTCATGTTCTACCTAGACCTGTTTTCGGCGCTCAACCGCCGTGTTGACTATGTTTTGATCGGCGGCCTCGCCATTGCGCTCCACGGCATCGAACGGGCAACGATGGATATCGACGTAACGGTAGCAATGACGCCCGACAATCTCTCCGCACTAGTGGAGATGGCGCGCGAGCTCGGCATGAAGCCCGTGTTGCCGGTCCCGCTTGACGCTTTGTCCGATCTCGATCAATTGGCGCAATGGCATCGCGAACGCAATCTCGAAGCCTTTGCATTGCGCGCCCCCGGCCTGGCGGGGGTCACGCTGGATGTACTGCTTTACCCTCCGGTCGACTACGCAGACATGCGCAGTCGGGCAGTGCGCTTTCAAGCAGGCAATGTACCGGTGGTGGTTGCTTCCATCGACGACCTGATTGCCATGAAGCAGGCCGTCGGCCGCCCGATCGACCTTGCCGACATCGAACACCTCAAACGCCTGAAGGAAACCTGAATATGGCTTTCGACCCGGGCGACCGGACCTACTACATCAGCGATGCGCGACTACATGCGTTTCGCGCATTGCCGGCCGAGGACAAACTGCGCTGGGTTGAAGAACTCGCAGCGTTTCTTCGGATAACCCGGCCAGCCGAGAAAACGTACGCAGGCCAAGGCAAGGAAGCGAAACAAGCTTCTTAAGCATATGGCAAACGAAGCGCAATCCAAGGGGCACAAGACCTAGCCCCCGACTTCCTTCCGCGGCCGCCCCACCCCCTTCGAAACCGTGCGGCGCTGCGTCAACTGCTCGATTTCCTCCTTGAACCCGTCGCTCCCCAGCGCCCAGCCCTTGTGCGTGCAGCCGCGGATGGCTTTCAAATCGTCGTTCGACACCGCCGCGCGGAATAGCAGTCGATAGGCCGCCTGCCGGTCGGCCGCATTGCGGCCCAGGCGCAGGTATTCCCGGTGCGGCATCAGCCAGTTCGAATTCGGGCCGGATTCGCCTTGCGCGTTGAAGGCGTGGCTCGACCAAGGGTAGTCTCGGGGATGCGCCACCATCCCCGCTCGCACCGGGTTGAGTTCGATGTAGCGCATCAAGGTCAGCAGATAGCGCTCGCTGTCCACCACCGTCGCCCGGTAGCGCCCTTCCCACAGCGTGCCACTGCGGTTGTACGTGTAATTGAAGTACTGCACGTATTTTCGCCCCACCGACTGGAAGACCTTGCTGATGCTGTCGTCGAATTCAGGCGTGGCCAGCAGGTGGATATGGTTGGTCATCCACACATAGGCGTGGATCGCCAGGCCATGCTTGAGCGAAGCCTCGACCAGGGCGTCGCGAAAGAACTGGTAGTCCGCCTCAGCGGCGAAGATGGTCTGGCGGTTGTTGCCGCGCTGGATGATGTGCTGCGGGTGACCGGGAATGACGTAGCGGGGAAGACGGGCCATGGGGGCAGCGATACCGGGGGATGCCCGCAGCATAGCACTAAATTAATCGTGTCTGACCCCTTTTATTTCTAAATTAATCGTGTCTGACCCCTTTTATTTCTTTTATTTCGGTGTGCCGCTATTCTTTAGGAGCCCACTGCTGGATACGCATGGCAAGCAATATTCCGCCAAGGATGTACACGCCCGGGATCATTCCAACCCGCACCCAGAGCGGGGCGGGCAACAACAGACTCAATGGGATAACGAGGAATGCGGCAGCGCCGTATATGCCAGAAACGATAGACGGACGCCTAACTGGCCGATGATGTTTACCGCAATATGCGCAGGTATTGCGGAATAACCGGAACCAAGGCAGCGGTTTCCCGCACGAGTAACACTGGGTTAATTCATTACCTAATTTCATTGAATATTCCCGAACAAGATTGCCCGCAAAACATCGGCTTGGCTATTCAGATTCACCCCAGCATTCAATACGTTCCCGGTTACTGCGCCAACGCTAGCTGTCGCTCCTACCGGACCGCTCAACGTACTGATGGCGCCCGCTGTTGCCAAACGAGCCCCCAGCCTCCCCTGAAGGTTCGATTCCTGCTCGGGGCTCAGATTCATACACGCGATGCAAGCGATTTTCATTGCCTGTTGAGGATTGTCACGAATCAGATTTAGGGCATCGATCACAACACGCTCCCCGGCCAATG
This sequence comes from Thiobacillus sp., assembly GCA_018262815.1. GTDB lineage: Bacteria > Pseudomonadota > Gammaproteobacteria > Burkholderiales > Thiobacillaceae > Thiobacillus. The sequence goes on from JADFDN010000007.1 coordinate 45,422, forward strand.
CCTGTATCCGACGCTCTTCACCCAACAACCCATTGACCGCCAACGCGTGTTTTGGAAGGTCGTACAAGACCCCTTTGAAGTAACTTCCAATACCGCTTCCGGCACCCTTCACTAAACCGCGTGTGCAGTCAAAGTGCATACAATAATTATAAAGATACCCAAACGCCCCCGTACTCGCGCCGTTCTCGAATTTCCCACCGCCGATCAC
>JADFDN010000080.1 GCA_018262815.1 Thiobacillus sp.
ATGGGGCCAAAGATATGGTGATCGAGATTGCCGTGCACCATCCGGTTGATCATGACAAGGCCGAAAAGATTCGACGCCTGGGTCTGGCTGCGGTAGAAATCGTCCTGACTAATGCGGTGTCCTCAATTTGGGATTGGGAGACGCTGCGCCATGCCGTGGTGGCAGATCCGCTTCGCCGGCGCTGGATCAATCTGCCGGAACCTGAGCACGTCGCAGAGCAGGAATCCCTTACCGCTTTTGCACCATCAATTTGGGAGTTCAATATTCATGGTGCCCGTGTCGTTGCACGCAAATTGCCGTTTGGAAATGTTTCGGTCTGGCATTCCTTTGATCAGGATGTCCGAGTGGTCGTGGAGAGCGCTTGTCGTGAACGAGGTTGGTGGAACAAAAAATATCGCAACTGGGTGGTGTTCGACTATTTCTGGCCTGAGGTGTTTGCCTCGCTGCAGGCAGCGGATCAGCAGCGAGACTAGGTCCGTATAGCTTGTTGACTGGGTCAGTTGGTCGACGCTGGGATCACATTTAGTGTAGCTTTGCCGCATATACCAAGTGAACCAAGGCACCCGCATGCATGAAACCCTTTTCGCCAGCACCGAAGGCCGCATGCTGGGCGTCGGCCTGGCGCTGACCGGCCTGATGCTGCTGGCGTTCGGGGTCGGCTGGCACCTGTATCCGGACCGCATTCTTCCCTACGCGATCATGACCGGGCTGAACCTGATCATCGGCCGTGAAGCGGGGATGTCCTTCGGCTATGCGAGCGGTTTCGGTCATGCCCAGGTGGTGCCCCTCAACATCCTGATCGAGACTATCCAGGTGCTGGTGATCTACCCGCTGTTCGTGCAGAGCACGCGGCACCTGATCAGGCTGCGCACGCTGGAGCCTTTCATCACGCGCATCCACCACGCCGCAGAGACCCGCGGGGGCGTGGTGCGCAAGTTCGGCATCGCCGGCCTATTCGTGTTCGTGTTTGCGCCGTTCTGGATGACGGGGCCGGTGGTGGGGGCGATCATCGGGTTTCTGATCGGCCTGCGCCCCTGGGGGAATCTGGCCGTGGTGCTGGTGTCGACCTATATCGCCATCGGCGTGTGGGCGCTGCTGCTGAACGAGCTCAATGTCTGGGCCTCGGCCGTCAACCAGTACGCACCCTATGCGCTGTTCCTCGCGATCCTGCTGATCGCGGCCGCGATGGAGTGGGTGGGCCGGCACCGCGAACGATCCGCGAATGGCGAACATGGCTGAATACGCGCTGTTCCATTCTTTCGGTACTTGTTCATAACTACCGAAACTATGGAACCACAACGAATTGAAATAATGAGCGCTTCGCCCGATTCCTACGCCAGAATCTTCCTGCTGAGCCACATGCGCGCCTACACCAGTCTGGCGGGGCATATCCTCGGCTCGCAACCGCAGATCAACGGCTATTACGAAATGCACCTCGGTTACGAGGAGCCCGCTGCGCTGGACCGGCAGTTGGCGGCGTATCAGCAGGATGAGGTGCTCAAGCCGGGCAGCCGCTATCTGTTCGACAAGCTGCTGCACAACGACTATGCGCTGAAGCCCGAGCGGCTGGGGCGGGCCGACATCAAGGTTCTGGTCGCGCTGGCGGAGCCGGCGCACACGATCCGGAGCATCGTGCATCTGTTTCGGCAGAAGCCGGACCCGGACCTGTATGCCTCGCCTGTGGAGGCGGCGAAGTACTACGTGGAGCGGGTGCGGGCGCTGGCCGGGTTTTGCCGGACAACCGATGTGCCCTACACCTACTTCGACGCGGAACTGCTTTTACGCGCGCCGGAGAAGCTGCTGCCCAGGCTGACGGCTTGGCTGGAACTGGACTCGCCGTTGAGCGAGCGCTACGAGGTGTTCAGCCACACGGGGAAGGCGCGCCGGGGGGATACGTCGGAGCGGGTTCGAAGCGGACGCATCGATCGGGCGCGGAGCGATTATTCGCATGTGGTGATTCCGGAGGATGTGCTGCGGGCGGCGCAGGCGGCGTATCGGGCGTGTCGCGAAGCGATTGTTGCAGGGGCGGTGGATGCGGTTTTGATGCGTTGATTTTTGCGCGTCATCGCGAGGCCCGCAGGGTCGTGGCGATCCAGAGTGCGTCGATACCGCTGGCGTCCTGGATTGCTTCGCTTCGCTCGCAATGACGAAGCGTAGATGGTTCCGCGATTCCTAGAACAGACTGTCCCAGGCATCGCGCTCGGCGCGGTAGTTCATCAAGGCCTCGACGATCTGCCGGCGGCGTTCGGCGCGATGCCCGGCGGACTGGATCTGGCGCCAGGCGGCGGCGTGCTCGCCGAAGTTGCGGTCGATGTTGTCGATGAAGGCGCGCGCCTGCCGCAGCGCCTGGGCGACGTCGGGCGAATGCTCGGCGGCATGCAGCCACCAGTGGCCGGACTCGAACACGAGTGCGGCGAGGTGCCGGTTCTTGTCGGCGATGGCGTCGTGCTTCTGCTGATACAGCGCGAGCAGTTCGGCTTCCTTCTGCGCGACGACGGCTTCGATCGCGTCCTGCGCAAAGGGCCGGGTCACGTCGGCCTGTTTGACCAGCGCTTCGGTGGAAAACAGCATCAGGTCGCCGAAGAACTGGCGCTCGAATTCGTTGGACACATCCACTCGGGCCTCGTCCAGCTCCACGCCGGGGCGGAAGTCGTCGCCCGGGCCCGCGTCGGTGGTGCGGCGGTGCAGGTTGGGCATGTTGAACGAGGCGAAGCGGTGCCCGATCTCGGCGGCGATCAGCCGGCCGGCGGTGGGGCCGGACATGCGCAGGCGCAGGTGGCCGAAGGGGATGACGTATTTGAGGCCGGCGTAGTTGACGATGTAGTTGCCGGGATACACCGTGCGCGCGGGAGCCAGCGCGGTGAAGCCCTTGCCATAGCCGAACCCGGTCTTGCGCGTGAGGTGCTCGCCGAAGAAGAAGGCATTGAGCCGCCGGGCAAACTCCGTGAGGCACGCGTGGTGGTCGTGATCTCCGGAAAGCCGGCAGGCATAGGGGAAGGTCGCCGGCTGGTTGTCGAATCCGAACAGCTTCGCCATGTCGTGATAGGCGGCGTCGCCCACCGGCTGCGCGGGCAGCGCGTGAAACTGGCAGGCCTGGTCGGCGGGCAGGGTGGCAAGCCGAACGAAAAAAGCGCTGACGTCGTCCAGAAAATTCGCCGCCATCACCGCCGGCGACACCGGCGGGTCGCCCACCATCTTGCCGGTGAGCATCAGGGTGTCGGTGCTGCGAAAGATCTTGTCGATGGCGTGGAAGTAGTTCAGCGCGTAGACGATTTCTTCGCCGGAGGCGGTCTGCCGGTTCACGCACAGCGACTGGTCGCTGTCGATCAGGTAATACAGCGTGTTGCGCGGGTCTTCGGTCAGCTGCAGGCACTTCAGGTAGCTGAGGTTGCGGTTGGCGGCCTGGCCCTTGAGATAGAACCTGTCTTTCGGCTGGGTGGTGAGCAGCGTGCCCAGCCGTTCCCGCGTCGACGGCGACAGGGCATGCAGCAGCTCATACTGTTCGGCGAGCCCGAAGTGGACCACTCGCAGGCCTTTCTGCCGGTATTCGTCGACCAGCTCGATATGGCGGCGGACGTTGGCCTCGTCGCGGCTGTCCTCGCTGACGACGACCTGGATCTTGTCCCACCTGCCGGACGCGTGGCCGCCGTAGTCGAACAGGGTGCAGACCTGGTAGATGCTCTCCAGGCAGGCGCGCAGATGCGGCGGGCGGTCCGCCACCGGGATGCCGAGGATGAAGTGGTGGCGGTCGTCGCTGACTTGAGCATGCTTGCAGCGTTGGGCGATCAGCGTTTCCTGCTCGCGGAACAGCGCCTGGTAGGTCGCCAGCAGCGCATGGAAATCCGTCTCGCCGGACCACATGGCCTGTTCCAGCAGGGGGTAGGCGTGTTCGTAAAGCTCGATCAGCGCATCGGCGTCGCGGGTGGCCGCCAGGCGTTTGCCGAGTTCGGCCAGGCCGGGAATCGCGGTGGAATGGCGTGCGATGCAATCCTGCAGGGACGGGCTGGCGGACGCGAGGTCGGGAGATGACGTAGAGCGGGAACGGCGTTCCTGGAGCGGTCGGTTCATTGGCACTGGGGCGGCGCGTGCGCAGGGTTGATACGAGGTGAGGCGTAATACTACCTGCCCACGCATCAAACCCGGGTGGACAGGTATCCCGCTGGCCCGGCTGGCCGCCACCGCGGTAAGCACCTCGGTCCGTTTCCGGGAGGTACAGGGGGGCCGTAGCTTGTCATCATGGATCGACGTTCCGACCTATGTCGGGGCTGCGGGCAAAGTCCAGGCGGGCGAGGGTGAACGGCTTACCCTCGCAGCCGTACCCGCTTCTCCACCGTCAGCACATCGCCTGCCGCATCCACCACCGCATACAGCCTGGGCGCCGGGCGGCCGGCCCAGGACGGGCCGGGGGCGGGGCTGTCGAGATACACCACCTGCGCGCCGTCGAACTGCTTTTCGACCTGGCCGCGGGCGAGCAGGTCGTTGAGGGCGTCGATGGAAATCCCGCGCTGCTTCATGCGGCTGAAGGCGAGGGGGCTGATTTTTCCGAGTTTCATCATGAGGGTTCTCCTGTTGGGCTGCGGGCGGCATGCACGCCGCGCCTGGCGTTTTCCGGATTCGGTATTTATACTGTACACACATACAACTGTACATGTATACAGTATTCGGAGGAAGCCCCATGAAAGATCTGACCCCCCGCCAGGAAGAAATCCTCAACCTCATCCGCGAATGGATCGAGACCACCGGCCTGCCGCCGACGCGCGCAGAGATTGCGCAGCGCTTCGGCTTCAGTTCGCCGAACGCGGCCGAGGCGCATCTGAAGGTGCTGGCGAAAAAGGGCGTGCTGGATCTGGTGCCGGGCACTTCGCGCGGCATCCGCCTGAAGGGTGGCGGCGGTCTGCCGCTGGTGGGCCAGGTGGCCGCCGGCAGCCCGATCCTGGCGCAGGAAAACATCGAGCGGCATTACCAGCTCGACGCCGCGATGTTCTCGCCGCGCGCGGACTACCTGCTCAAGGTGCGCGGCATGAGCATGAAGGACGCCGGCATCCTCGACGGCGACCTGCTCGCGGTGCACCGCAGCGCCGAGGCCAGGGCGGGGCAGGTGGTGGTGGCGCGGATCGGCGACGAGGTCACGGTGAAGCGCTTCCAGAAGCGCGGCCACACCGTGCAGCTGCTGCCCGAAAATCCCGACTTCGAGCCGATCGTGGTCGACCTCAAGCGCCAGGATCTGGTCATCGAGGGCATCGCGGTGGGGGTGATCCGCAGCGGCAAGAGTCTGTGAACGCGCGCTGAAACGGCCGTGCCTGGGCAGCGGCCATACAACCGCAGTTTGAACGGGGAGGCATCACGATGAGCACGGGACTGGGTGAAATCGTTCTGTACCGGACGGCCGATGGCGGGCCGGCGCTGGATGTGCGGCTGGAGCGGGAGACGGTGTGGCTTTCGCAAGCTCAGCTTGTCGATTTGTTCCAGCGAGATCAATCCGTTATTTCCAGACATTTACGTAATGTCTTCAAGGAGGGTGAATTGCCGGAAGAAAGCAATATGCAAAAAATGCATATTGCCGGTTCCGACAAGCCAGTCGTCTTCTACAACCTCGACGTCATCATCTCCGTCGGCTACCGGGTCAAATCCCTGCGCGGCACCCAGTTCCGCATCTGGGCCACCAACGTGCTGCGCCAGCATCTGGTGCAGGGCTACACGGTTCATGAGCGGCGGTTGAAGGAGCTCAACCACGCGGTTCGCCTGATCGCCGACGTGGCGCATCGCCGCACGCTGAGCGGCGACGAGGCGACCGCGCTGCTCGAAGTGGTGGCGGATTACGCCTACGCGCTGGAGGTGCTGGATGACTACGACCACCAGCGGGTGCGTCTGGGCGAAGTGTCGCCCGGCCCGGTGGCGGCGCTGGATCTGGGCGAGGCGCGTCAGGTGATCGTGCGCATGGGCGAGCGCTTTGGCGCCACCGGCCTGTTCGGGCGGGAAAAGGACGACGGGCTGGAGGGTTCGCTGTCCGCCGTGATGCAGACTTTCGGCGGACAGGAAGTCTATCCCAGCCTGGAAGAAAAGGCGGCGCATCTGCTGTACTTTCTGGTCAAGAACCATCACTTCGTCGACGGCAACAAGCGCATCGCGGCGGCGCTGTTCCTGTGGTTTCTGCAGAAGAACCAGGCGCTCTACCGGGTCGACGGCAGCAAGCGAATCGCCGACAATGCCCTGGTGGCCATGACGCTGCTCATTGCCGAAAGCCGGCCGGATGAAAAGGACGTTCTCACCCGGGTGGTGGTGAACCTGATCAACCGGAGAAACCCCTGAGCGGAATCCATTGGCAACGATCGCGAGGAAAACTGCAATTGGCACAACACAAACAAAGCCCATTTGAAGGTGTCGTCGAGATCGCCGGCAAGCTCCCCTGGTGGGTGTGGGTCGTGTTCGCGGTTGCTGCGTATTTCGTGCTGCATGGCGTGGCGAGCGGCGACGTGACGGCTGGCGCGCAGGCCGGAAAGATGGGCGGCTTCGTCGAGTGGAATCGTGTGCAGATGCTCGCGGGTATCGGTCAGTATCTGCTGCCCGCCGTTTTTCTGGCGGGTGCGGCCCTGTCGGCCTATGGGCGATCCAGGCGCGGCGCATCGCATACGACGACCGGTCCGGGCCAGGGCGCGTTCAGCGAGATGAGCTGGCATCAGTTCGAGGCCTTGGTGGGCGAGGCCTTCCGGCGCAGGGGCTACTCGGTGATCGAGGCGGGAGGCGGCGGTGCCGGGGGCGGGAGCGATCTGGTGCTTAAAAAGGCAGGCGCGATTTTCCTGGTGCAATGCAAACAGTGGCGCGCGCCGCGGGTGGGGGTGAACGCGGTGCGCGAACTCAATGGGGTAATGACGGCCCGGGGCGCGATCGGCGGGTTTGTGCTGACGTCCGGCGCGTTCACGGACGAAGCCCGTGCGTTTGCCCGGGAGGTGAATATCGAGCTGATGGATGGCCAGGCGCTGCATGCGCTGGTCCGCGGGGTGCGGGCGCCCATCCGCTTTTTCCGCGATCCGCTCAGCGTGATGACGACAGGCGCGCCGTTCTGCCCGGTGTGCCAGACCCGGATGGTGATGCGCAAGGCCAGGAACGGCGAGCATGCAGGCCAGAAATTCTGGGCCTGCCCGCGCTACCCGGACTGCCGCGGCAAGCGGCCGGCCTGACTTGCGCATTGCAGGCGTGCATGCGCGGCGCATGCATCCTGGCTGGTCGGTCCGGTCCGTGCGAGCGGCTGCCAGCAGCAGCCGGGCCATGTGCGTTCAGTTGCCTTCCCGTTCCCCCACCGGCTCGGCGTCGTGCATCTGCGGATGCGCGGTACGCAGCCAGCCGGCCTCGCTGTCCCAAAACACCGGCTTTTCGGTCTGCAGCATGTGGAGCAGATTCCGGTAGTCCTCCGAGCCGAGGTTGGTCAGGCGGAACAGTTCGGTCAGCCGGGTCGCGCTGCGCAGGATGATGCGGCCGCGGCCCGGTTTGTCGGGCGAACCGGAAGGCATCCATTCGGCGTAGTAGTGGCCAATGTTCACGACAGCCATCGTCGTTCTCCTTGCGTGTCGATCGACTCTTAAAAATAGGCGGTTTTGTCCGGAGCGTGCTTGCTCCGCGTCCGCGCCCGGCTAGATTGAAGACAGGCGCGCGTTCTCTGCAAGGAGGCACCGACATGGAATGGTGGCGAGTCGCGGGGGTGGCGATGATGAGCACGATGGGACCAGGACTGGCGCAGGACACCGCAACGACGAGGCTGCCGCCGCCCGCGACGGCAGGCGGCATGCCCTTGATGCAGGCGCTGCAGGCGCGGCATTCGACGCGGGAGTTTTCCGGCAGACCGCTGCCGCAGCAGGAATTGTCGAACCTGCTGTGGGCGGCCAGCGGGGTGAACCGGCCGCACACGGGCCAGCGCACCGCGCCTTCGGCACACGACTGGCGCGAGATCGACGTGTACGTGACGACCGCAGACGGCGCCTATCGCTACGACCCGCCCAGCCATACGCTGACGCGCGTGGCGGCCGGCGACCTGCGCCCGCTGGCGGGGGTGCAGGATTTTGTCGCCACCGCGCCGGTGAACCTGGTGTACGTGGCCGACCTCGACCGGATGAGCGGGGCGAGCGCGGAAGACAAGACGTTCTACAGCGCCACCGACGCCGGCTTCATCGCCCAGAACGTGTATCTGTATTGCGCGTCGGCCGGCCTGGCGGCGGTGGTGCGCGGCCTGATCGACCGCGAAGCGCTGGCCGCCGCACTGGGATTGGGCCCGCATCAGCGCATCATCCTCGCGCAGTCGGTGGGCTACCCGGCCGGCAGCGTCCAATAATCCGCAGGAACACCCCGACCCGGATGCCGAAATTTGCCAGGATCGTCCTCGCCTGCCTGATCTGCCTCGCCGTTGCGGGCGGGGCGATCTGGTTGATCCAGCGGTTGGTGGCATGAGCCTGGAACGGGATACGAGCGTGCCGACTGACGCGATGGGCCTGCGCGATCTGACGACGCGCTTTCCCCGCGAGGGCCGCATCGAAGCCATTTATCTGCGCCCGCAGCGCCGCGGCGAGGTGGCCACAGTCGAATCCGTGCGCGCGATGGCCAGGCTGGGACTGGAAGGCGACCACTACGCCCGACCGTCGCGCAGCCGGGCGGAAGGCGGCAAGCGGCAGGTGACGCTGATCCAGGCCGAGCATCTTCCAGTGGTGGCGGCGCTGACGGGGCGGCATAAGATCGACGCCGCCTGGCTGCGGCGCAACCTGGTGGTGTCGGGGCTCAACCTGCTGGCGGCACATGCGCTGTTCCGCGACCGGCCGCTGGTGCTGCGCATCGGCGCCGACGTGGTGCTGGAGCTGACCGGGCATTGCGATCCCTGCTCGCGCATGGAAACGGTGCTGGGGCCGGGCGGCTACAACGCGATGCGCGGACACGGCGGGATGAATGCGCGCATCCTCGCGGGCGGGCTGATCCGGGTGGGCGACGCGGTGCGCTGCGAGCCGGCCCCGGCAGGCTATTCTTGAATGAAGATTTTTAGAGGAGGACATCATGAAAACGACAACCGGATGGAAGATTCTGCCGCTGCTGTGCGCGGCGAGCGTTGCGATGGCGCAGGAGGGCGGGCAACAGGATACGGCCGGCGTGGCTGAGCCGGTGGCGGCACCGGAATCGGTCCAGGTTCAGGCTCAGCAGCAGGCGACGGTGCGCAAGGACGTCCGGCGGCAGGGGGCCGACATGCGCCGCTGCCTCGAACTGAAAACCAATGCGGCGATCATCCGTTGCGCCAAGCCGGGCCGCAAACCCTGAACCGTCTGCACGGCTGAGTCTTGGCGACGCCGTTTTCCCATCCGGCGGTGCCGCTGGCGATTGCCGCGGCGCTGGGGTCCGACACGGTGCCGTCGGGCTTGCTGGCGTGGGCGCTGATCCTCGCCGTGCTGCCCGATATCGATGCGCTGGGCATGGGGTTCGGCATCCCCTACGACCATCCGTTCGGACACCGCGGTTTCACCCATTCGCTGCCGCTGGCGGCGGCGCTGGCCGGTGCGGGCGCATGGCTTGAGCCGGTGCCGGGCGGCGAGCCGTGGGTCGCGTTCGGGGTGCTGTTCGTCAGTGCGGCGTCGCACGGGCTGATCGATGCGATGACCAACGGCGGCCTCGGCGTCGCGCTGTTCAGCCCGTTTTCGCCGCGGCGTGTCTTCCTGCCCTGGCGGGTGATCGAGGTGTCGCCGCTGCGGCCTTCTGCGCTGTTTTCGCGGCGCGGGCTCGATGTGCTGCGTTCCGAACTGCGCTGGATATGGGCGCCGTGCGCGACGCTGGCGCTGGTCGGCATGATGTGGCGCGGGATCGTCTGACGCCGCTGCACGGCCCCGGCCGACACAGGCTCGGCGCGGATCCGCATTGAATAAACCCTGACACTGGCTAGTCTGAAAGGGTTGTTGATGTTGATCGGCCCTGCCGGACATGGGTTTGCACGCCGGTTCGGCCTGTCATCCCTGCAACGCAATGAATGTCCTCAAGAACCCCGGCTCGGTCCGGATTCGCGAAAGGAGCCAGTCATGCGTTTTACTTCTCTTGTTTCCACTACGCTGGGTGCGGCCCTGTTGTTGATCGGCATGGCCGCGTCCCATGCCGCCGATGGTCTCTTCTATGATCCCCGCAATGCCGCCAGCCCGACCGGCTATACGATCGGTCATGAGCTGTTCAGGACCATCGGCTGTCCGGGGCGCCAGCTGCTCGACAAGCCTTGCCCGGTGCCGGACAGCGATGGCGACGGCGTATACGACTACATGGACAAGTGTCCCGACACGCCGCGCGGCGTCGAGGTCGACAAGGACGGCTGCCCGCTGCCTGCAGCGGCCGCACCAGAAGCTGCGCCGGCACCGGCGCCTGCGCCTGCAGTCGCGCCGGCAGCGTTGGCGGACGCTGCGCCATCGCCCCGGATGCTGGAACTGCGCGGTGCGAATTTCGATTTCGATCGCTCGGCCATCCGCCAGGACGACGTCGACGCGCTCGACCGCAGCGCCGCCACGCTGAAGGAATGGGGCGATGTGAAAGTCGAGGTTGCAGGCCATACGGACAGCATCGGCACCGACGAATACAACGATGGCCTGTCCCTGCGCCGCGCCGAAGCCGTGCGCAATTACCTCGTCGGCAAGGGCATTGCCGCCGAACGCCTGAACATCAAGGGTTACGGCGAAACGCGGCCGGTGGCCGACAACGCGACGGCGGACGGGCGCTTCATGAACCGGCGGGTGGAACTGATTCCGCTGAAGTAAGCGGAGCGGAATTCGCCGGCGGGACGCCGCGGCGGAAGCCTCGGCGCTTCCCGTCCCGGTGAGTGTGGGCGGGTCGTTCGCATGGCAGACAGGGGCCTGCTGAGAAGCCGGGTCGGCGACCCGGGGCAGCCCGTTTTATTCTCCGTGCAGCGGCTTGGCGATGCGCGTTTGGCCGCAGATGTCTTAGTATGGTCATGCCTTCGAATGGGCACCCCCATGCGTGGGCAATCGATCAATTCTGATACGGAGAAAATGCATGCGAGCACCCCTGCACAGTAAATTTGCCCTGGCCTTGTTCGTGACCGGGCTCTTTGCGGCCAGCCCGGTTCTGGCCGAGAAGCCGGAATGGGTGGGCAACGGCAAGCCGGGCAAAAGCGCCCAGGGCCAGCGTGACGAAGGTCCGCGCAGAGACGACCGACGCGATGATCGCCGCGACGACCACCGGGATGGCGGGAACGATGTTCGCGTGAGCGTGCATTTCGGCGATCGCGAGCG
>JADFDN010000081.1 GCA_018262815.1 Thiobacillus sp.
GAGGGCGATCTCATCACCATCAGCGGTTATACCCAGTCGAGCGCGCGGGTTTCCACGTTGATGCGCAATCTGAACGACTCGCCCTGGTTCGATTCGGCCAACCTCGTCGAAATCAAGGCTGTCACGGTCAACAATCTGCGCGCCAACGAATTCGTCCTGACGGTCAAGCAGATCCGACAGCAGACCGACGACGCAAATGTTGAAGGGGACAAGGCATGACCCTGGATGAAATCAATAAACTCGATCTGAAGACACTGGCCGACTGGCCGATGCCGACCAAGCTGGGGGCATTGGCACTGTTGTGTGCAGCGATCGTGGTTGCGGGCTGGTGGCTAGACTGGCGCGGTGGGATGGAGGCGCTGAGCGCTGCCAAGCAAAAGGAAACACAACTCCGCAGTGTGTTTACCACCAAGAAGAATCAGGCCATCAACTTGGAAGCCTATACCAAGCAGCTGGCCGATATCGAGCAGGCTTTCGGCGCACTGTTGAAACAATTGCCCAACAAGCAGGAAATGGACGCCTTGATCACCGACGTCAACCAGGCGGGGTTGGGACGCGGGCTGCAGTTCGACTTGTTCAAACCCGAAACCGAGACCGTTTCCGAGTTTTACGCCGAGACGCCGATTCGCGTCAAAGTCACCGGCGGATACCACGACATCGCTGCATTTGTCAGTGACGTTTCCAAGCTGTCGCGCATCGTGACTTTGCAGAATATTGCCCTGATGCCGGCCAAAGACGGTGTGCTGAACATGGATGCCATCGTCAAGACGTATCGCTATCTAGACGAGGAAGAATTGATCGCCCGCAAGCAGGCCGAAATCAAAGCAAAAGAGGCCGAGAGCAAGAAAAAAGGCAAGGGGAAAAAGAAATGAAGCGCCTGGCCAGCATCGTGATCCTGTTGGGGCTGACCGGCTGTGGCGGCGGCAATCTGGAAGACCTGCGAACCTTTGTGGATGAAACAGGCAAGGACATGCAGGGCAAAATCGAGCCCCTGCCGGAGGTCAAGGTATATGAACCGTTCACCTACAATGCCTTTGACCTGCCTGACCCGTTCAAACCGAGAAAACTCTCGACCGGCGGGGGAGGAGGCATGCAACCCGATTTCAATCGCCCGCGCGAGCCGCTGGAGTCTTTTTCACTGGAAACCCTGAAGATGGTCGGCATGCTGTCCAAACAGGGGGTGATCCATGCGGTGATCAAAACTCCGGATAACGCGATATACCACGTCAGGAAGGGCAATTATGTCGGCCAGAACTTCGGCCTCATCACGCAGATCAGCGACAGTGAAGTGACTTTGCGTGAAATTGTTCAGGACAGCGCCGGAGATTGGTCCGAGCGCACCAGCACCCTGATTTTGCAAGAATGATTCGTAGCACTGAATTTCAAAGAGGCTGACATGAACGCATTGCCCAAAATTGCCCAGAAAATGACCCGTCATCTGTTCGGGATCGCTCTGCTCACCGGCCTGGTGCTGCCGCTCGCGGTGCGCGCTGCCGACACGCCGCCAACCGGCAACGCGGTGCAGAGCGTCGAGACCACCACCCTGCCGGGCGGCAAGGTGGTGGTGCGGGTCAATCTCAAGAATGCCTTGACGGCCACGCCGGCGGGTTTCACGGTCGGCAACCCGCCGCGAATCGCGCTGGACCTGCCCGATACGGGCAACGCGCTGGGACGCAATACCGTCGAAGCCAATCTCGGCCCCTTGGCAAGCGTGAACGTGGTGCAGGCCGGGACGCGCACGCGTCTGGTCTTGAACCTGAACAAGTCGGTCGAATACGACGCCACGATCGACGGCAAGTCGTTGTTGATCGCGCTGGGCGATATCGGCATGGGCGCGGCAGCACCGGTCAACGCCAGCCCTCGCTTTGCCGAACCCGCACCCGGCGTGGCTCGCCATAGCATTCGCGATGTCGATTTCCGGCGTGGCACTGCGGGCGAGGCACGCATCGTGACGACGCTGTCCGACGCCCAGGCCGGCATCAACATCCGCCAGCAGGCCAATGGCGTGGTGGTCGATTTCATCGGCACCGAACTGCCCAAAGCCCTGCAGCGTCGTCTCGACGTGGCCGATTTCGGCACCCCGGTTCAGATTGTCGAAACCTATACCCTGGGCGACAACACGCGCATGGTGATCCAGCCCAAGGGCGGCTGGGAATATTCGGCGTACCAGACCGACAACAGCTTCATCGTCGAGGTCAAGCAGAGCGACGATGCGCAGAAAAAGACGGCAGACGGCCGGGTGAAATACGTCGGCGAGAAGCTCTCGCTCAATTTCCAGAATGTCGAGGTCCGCTCGGTATTGCAGGTCATCGCCGACTTCACCGGCCTCAATATTGTCGCGAGCGATACCGTGGCCGGCAACCTGACGCTGCGCCTGAAAGATGTGCCGTGGGACCAGGCGCTCGACCTCATCATGCAAACCAAGGGGTTGGACAAGCGCCAGAACGGAAACGTGATCTGGGTTGCGCCGAAGGACGAACTGCTGACCAAGGAAAAGCAGGAACTCGAAGCCAGGTCGGCCGTGGTGGATCTGGAGCCGATGGTCACCGAATACATCCAGCTCAACTATATGCGGGCAGATGAGGCGCAAACCATGCTGTACGGTTTTGCCTCCGGCGCTTTCCTCAACTCGGCAACGAACAATGAAGTGAACTGTTCGGCGCAGGCGCAAGGCCTGGGGGGCGCAGCCGCGGCGCAGGCCATGCAGAAGGGGAAAGGCAACTCTGAAACCGATCAGAAAATCCTGACCAAGCGCGGCCGCGCAACGTATGAACTGAAAACCAATACGCTGATCATCACCGACACGGCAAGCAAGATTCTGGAAATTCGCGATCTGCTTTCGCGGCTGGATGTGCCTGCGCGCCAGGTCATGATCGAGGCACGGGTCGTCGTCGCAACCGATGGCTGGAGCCGGGATCTGGGCGCACGCCTGGGCTTCACTGCGGCTAAGACCAGCAGCCTGTTTGGCGATTCCCATACGGGCAGTGTCGATGGGCTTGGGCAGGCGCTGCCCGCTGTAACTGGCGCAGGTGATCTGGCGCTATCCCTGCTAAACCTTGCAAACGGCAACTTGCTGACACTGGAACTGCGCGCGCTTGAAGCCGATGACAAAGGTAAAGTGATTTCCAATCCGCGCGTGGTGACGTCCAACCAGAAGCCGGCGGTGATTCTGAACGGTACGCAGGTTCCCTATATCACGACCCAACTCACGAACGGCGTTCTCCAGCAGACGGTTACGTTCAAGGACGCTTTCCTGTGCCTGCTGGTCGATCCGCAGATCCTGAACAATGACTCGATCATCCTGACCGTCGAGGTGCAGAAAGACTCTGTACGCATCGTTCCGGAAATCGGCGATGACATCCCGGCGATCGACACCAAGCGGATCAAGACGCAGGTGCGGGTGAACAACGGCGAAACCCTGGTGCTGGGCGGCATCTTCGACGGGACCGAGCGTTCCCTGACCAGCAAGGTGCCCGTGCTGGGGGATGTCCCGGTGTTCGGTAACCTGTTCAAGACCACGAGCAAGGAAAACAGCAAGACCGAGCTGATCATCTTCCTCACCCCGCGCATTCTCGACGAGCGCCTGTCGCTGCGCTGATTGCCGGGTCAACCTGAAAAGCGCGGGCGGGTCCCGCGCTTTTTTACGTGCGTTTTTTTCCGCACGCATCTTTCCGGCCGCAGAGTCCATCGGTCTGCTCTCAATTAGAATGGCGCCATGAGCAAGCGAGACAATCTTTACCTCATCGGACTGATGGGCGCCGGCAAGACCACGGTGGGGCGGCTGCTGGCCAAACATTACGGCTGCAGCTTCTACGATTCCGATCATGAGATCGAGGCACGAACCGGCGTCAAAATCCCGGTTATTTTCGAGATCGAGGGCGAGGCCGGGTTTCGTCGCCGCGAGGAAGCGGCGATTGCCGAGCTGACCGCCTTGTCCGGCATCGTGCTGGCCACCGGCGGAGGGGCGGTGCTGTCGACGGTCAACCGCGAAAACCTGCGGAAAAACGGCGTGGTGATTTATCTGCGGGGCGCCCCGGAGCATTTGTACGAGCGCACCCGGCACGACCGCAATCGTCCGTTGCTGCAAACGGAAAACCCGCTCGATAAGCTGCGCGAACTTTACAAACAGCGTGATCCGCTATATCGCGAGGTGGCCGACATCGTGGTGGATACCGGACGGCAGGGCGTGTCGGGCATGGCACGCACGCTTTTCGGCAAGCTGGATTTGCTGAGAAGCGGGCTGCCGTTGTCCGATACGGCGGATTGAATGCGGCGACTCGTCTGCATGGGACTGTTGTGCGTCCTGGCTGGCGGGGTCTTGGCCGCAGACTATCGGGTAGGCCCGGAAGATTACCGCGACACGTTACGTCGCCTGCTGCCAGGCGATCGATTGCAGCTCGAATCGGGCGATTACCGCCAGGGCTTGCCGTTGCGTCAATTGTCCGGACTGCCGGGGCGGCCCATTGTCATCGAGGCGGCCAACCCGGCCGACCCGCCGCGCTTCATCGGACGACCGCGTGCGAATACGGTCAGCTTGGTCGATGTGCGACATCTGGTGCTGCGGCATCTCGAACTCGATGGGCGCAACCTTCCGGTGGATGCGCTCAAGGCTGAAGGCCACAGCCGTTACGCCGATTACATCACGCTGGAGCATCTCAGCATTCACGACCACGCCGCTTCGCAGCAGAATGTGGCCATTTCGACAAAATGTCCGGCAATCGGCTGGGTGGTCAGGAACAATCGCATCGAGCGCGTGGGCACAGGCATGTACCTGGGGGATTCCGATGGTTCGGACGCCTTCGTCGGCGGCGTGATCGAGGGCAACTGGATAGGTCGGACGCTGGGATACAACCTGCAGATCAAGCACCAATTAACGCGCCCGGTCGGCTCAGCAGACCGGCAGGACACTGTGATTCGCTACAACGTGTTCTCTAAACAGGGCGCATTGCCCGGCCCCCTGGCGCGTCCCAATGTCCTGCTCGGACATCTGCCACTGACGGGGATGGGCAGCGAGGATCGCTATCTGGTCTATAGCAATCTCTTTCTGCACAATCCCAGCGAGGCGCTGTTTCAGGCTGAGGGGCGGGTGGCGGTGTACGACAATGTGTTCATCAACGGCTACGGCGATGCGATCCGCATCCAGCCGCATAACGATGTGCCGCGTGACATGATGATCTTCTCCAACACGGTGCTGGCGACGGGAACGGGCATTCAGGTGCGGCGTAGCGAAAGTTCCGTTTATCGCCAGCGACTGATCGCCAATGTAGTGGCGGCCGCCGTTCCTGTTCAGGGTGGCGAGGCTGCGCACAATACGATGCTGCCCTATCAGCCTGATTGGTTGGAAATTGCCGTGCCGGAATTGCCGGCGCGGCTGCTTGAGCGCAGCCCGGGAACGACCCGAATTCCCGAAACCTTGATGCGCGAACTGGCGACTTATCCTGACTGGAGCGGCGCAGCTCATCCCGGCGCGCCCGGCATCCCGGCATGGCTCAACACGCTGAACGCCGGCACACCATGAGCTACGGCACGAGTCGTCCCGGCAATCCACGCAGCCTGTTATGGCTGGCTGCGCTGGCGTATTCCGCGTTCGTCGTCTACGGCAGTCTGGTGCCGCTGGAATTCCGGGCCATTCCGTGGGACGAGGCCGTGGCGCAGTTCGCTGCGATACCGTTTCTCAGGCTCGGCATCGGTTCCCGCGCTGACTGGATGGCCAACCTGCTGCTGTTCATTCCGCTGTGTTTCCTGTGGATGGGAGCGCTTTCGGCGGGCGCCAGCCGGATGCGCAGCATGCTGATCAGTCTCGTGCTGGTTCCGGCCGCCATCGCCTTGAGTCTCGGCATCGAGTTCACCCAGTTGTTCTTCCCCCAGCGCACCGTTTCGCAGAACGACATTCTTGCCGAGAGTCTGGGGGGCGTGATCGGTGTGCTGGTCTGGTGGGGGGCGGGTGCGCGTTTCGTCGACTGGCTGACGTCCTGGCAGCAGACCCATGCCCGCGCCGCGCTGGCCGAGCGCCTGGCCTGGGTCTATCTGGCGGGCGTTGTGGTTTACAACGTCCTGCCGCTCGACCTGACCATCAGCGTGGTCGAGATTTTTCATAAATGGCAGGCGGGACTGGTCAATCTGCTTCCGTTCGGACGCTTGCCTGCCGATGCGGCCGAGGCCTTGTATGAGCTTGCCACCGACGTGCTGATCTGGGTGCCGCTCGCCCTCTTGTGGCGGCTCGACGGAACGCGCAGCGCGTGGCGCGTATGGGCCATGACGCTGTCCGCCGCCGTGGCGCTGGAAGCGATGCAGTTGTTCGTCTATTCGCGGGTCAGCGATGTGACCGACCTGTTTACGGCCGCCGCCGGTGCGACGCTGGGCACGCTGGTAGGCGGCCGCCTGGCCGCGCGCGCGGTGCCGGCCAGCCAGATGCCGGCGTGGTCGGCATGGCTGCCCTTCGCGCTGGCGGCTGGGTGGACAGCGCTGTTGCTGTTCGTATTCTGGTTCCCCTTCGACTTCCGCGCTGACGGCGCCTTCATCAAAAGCCGGCTCGACTTCATGCAGCGGGTGCCGTTCGAAGTGTATTACTTCGGCACCGAATACCGCGCCATCACCGAGGTGCTGCGCAAAACGCTGTTCTTTGCGCCGCTCGGTGGCTTGCTGGCATGGGGTGTGGCGCGCCAGCCATGGCGCTGGCGCGGACCGCTGTCTGCGCTGGCCATGCTGGTGCTGGCGGGGATGCCCGCAGTCGTCGAACTGGGGCAACTGATGCTGCCGCATAAATATGTCGATCTCACCGACTGGCTGCTGGCCTGGCTGGGTGGCCTGGCGGGATATGCTGCGGCGCGGCGAATGCTGCGTGCGCCGCAGCACGCGGCTGTCCCTCCCGTGGCCAAAGTGGAGGATGCGGCGGTCGACATTGTGCGCCCAGTGCCTCGTATGCGATGGCACCTGCCGTTGATGCTGGGGGGGCTGAGTCTGCTGTTCTGGGGGGCGGCGCAGGCGCCTTTCGTGCCGTACAACGTGCGTGAACTGTTCCGGCCGGATGCCGCCTGGCTGTCAGCGCTGCTGCTTGCGCTGACGGTCTACTGGCTGGCCGTGTGGCCGGTATGGTTGGCGCGTCGCCGGGTGTCCGGCCTGGTTCGTGTGTGGCAGGTGCCTGCGGGATTGCTGGCCTATGGCGGGATTGCTTTCCTGCTGCTGCTTGCCGCCGTACCGGAGGAAGGCCTGTTCGATCTGGTAGGCAGCCCGGTGTTGAACTGGCCGGGATCGTTGGAGCTCGGACTGCGCTGGGTGGCCCTGGCCGCGGTGCCCGGCGCGATGTTGTATCTGGCGGCGCAAACGGTGCGGCGCTGGCGCGGACTGCGGCTGGGGGCGCTTCATTTTTGGGCTGCGGCGCTGCCGCTGGTGCTGGCGTATTGGGGGGTGGTGGCGCAGGCTGCTACCGACAACCTGACCGAGCTCATGGCCAGCCCGCAGCCGCTGGCCTTTGCTGTGCTGTGCGTCTGGCTCGGCACCCTGTTTTTGCCGGCAGCGCTGCTGGCATCACCTGTACCGGGAGCGCACCGCTTGGTGCGATGGGCCGCCCTCGCGATGTCGCTTCCGCTCGCGGCGGTCTGCCTCCACTTCGGGCTGGCAGACACGATAGGCAAATACGGCCGGCAATTTTCGGCCCTGCAGTTTCTGCTGAGCGCCGACAGGCAGCATTACGCCGCGCTGCCTGTCATCTGGCTGCGATACGCTGTGCTGCATGTGCTTGTCATCGCGGCGCTTGTCTCCCTACAATGGCCGCATTTCCGCGCCGTTCAACGGAACCCGACCCATGTCCCTCATTGATGTTTTCAACGGCGACGCCGACGGCATTTGCGCGCTGCACCAGCTGCGTCTGGCCGAGCCTGCCGATTCCGCACTGATTACCGGACCCAAGCGCGACATCAGCCTCTTGAAACGGGTCAACGCCGGCGCGGGAGATCGCGTCACCGTGCTTGACATTGCCCTGTCGAAAAACCGCGACGCGCTCGATCGCCTGCTGGAAGCGGGGGCGCAGGTGCGCTACTTCGACCATCATCAGCCGGGCGACATTCCCGAACATCCGCTTTTCGAGGCGCACATCGATACCGATGCGAACGTCTGCACCAGCCTGCTAGTAAACCAGTATCTGCGGGGCGCGCAGCGGGTCTGGGCTGTGACGGCTGCGTTCGGCGACAATCTGGCCGACGCCGCTCGACAGGCTGCGGCGCCGCTTCATCTGTCCGGCGACCAGCTGGCGCAGCTGCAGTCGCTGGGCGAATGCCTCAACTACAACGGCTACGGTGAATCCCTCGATGACCTGTTCTTCGATCCGGCCGAACTGTATCGCCAACTGCGCCCGTTTGCCGATCCCTTCGCCTTCGTCGCCGAGTCGCCCGCCTATCGAACGCTGAATACCGGCTACCAGGAAGACATGGCACGCGCCGTCGCTGTCAGCGCCATGGGCGCGCGCGCATCGGGACGCATCTTCACCTTGCCTCCTGAAAAATGGGCGCGGCGGATTTCCGGCGTATTCGGCAATCAATTGGCAGTCGAATCGCCCGCACAGGCGCATGCCGTGCTCACCGCCAAACCGGACGGCGGGTATGTCGTCAGCGTGCGCGCGCCGCTGGCATCGAAGTCCGGCGCAGACCAGCTGTGCAGCCAGTTCGACACCGGCGGCGGACGCAGGGGGGCTGCCGGCATCAACCATTTGCCCGAATCCGAGCTTGGCCGGTTTGTTGCTAGCTTCTTCGAAATTTACAAATAGTCTTGCGGCCTTATCCGGAGCTGAATGGTGAGTCAATTGATCGCGCCCTATGGTGGCACCCTCGTCAACCTGATCGACCACGCAAAATGCGATGCCTTGAAGGAGGAGGCGCTGGACCTGCCCTCGCTCGATCTGGACTGGCAGCAGCAGTGCGAACTGGAAATGCTGATGACCGGCGCCTATTCGCCGCTGACCGGATTCATGACTCGCGCCCAGTGCGCGCGGGTCGAGGCGGAGCGGCGCCTGGAGGACGGCAGCTTCTGGCCGTGGCCATTGAGCCTCTCGTGCCGGGCCAAGGCCGCGGCCGAACTGAAACCCGGCGACCGGGTCGCATTGCGCGACGGCGAAGGCTTCATGCTTGCCGTATTGTCCGTCAGTGACGTCTGGCAGGAGGGCGATCGCTGGCATCTGGGCGGAGCGATCGAAGGCACCGCCCTGCCATCGCACCCCGATTTCGTCAGCCTGCGCGCCACCCCGGCCGAACTGCGCGCATTGTTCGCGCGCCGCGGCTGGCGCCGCGTGGTTGCCTGGCAGGCGCGCCAGCCGATGCACCGCGCGCAGTTCGAGTTTTGCCTGAAAAGCGCGATCGAAAACGAAGCCAATCTTCTGTTGCACCCGCAGGTGGGGGGGGATATTACCGATGCGCCCGGCTATTTCGGTCTGGTGCGCAGTTTCCTCGCCATACGCGAACGCTTTCCCGCCGCCAGCACCCAGCTGTCGCTGTTGCCGGCGCCGCCGCGCGAAGCCAGTGCCCTTGCCTTGCTGCTGCGTGCCATCGTGGCGCGCAACTACGGATGCAGTGTGCTGATCGCGGGCGGCGAACACCTGTCAGACGGCAGTTGCCGGCGCGGAGAAGACCTGACCCAGACGCACGCCGACCTGCCGGTAAAAGATCTGGCCGAAAAAATCGGCGTCAAGCTCATTCCCTATCCTCGCATGGTGTACGTGGAGGATCGGGCCGAACACCTGCCGGAATCCGATGCACCCGAAGGTGCCCGTCTGCTGACGCTGTCCGGCGAGGAATTCCGGCGCCGCATGCGGATCGGGCTGAAAATTCCGGACTGGTACAGCTTCCCCGAAGTGCTGGCCGAACTGCACCGCCAGAGCCCGCCACGCGAGCGCCAGGGCTTTACCGTGTTCTTCACCGGCCTTTCCGGCGCGGGAAAATCCACCCTGGCGCGCGCACTGGCTGCGCGGCTGATGGAAATGGGCGGACGCTCGGTGACCCTGCTCGATGGCGACATCGTGCGGCGTCATCTTTCGTCCGAACTGGGGTTTTCCAAGACGCACCGCGACATCAACGTGCGGCGCATCGGCTTCGTCGCGAGCGAAATCACCAAGAATCGCGGCATCGCCATTTGCGCTCCGATCGCGCCCTACCGGCAGACGCGCCGCGACGTGCGCGCGATGATCGAGGCGGTCGGCGGCTTCATCGAAATTCATGTCGCCACGCCGATCGAAACCTGCGAATCGCGTGACCGCAAGGGCTTGTACGCCAAGGCGCGGGCGGGCCTGATCCCGGAATTCACCGGCGTGTCAGATCCCTACGAAGTGCCTGAGCTTCCCGAGCTGGCCATCGACACAACCGGCATCGGCATTGATGAGGCCGTTCAGCATATCCTCCTCAAGTTGGAACATGAGGGGTATCTGCGTTAGATTTTTTTTGGCTTGAGGCGTACATAAAACCCTGAAG
>JADFDN010000082.1 GCA_018262815.1 Thiobacillus sp.
CACGCCTTCGGTGATGAGGCAGCCGACGCCGGCAATCCCGGTGGGATGGAACTGCCAGAATTCCATGTCCTGCAGCGGCAGCCCGGCGCGCAGCACCATGCCGAGGCCGTCGCCGGTGTTGATCATGGCGTTGCTGCTGTTGCCGAACACGCGCCCCGCCCCGCCGGTGGCGAGCAGCGTCGCGCGCGCCTCGATCAGTACCGGCTCGCCGGTTTCGATGCTGATGGCGGTGACGCCGAGGCAATAACCGTCGGCGTCGCGCAGCAGGTCGAGCGCGAAATATTCGTCGAAGAACTGGGTGCGGTGGGCGATGTTCTGCTGATACAGCGTGTGCAGCAGCGCGTGCCCGGTGCGGTCGGCGGCGGCGCAGGTGCGGGTGGCCTGCTCGCCGCCGAAATTCTTCGACTGTCCGCCGAACGGGCGCTGGTAGATCTTGCCGTTGTCCAGCCGCGAGAACGGCAGGCCCATGTGTTCGAGTTCATAGACGGCCGAGGCCGCCTCGCGGCACATGAACTCGATCGCGTCCTGGTCGCCGAGCCAGTCGCCGCCCTTGACCGTGTCGTACATGTGCCATTCCCAGCGGTCGTCGTCGACGTTGGCGAGCGCGGCGGTGATGCCGCCCTGCGCCGACACCGTGTGCGAACGCGTGGGGAAGACCTTCGACACCACCGCGACCTTGTAGTCGGAGCGCGCCAGCTGCAATGCCGCACGCAGGCCGGCGCCGCCGCCACCGATGATGAGGGCGTCGAAGCGGCGCGTGTTCATGCCGCGCTCCACAAGCTGGCGGCCAGCCACGTCACGCTGCCGGCCAGAACGACGATCACCACCAGGTACAAGGCCAGGCGCAGCCCGGTCGGTCGGACATAGTCCATGAAGAGGTCGCGCATGCCCACCCAGGCGTGCAGCGCGATGGCGGCAGCCGCGAGCAGCATCCCCACGCGCAGCCACAGCGGCGCGAAGAGCGCCTGCCAGCCGATGAAATCGGTCGGCAACGCGGCGAGAACATAAACGATCAACACGGGCAGGGCCAGCGCCAGCACCACCGCGGTGGCACGTTGAAGCAGCCAGGTGCCGGTGCCGGTATGCGAGCCGGTGGCGGATTTCATGCGAACAGCCTCCAGGCGGCCAGCAGCGTGGCCAGCCCGCTTGCCAGCAGGACAGCCAGGCTGCTCTGCCGCGCATGCTTCAGGTCGGTGCCCCAATGCACATCCAGTGCCAGATGCCGCACGCCGGCAAAGACATGATGGGCAAACGCCCAGATCAAACCGAGCAGAACCAGCCGGGACAGCGGATGCGTCATCCAGTCGGCGATGCGCCGAAAACCGCTTTCATCCGCCAGCGACACCGACAGGCCCCACACTCCCAGCGGCAAGGCTACAAACAGGAGCACGCCCGACACCCGATGCAGGATCGACACCCAGCCGGCCAGCGGCAGATGGATGCGGAACAGATTGACGTAAACGGGGCGCGCGATCGGTTTCACGGCACGGTCCGGTGTCGGGTTGGCCGCTCAGCGGCGCTTGGCGGGCGCCTTGGCCTTCTTCAGCGGCGCCTTGCTCGCCGGCTTCGCCGGGGTGTTCTTCGCCACGCGAGTCTTCCCTGCGGATTTCTTCGCAGCCGGCTTTCTCGTCGTGGCCTTCGCTGCCTTCGCCACGGCCTGCGGCACGCGCTGGGCCAGACGCGGATCGAACGGCTTGGGCAGGATGTAATCCGGGCCGAATTTCAGCTTCGTCAGCTTATAGGCCTTCAAAACCGAAGCGGGCACCGGTTCGCGCGCGAGTTCGGCCAGCGCATGCACGGCGGCGATTAGCATGGCGTCGGTGATCTGTCTGGCGCGCGCATCGAGCGCGCCGCGGAAGATGAACGGAAAGCCCAGCACGTTGTTGACCTGGTTGGGGTAATCCGAACGTCCGGTCGCCATGATGAGGTCGCTGCGCACGGCCCTGGCCTTTTCCGGCGCGATCTCGGGATTGGGATTGGCGAGCGCGAAGACCACCGGCTTGTCGGCCATGGATTTCACCATCGCAGGACTCACCAGGTTGGCGCCCGACACGCCGACAAACACGTCGGCGCCGGTCATCGCCTCTTCCAGCGTGCGCAGCCGGGTCTGGCGCGCGTAGGCCTTCTTGAAGCTGTTGAGGTCGCTGCGTGCCTTGTGCACCACCCCCTTGGAATCGACCAGCAGGATGTTGGACTTTTTCGCGCCCATCGCCACCAGCAGATTGAGCGACGCGATACCCGCCGCACCGGCCCCCAGGCAGACGATCTTTGCGCTGTCCAGCGTCTTGCCCTGCACGTGCAGGGCGTTGATCAGGCCGGCGCAGATGATGGTGGCGGTACCGTGCTGGTCGTCGTGAAATACCGGGATGTCGAGTTTCTTCTTCAGCGCGGCCTCGATCTCGAAGCAGTGCGGTGCAGCGATGTCTTCGAGGTTGATGCCGCCGAAGGTGGGCGCGATCGCCTCCACCACCTTGATGAAATCCTGCGGGGTGCTGGCGTTGACTTCGATGTCGTAGACGTCGATGCCGGCGAACTGCTTGAACAGCACGCCCTTGCCTTCCATCACCGGCTTGGATGCGAGCGGGCCGAGGTTGCCCAGGCCGAGAATCGCGGTACCGTCGGTGATCACCGCCACCAGATTGCCCTTGTTGGTGTACTCGTAGGCCTTTGCGGGATTTTTGGCGATTTCCAGCACCGGTTGCGCCACCCCCGGAGTGTAGGCGAGCGACAGGTCAGCCTGGGTGGAACAGGGTTTGGACGATTCGACCGAAAGCTTGCCGGGCTTGGGCAGGCGGTGGTAATCGAGGGCTTTTTTCTTGAGGTCGGCTTGGCTCATGATGGCGATGCGAGCAGGATGAACAGACCCTCATTATCGCGGATAAATCCGCTTCTGCCCCGCCTGGGGCCGTTGTCGTCAGTCTTTCCAGATTTTCAGCTGGCTCCGCAGCCGCGCCACCGCCTGCGAATGCAGCTGACACACGCGCGATTCGGACACGCCGAGCACCGCACCGATTTCCTTCAGGTTCATGTCCTGCTCGTAGTACATGCCCATCATGCTGCGCTCGCGCTCGGGCAGGTGGTGGATGGCTGCGATCAGGCTGTCGCGAAAGCCCTCGTCCTCCAGCACCGAAAGCGGATCGCTGCTGCCGTCGACCAGGTAGCGTTCGAGGAAACTGGCGCTGTCCTCGTCGGAAAAATCTTCGTAATACAGCAGTTGGGAACACTTCACGTCGCCCAGCATGGACTGGTACTGATCGATCGGCATGCCCAGCTCGGCCGAAATTTCCTGCTCGGTCGGCGACTTGCCGTTGCGCTGCTCGAGACGATGGATGGCGGATTCGATCTGCCGGGATTTCTGCCGCACATGGCGCGGCAGCCAGTCCGCCTCGCGCAGTTCATCGAGCATGGCGCCGCGGATGCGCTGGGTGGCATAGGATTCGAACTGGGCGCCCTGGGTGCCATCGAAGCGGCCGACCGCGTCCAGCAGGCCGATCAGCCCGACCTGGATGAGGTCGTCAACCTCGACGCTGGCGGGCAGGCGCGCCATCATGTGATACGCAATGCGCTTGACCAGCGGCGCATATTTAGTGACTTGTTCGTCTTGCGACGACGGTTTACCAGCCATGTTTCAGGTGTGTCCTGTTTTATTTGCAAGCCCTCAGGCTCGTCTCCTCGCCCGCCATTCTAACGGCTAGCTCGGCAAATGCATCATCCTCGTTTTCCGCACGGAAAAGCACGTTCGCAAAATCCTGTCCAAGAAACCGGCGACACGCGACCCGCACCCGCTCGCAGGCGCCGGGGTCGCCCAGCAGACCGACACAGGATACGCCCCCCTGCTGCGCCAGCGTCTTGAGCACCGCATAGGCGTGCCGCATCGATTCGTCGCCCTGCCCGATCTCGATGGCCACCGCGTGCAACGCGTCCGGCCGCAAGCCCAGGCTGACGTCACGCCAGCCGGCGTCGAATATCACATGATCGTACGCGAGCATCACGCCATGCAGGGCAGGATCATCCGCCTGCGCACCCGGCGCATACCATCCCTTTCCATGCGACCGGGGCAGGATATGCAACTGTCCGCGTTCGAGCTGGCGCCGCCAGTCGAACAGGTTGCGCGTGGTGGCATCGGCAAACAGGCGGCCCTGCGTGTCGACCACCAGGGTTTCGCGCCCCATCCGATAGAGCGCATGCGCCAGGCGAACGCTGGAACCGGTCGACTCGGAAAAACAGTGGATGCAGGACAAGGGCTGCCGCGCGCTGCGCCGGCGCAGCCCGGCGGCCTGGTCAGCCGGCACGGGTGCCCTTCAGGGTGGGCACGTCCTTCAGCGGCTGACGCTCCGCGCGTTCGGCCTCGACGCCGGCGAACAGCGGCCAGTCCTCGGCCTCGAGCGCATAGGGCGTAGCCAGCTGGCCGCCCTTCAGGGCGCGGTCGACCAGATAGGCGGCGCTGGGCGCATGCAGATCTTCCGGCACGCGCTGGCCGCCGCTGACATAGGCCAAGGGCAGACGATGGCGAATCAGGCTGTCGAGCGCCGCCCCAGGCTGCGGGGTTTCGTCGAGTTTGGTGAGGACGCACGCCACCGCGCCCTGTCCGAAGCGCAGCATGGCTTGCTCGATCGCCGCGCCCTGCTGGCTGGCGGGGATCACCGCGATGCGGCGCACGCCTAGCGCATCGAGCGCCTGCGCCTCGCGGGTGCGCGGGTCGGACGGCGCAAAGCCGGCCGTATCGATCAGCACCAGTTTCTTGTTCGCCAGATCGGTCAGCAACAAGGCCAGCGCAGATTGATCCTGCGCGACATGCAGCGATACGCCCAGCAGATCGGCATACACCGACAATTGCGCGGTCGCGCCGATGCGATAGGCGTCGGCCGCCACCAGCGCCACCTGGCCGGCACCGTGCGCATCCACGCCGCGCGCGGCGAGCTTGGCCAGCGTGGTGGTCTTGCCCGATCCTGTCGAGCCCACCAGCGTATAGCGCCCTCCCACGGCCAGCAGATCGGCACCGCGCGCCGTCACCGGCAGGTTGCGGATCAGCACCTGGCGCAGCCAGCGCTGGGCAGTCTCGGCGTCGAGCCCGCGCGGCAACCGCGCGGCCAGCGTGCGCGCCAGCGTGCTGCCGAAGCCGGCGGCGAACAGGGTCTGCATCACCGCCACCCGCACCGGATCGCGCCGCCGGCTGGCGCCCCAGGCGAAGCCTGCCAGCTGGTTCTGCAGCATGCCGCGCAGGCGGCCGAGCTCGGCCAGGATGCGCGAGCTTCCGGCGCCGTCCTGCGTTTCACCGAGCGCCGCCACGGTCAGATCGCCGTAGGCGCTGGCCACCAGTTCGACGCCCTGCGGATGTGGGCGGGTAGACAGCACCACCGCGTCGTCGCCCAGTTCGCCGCGAATGCGCGCCAGGCCTTCGCGTGCATTTGCGGCAACGAACACCCGCGTGCTCATTCAGCCCCCTCGATCGTCAATTCAGTGCTCACCTGCACCATTTTATCGGCAGGCACCTCGGCATAGGCAATCACCGAAAGCCGCGGCAGGGTGCGCCGCAGCAGCCTCGACAGGATGGCTCGCAAACCGGGCGAGGTCAGCAGCACCGGCGGATGGCCCGCCCCTTCCTGTTCGGCCAGCGCCTGTTCGGCCGCGTCGTTCAAGGCGTCCAGCGTGGCGGGCGACAGCAGGGCCTCGCCTTCGTCGCCCATCTCGTTCAGCAGCCGGGTTTCGGTCGCCGCCGCCAGCCCGATGACGTGCAGACTGCCGCTGCCTTCGAACAGGCGATCGACGATGCTGCGGCCGAGTGCGGCACGCACGGTTTCCACCAGATCCTCGATCGTCTGGTTCTTGGGCGCGCGCGCCGCCAGCGTCTCGAACAGCGTGCGGGTATCGCGGATCGAGACGTTTTCCGCGATCAGCTGCTGCAGCACCGCCTGCACGCTGGTCAACGGCAGATGACGCGGCGTCACGTCCTCGACCAGGCCCGGATGGCTGCGCGCCAGCGTATCGAGCAATTGCTGCACCTCGGTGCGTCCCAGCAGTTCCGGCGCATGCTGGCGGAACACGGCCTCGACCTGGCGCGCGATCAGCTCGGCAGGGTCCAGCACCACGAAGCCGCGCAGCTCGGCCTCCTCCTCGCGCCCGGTCTCGATCCAGATTCCGGACAGGCCGCTCAGCGGATCCGTTCCGGGCATTCCGTCGAGCCGTCCCAGCACGTCGCCCATGTCGACTGCCAGCACCTGGCCGGTCGGCAGTTCGCCGTGCGCCACGTCGACGCCCTTGAGAGTGATGCGATAGGTGTTGGGCTTGAGGTCGAGGTTGTCGCGCACGCGGATCAGCGGCACCACTAGCCCCATGTCGGTGGCGAAGCGGCGGCGCGCTTCGGTGATCTTCGCCAGCGCGGCGCCGCCCTGATTGCGGTCGACCAACGGAATCAGCCGGTAGCCGACTTCGAGCGCCAGCACGTCGACCGGCGGAATGTCGTCCCAGGTGACGTCGAGCGGCGTGGGCTCCGCTTCGATCAGTTCCAGCGGCTCGACTTCGTACACCGTGTTCTGGCGGCGCATCAGCCAGATGCCGAGTCCGCCCAGCACCACGGCGATCGTCAGGAAGGCCAGATGCGGCGTGCCCGGAATCAGCCCCAGCACACCCAGCACGGCCGCGGCGATGTACAGCGTCTGCGGGCGGCCGAATACCTGGGTGGAGAACTCGCGCGACAGGTCCTGCTCGCTCGACGCACGGCTGACCACGATACCTGCTGCCGTCGAGATGATCAGCGCCGGAATCTGCGTCACCAGTCCGTCACCCACCGTCAGCAGCGCATAGCGTCCGAGCGCCTCGGTCAGCCCCAGGTTGTGCTGGAACAGTCCGACCAGCACGCCGCCGACCAGATTCACCAGCAGGATGATGATGCCGGCGATGGCGTCGCCGCGCACGAATTTGGAGGCGCCGTCCATCGCGCCGTAAAAATCCGCCTCGCGGCCGATTTCATGGCGGCGCGCACGCGCCTCGCTTTCGTTGATGAAGCCGGCGTTGAGATCGGCATCGACAGCCAGCTGCTTGCCCGGCATCGAATCCAGCGTGAAGCGCGCCGCCACCTCGGCGATGCGCCCGGCCCCCTTGGTGATGACGATGAAGTTGATGATGACCAGAATCAGGAACACCACGAAGCCGACGACGTAGTTGCCGCCGACCAGGAAATTGCCGAAGGATTCGATCACCTTGCCCGCCGCATCCGGCCCGGTGTGGCCCTGCATCAGGATGATGCGGGTGGAGGCCACGTTGAGCGACAGACGCAGCAGCGTGGTCAGCAGCAGCACCGTGGGGAACACCGAGAAATCCAGGGGGCGCCGCGAATTCAGACTCACCAGCATCACGATCATCGCCAGTGCGATATTGAGCGTGAACAGCACGTCGAGCATGAAGGTGGGCAGCGGCAGCACCATCATCGCCAGAATCAGCAGCACCAGCGTCGGTACCGCCAGCCGGTTCAGCGGCATGCCCAGCATCATCACGCCCTGCCCGTTCACCCGATCACCTCGTCAATCCGCCGTCCCTGCCCAGCCTGCTGCTGGCGGCCGCGCAACTGCGCGCGCACTTCCGGGTGCACCTCGGCTTCGCGCGCCTCGGCCACCACTTCCTGCCAGGTCATCGCATGCCGGCGCAGATAGCGCCACCAGCGCCAGCCTGCATCGAACGCCGCCGTCACGGCCAGTGCCGCCGCCAGGGCCAGCATGCCCTGCCCCACCCAGGCAGCAGTGGCAGCGAACGCGGCGTTCGGCCCGCCGTCGACCAGGCCGTGCAGTTCCGGCCAGCCGCTCGCCAGCGTCCAGCCGACCGCAGCGGCGACGAGCGCCAGCTTCAGCAGCGCCAGCCCGCCGTCGAACCAGGCATCGACGGAAAACAACCGGGAAAGGGGTTTGAAAGGATGGGCGCGGGTCAGGTCGGCCTGCGTCGCCTGCGGCGCATACACCCAGCCCGAAAGCAGCATCGGCGCCACCAGACCCGCGACGAAAATGACGACCAGCACAGGCAGGACGGTCCACAGCGCCGCCTGGACGGCCTCCAGAAAAACCGGTGACAAGGGGTGGGCAGCATGCGTGAATGCCGCTTCCGTCAGCGTCTGCAAGGCGCCCGTCAGACGCGGTGCCAGCCAGGCCAGTCCACCCAGCGCCGACAGCAGCACCACCCACGCCGTGAGTTCGGCGGAACGCGGCACGTCGCCCGCATTGCGCGCCTCCTGCAGGCGCCGCGGACTCGCCGGTTCGGTACGCGAAAGATCTGTCTCCTCGGCCATGCTCGCCTCAAATTTTGGGGCAGTCTAGCACGAAGCGGCAACCGTGTTTCTGCGCATCAGGCCATCGCCTTGAGAGGATTCACCCGGGCCAATGTCCCGCAGCGGGACGCGATCCGCCGCTTTCGCAACGACTTCCTGGAGACGGCTAGACGGCTGCGTGCACCGCGATGCTAAAGCACATTCTCCGTAACGGCGGGATCAACGGAGCGGTTCTCAGTCAGGAACCGTTCGATCTCCCTCGCGGGCAACGGGTGGCTAAAGTAATAACCTTGAGCGAGGTCGCACCCCTGTCGCCGCAGGAACTCCACTTGTTCGCGGGTTTCGACCCCTTCGGCGAGCACCTGGATACCTAAACTGTGCGCCATCGTGATAATGGCCTTGACGATCGCCGCATCATCCCCGTTGTCGGTAATATCGCGAACAAACGCCTTGTCGATCTTCAGGATGTCGATTGGGAATCGTTTCAAATAGGTCAACGAAGAATACCCGGTACCGAAATCATCGATCGCAAATCGCATGCCTATCGCACTCAAGGCCTGTAATGCATCAATATCCTGGGCTGCATTTTTCATCAGGATACTCTCGGTGATCTCGAGTTCCAGGAATTCCGCCGACATGGCCGCGTCCTGCATGACGCGCTGCAAGGTTTCCGTCAGGTCGTTGGCTTCGAACTGACGACTCGAAATATTGACCGCCATGCGGAGAGGCGATCGACCAGCCGCCTGCCAGGTGCGATGCTGCACGCACGCGGTGCGCAACATCCATTCGCCCACGGCGACGATCAGACCTGTTTCCTCCAGAACCGGAATGAACTCCTGCGGCGAAACCACGCCCCCGTCCGGGCGCTCCCAGCGAAGCAGCGCCTCGAAACCGACCACCTCACCACTTCTCAAATCGATCTGCGGCTGGTAATGCACGATGAATTCCTGCCGATCGATGGCATGGCGCAATCCGGTTTCCAGATTGAGACGAGCCAATGCGTTCTCATTCATCCCGGCATAGTAAAACTCGCTGCTGTTGCCGCCCCGCTGTTTCGCACAATACATAGCGGTATCGGCATTCTTCATCAGGGTCTGGGGATCAGCACCATCGTCCGGGTACAGACTGACTCCGATACTGCCGCCGACGAACAATTCATGCCCGCCGATCAGGAATGGCGGCGCCAGTGCCTCAAGGAATTTTCCGACGATGGGTGCCACATCTTCGGGTGACGCAACATCGTTCAGCAAACCGGCAAATTCATCGCCGCCAAAACGCGCGATGGTATCCCCCTCTCGCACACATGCGAGCAGGCGCGTGGCCATTGCCTGCAGAAGCTGGTCGCCTGCCTCGTGGCCCAGCGTATCGTTGACCATTTTGAAGCGATCCATGTCCAGAAACATGACCGCGACGGCACGCTTGCGATGGTTAGCGCGCTGCAGCGCATGCTTCAGGCGTTCCACGAACAAAACACGATTGGGTAGCCCCGTCAGGGCGTCATGGTGAGCCAGATGATGGAGACGTTCCTGGGCCTGGATACTCTCGCTCATGTCCTTGCCGGACGAGATGTAATTCGTGACTTTGCCCAGTTCGTCAGTCAGGGGCGTAATGGTTACCGCTTCGTGGTATAGCTGCCCGTCTTTCCTCCGGTTGACGATAACGTTGCGATAGACCTCGCCGCGACGCAAGGCCTCCCATATCTGCGCGTAAAACTTTTCATCGTGACTGCCGGACTTGATGATCCGGGGCGACTGTCCGATGGCCTCATCGCGCTCGTACCCCGTCACGGCCACGAACGCGGAATTGACATATTCGATCACCCCGTCGGCGTCGGTAATGAAAATCGAATCAGCGACTTTCTCCATTGCGCTTGAAAGCTTGCGAATCGACACTTCCGCTTGCTTGCGT
>JADFDN010000083.1 GCA_018262815.1 Thiobacillus sp.
ACTTCCGCCACGTCGATCTCGGCCTTGCCTGAAAACACACCGCCTTCTGCGATGCGGATATCGCGGCTGTTCATGGACGCCTCCACGCGGCCTTCCACCACCAGGATTTCGCAATCGGTGATTTCGGAGCCCTTCAGCTTGATGTTCGGCCCGACGATCAGCTTGCTGCCCTCGTCGCTGGATGAGGATTTGTTCGTCACCACCGGTGCTTCCTCCTTGCTGGTCTCGGCCGCTCTTGGCGATTCGGTCGGTTTGGTCGGATACCCCGAATGGCTCGGCTTGGTGGAGTCGGTTCTGGAATTGGTCGTGCCGGGTTGCATGAAGGATTTGAGCATGGGGTCTCTCTCGTATCTGGGTTAAAACGCTCTGGTGTGGCTGCGCCCGGAACTGGACGCAGCCAGTCCTATGGCAACAGACGTGCCAGCACGGGAAAGCCATTGATAAACAGTCGGATACCGAAATTGCAGGTGATTTCAGGGGCGAAAAACAGGGAAAAACGTCGCCGGGCAACGACATCAAATTGGACTGGTTTGAGGAATATTCCTACAAAACAAAAAGATAGGACGAATTGATCCTGTCGTCAGATGGCGACATGGCTCTTGTTCAAAGCGACAATGCTCGCGTCCTGTGGATGCTTCAATAGCGCTCGAGAATATTCTTCATCTGCGCGATCTCCTCCTTTTGCGCTTTGACGATCTCCTCGCACAGCGTGATGATTTCCCGATCGGTGATTGCCGATTGCTCGCACATCAGAATCGCGCTCGAATGATGGGGAATCATGGACCGCAGGAATTGTTCGTTCCCGACCGGCGTCTGGGTCCGGGCCAGCGCGAAGCTCGCCATGAACAAGACGGCGAAAACGGCATACAGAATCGTGTTGAGCGTCGCGTCCGTGTACATCGATCGCATGACGAACAGCATCAGCATGGCCATCGGGGCGACCATCATCAGCGACATGTAGACGCGATTGATGTTGACGTGGAAATGGTCGACCGTGTCGATCATGGCGTAGGTGATGAAAAACATCAGCACCGCGTTGATCGACAGCGTCAGGGCGAGTTTCCGGTAATGCGACGCCATGGAAAGCTCCTTTCGTCTTCATGTCAGGGAAAGAACGCCTGAGGTCTGCCGGCAGGCGCAGGTTCAATCTATAGCGGATGATCCCTCCCGTTCAACCCGGCGTCCGGGCCGGCATGCCCATCCTGCTGCCAGCCTCTGGCGGGCATCCTGACTGGATGCGGGCACCGAAACGCAGGCACCGCGGGCTTTGTCGCCAGAGGCGGACGCGATGCGGCGGCGGACACCCGGCACATCGCGGGCAGCCTGCCGTCATCCCGACTGGCGGTGTTCCTACAGCAGGACGCGGCGAATTTACCCGTCGGGTGCCGCTCTTCCGGCTATCCGCCGAACATCGCAGGCGGCACCCCGGTTCAAGATAGGGGAGGAGGCCGATGAGTATGGGGTCGTCTATGCGGCTTCACGCAGGCTGCCCCGGCTGACGCTTGCGCCATCCCCGGGCCGCAGCGTCCAGAGCGACAGCGAGACCCATCGCCCGTCTCGGCAGCACGATCACCGCGATCGGCGTGGTCGGGGTCACCGGGTTGTCACGCGAAGAATAAGTGCGTCACCGGCCGAGGGGGCCATGGCCAAGTGAGCAAGATCCGCGGACCGACAGGCGCTGAGGGCTGCCGACCCGCGGATGCAGGGGCTTCAGTGCATTACTTGGATACGCCACATGCCATGCGCGCCCCGCCGCCGCCTAGCGCGGCGGGATGGTCGGCATGATTGTCGCCGCCGGCGTGAACCATCAGCGAGCGCCCTTTCATGTCGGCCATTTTCAGACGTGGCGCCAGAACCGGCTGGTTTGCATGGCCGTTGGCGTCCACGAACAGCGGCGGCAGGTCGCCCAGGTGGCCGTCGCCCCAAGGCGTGCCGTGGCGGTTCGTTTTTTTCGGATCGTAGTGGCCGCCAGCGGACAGCGCTGCAACGCTCTTTCCGTCCTTTTCCGCGGGTGTACATTCCGCATTGGCATGCACATGGAAACCATGCAAGCCCGGCGCCAGTCCGCTGAGCGCGGGGCTGAACACCAGGCCATGCGGCGTTTCGGAAATCGTGACCTGGCCGACCGACGCGCCGATACCTTTTTCATCGACCAGCGTCATCGGCACGACGAGGTCCGCCAATGCCGATAAGGGCGCCACGCCCAACAGGATTGCAGTAACGCCAACTTGCACCTTCATGACTCTCTCTCCTAAGTAGTGGGTAAACGACCGGGCATCGACTTCAAGGTAAGGGGCTGGCCGGTGATGAACGCCGGCCCCCGCCGTTCTAGCCACAACCAAGGGGACGCCCCGTAACAGTATCGACTTGCTCCGGAGGCGCAATTATAAAAGCACTGACGGCCGCTTGTGTTCCGCCGACGCCTTGCGCGTTGCGGGCGGAAACATGGGTGTTCATCCCGCCACGCGCACCGTTCCCCGGCTGACGCTTTCGCCATCCCCGGGCCGCAGCGTCCAGAACGACAGCGACGACAGCACCGTCAGCCCGCCCAGCGTCAGGAAGGCGTAGTGCAGCGCAGTCGTCACCGCCGCGCGGTCGGTCTGCGGCAGATCGCCCAGATACCAGCCGGCGACGAGCGAGCCGCAGGCCAGCCCGAAGCTCACCGACATCTGCTGCATCGAACTGGAGATCGTGCTGGCCATGCTCGAATCGGGCGTATGGATATCGGCGAAGGCCATCGAATTCATGCTGGTGTACTGCAGCGAATTGAAGAAGCCCATCGCCAGTCCCAGCAGCACGATCGCCGCGATCGGCGTGGTCGCGGTCACCAGCGCGAACAGGCAGACGACGACCCCGATCATCACCGTGTTCACGATCAGCACCCTTCGATATCCGAAGCGTGCCAGCACCCGCGAGGAAATGAACTTCATGCCCATCGCCGCCGCCGCCACCGGCATCATCAGCAGACCCGACTGCCAGGCCGGCATCCCCAGCCCGAGCTGGTAGAGCAGCGGCAGCAGGAACGGCAGCCCGCCCACTCCCAGCCGCGTGATGAAGCCGCCGATCACCGACACGCGAAAGGTCCGCACCCGGAACAGCGCCAGCCGCAGCAGCGGATGAGGCGTCTGACGGGCATGCCAGAAGTACGCGGCCAGCAGGCTGAGACTGAGCAGCAGCAGTATCCCCGCCAACGTCGCATCGATCGTGTGCTCGCCGAACACTTCCAGCAGCCAGGACAGCAGCGCGACACCGCTGCCGAACAGCACCAGGCCGACGATGTCCAGCGGCCGCGCCGCATCGCCGCGATAGTCCGGCATGTAGCGGTGCGCCAGCCATAGCGCGATCAGACCCACCGGCACGTTGATGAAGAAGATGTAGTGCCACGAGAGCCAGTGCACGATCAGGCCACCGACCGTGGGCCCGAGCAGGGGGCCGATCAGGGCCGGGATGATCACGAAGTTCATCGCCCGCAGCAGCTCCGCTTTGGGAAAAGTCCGGATAATCGCCAGCCGTCCCACCGGCATCATCATCGCCGCCCCCACCCCCTGCAGGATGCGCCCCGCCACCAGCATCGGCGCGTTCAGCGCCAGCCCGCACAGGATCGAGGCGAAGATGAAGATCCCGACCGCGATGCCGAACACGCGACGCGTGCCGAAGCGGTCCGCCATCCAGCCGCTCACCGGGATGCACACCGCCAGACTCAGGACGTAGCTGCTCACCACCGCCTTCAGGCTCAGTGGCGCCACCTGCAGGCTCTGCGCGATCGCCGGTACCGCCGTATTGACGATGGTGGTATCGAGCTGCTCCATGAACAGCGCCACGGCCACGACCCAGGGCAGGTAGGTTTTGACCGTGGAAGGGCTCATCGATAGACGGAAACTGGACGGGGGTCGCCCAGTTTACGTCAGGCAGCAACGCGCGGGCGCAGACCATCCGGGGGCGGTTTTCCCCTGGTGAGAAATCGGAGAGGGAATCGCGTGTGAGGCGGTCTTGTCCAGGCGGCCGGCTCGCCGAAGGGGCGTGATGAAGATCCAGCGATGCCGCGCCCCCGGCTACGCGACCATCCTTAAATGCGGCGCCCCCACATGCCGAACCTGCGCGCATTTTCGAGCGCATTGATCGACGAGAGGTAAAGATACTGGCGCCGCCGCTCGACTGCCGACTCCATGTATCGTTGAATCCCGGCCGTGTAGGGATGCTCGGTCCGAGTCCCCCAGTAAAAAAGGGCGCCGACCAGCCCAAACACCAGGAGAATGATGGCGATGCAATACTGTCCCGCGACCATCCAGCTCACGCCGGTCAGCGCAAGCGCGACCGAGACCCCGATGATCAGGACAGCCGACATCACCAGCCCCCCGACCAGGCCCACGAAACCGAGGACGGCCGGGGAACGAATCAGGCGATACGACGTGACCGCACCGGTCCGCCGGCGCTCGACGAAACCGGGACGCTTCCCGCTGTCGGATCCGTCGCGCGGGGCGGCGGCCGTCTTCGGGCCCGCACAGGCGTCGGCCACGTTGCCGGCGATACCTGCGAACAAGGCGGTCTGGTCAATTGGCAAAGGCGCGTTCATGAGTTTCTCCCTGGCAATCCCGGAAGTCCCGCTCGTCCCGGAACCGATCGACATTGCGGGTCGACCAGCCATGGCATCTAGCGGGTTTCCCTTTGGACTCGATGTAGGCTTAATCTAAACGGCGGCCACGGCCTCAACCATCGTATATCCCTGATAAGGCTGTAGGTCTGGATGCGCACGCGTATAGGAAGAATCCGACGCGGGAGGGACGCGCGCGCAATGCTGGACCGGCTACCTGGATTGGGCGATTTGCCCGGGAGAAAGGGCCTCTCTGGCGGCGTTAACCGAAAAGCCGAGTCGAGACGAGCCAGCGGCTCAGAAAATCAAATGATGCTGACCCCATAAATTGCTCTATGAACAGCGCCACGGCCATGACTCAGGGCAGGTAGGATTTAACGGTGGAGTTGTTCATCTGTGAAACGCAGGAAACGCAATTCGCTTCTGGTTGTTCAAGATCAGACGACAGGTGTCTCGCTTCGGGGCAAAGGTGAACGGCGGCAACCGTAAAGGAGTCCCTTCCATCCGAGAACGATGCTGGTGCCGAGTGCAAGTAGCCACAAACTGCTGAGCAGTTGGCTGATCACCATCTCACCGGGAGTGCAGTGTTCGCCATTAAGGCAAGTTTCAGACAGCGTCGCCATACTTAACGCGATGAGTGTTAGAAATCCCAAGAAGACATATACGAGAATCACGCCTGTTCGTCTGGCCATCGTCGGATATCTGTACTGCGCGCGTTCTTCGGCGCGCGCCGAAAATCTCTCATGTGCGGGAAGAGTCTCTGGGCGTCGAAGTATGACGACGGTTGAAGTGAAGTAATCGTGAAGCGCTTGATGCTTATTGGTCACCAGCACGAAAATGAAGGACAGCCATCCCAGGAAGGTTCGGATAATTGCTCGTGCTGTCGCCCGTAAAACGCCGATGTTTTGATCAGACGACGCATCGCGAATCCGCAGGCCCATCAAATGATGCCCGAGGGTGCCACCGGTAAAGGCGACCAAGATGGGCTCAAGAATCACAATAGGAATGATCAGGAGTGAGATTTTAAGCAGGGGTGGTGTGTTCTCAAAAACTGGCATGGTTGCCAGCCACGCATATAGCAAAACGATGAATATGACAGAGTCAAACAGGAATGCGCGTACACGCCGCAGCAGACGCGGGTACACCATTTCTGGAGTTGCGTTATTCATGCCAAGCTCCACTTATATCCTTCGAACGTTTGAATTCAGCCGACCACGGAAGCGGCCGAAGGCCGCTGTAGTGGGTCGGCTGGAATGATGGGTTGGGCATCACTGCTGCTCAATCCATTTGCCAATGAAGAAACCGACAACACCGAGGACAACAAAGAACCCGACAATTGCGTTCCGAATAAATCTCTGCTCCTGCATTGACTTGGCCAAAAGCTCGCTGGATCGAGCCTCGCCTTCTTTGCGGAGGGGGATATCATCGGGGTGTTGGAAGGCATTGCCAGTTTCGTCGTACGTTTCCCATTCATCGCCGCGCACTCTTGCATTGAGGCGCTTGGCCAAGGCGACCATCACGCCAAGCTGCCATTCTTCTGGGTTTTTCGTCCAGAGTTCGCCGTCTTGATACCACAGCGTGCATGAGCCCTCTTTGCCATGAAACTCGAAAGTCGGTGGCGATTCGAGATACTGCCACCCATCGATTCCGCTTGTGGCCGAAACGATCTCATCCAAGGAAATAGGAAGCTGTTTCCCTTTGCCCGTGCGAAGGATCGTGACGTGATAGCCCATGGTTTTATGACGCCCAACGTTAAGTGTCCATCCTAAATGACGCTTTATAAGCCGTCACTTAGTGTATCCCTAGGAAAAATCCCGATGCCATTCATCGTGATAGCGTTTTTTAGTACGTCCTAACAGAAATGGGAAAAGTGTCGTCCTGAATTCACTTTCCCGCGTACCCCCGATACCACTCCACCCACTTGCCGATCCCATACTCCAGCGACGTCGCCGGCTTGAAGCCAGTGTCGCGTATCAGATCGTCGACATCCGCATAGGTCGCCTGCACGTCGCCGTCCTGCATCGGCAGGAAGTTCTTTTTCGCGGTCTGGCCGAGTGCGGCTTCGATGGTGCCGATGAAGTCCATCAGCTGCACCGGGGTGTGGTTGCCGATGTTGTAGAGGCGGTAGGGCGCGTGGCTGCTGGCGGGGTCGGGGTTGTTGTGGTCGAAGTCGGGGTTGGGCTGCGGGATGCGGTCGAGCACTTTCACCGTGCCGTCGGCGATGTCGTCGATGTAGGTGAAGTCGCGCATCATGTCGCCGTGGTTGAAGACGTCGATGGTGCGGTTTTCCAGAATGGCGCTGGTGAACAGCCACGGCGACATGTCGGGCCGGCCCCAGGGGCCGTAGACGGTGAAGTAGCGCAGGCCGGTGGTGGGCAGGCCATAGAGGTGCGAGTAGGTGTGCGCCATCAGCTCGTTGGCCTTCTTGCTGGCGGCGTAGAGGCTCACCGGGTGGTTGACCGGGTCGTGGGTGGAGAACGGGATCTTGGTGTTGGCGCCGTATACGGAAGACGAGCTGGCGTAGACGAAGTGCTTGACGCCGTGGTGGCGGCAGCCTTCGAGCAGGTTGGCGAAGCCGACGATGTTGGACTGCACGTAGGCGTGCGGATTCTTCAGCGAGTAGCGCACGCCGGCCTGCGCGGCGAGGTTGATGACGGCGTCGAAGTGTCCTTTCTCGAACAGGTCCTCCGTCATCATGCGGTCGGAGATGTCTTCCTTGAGGAAGCGGAAGTTGGGCCAGGGCTTCAGATGCTCCAGCCGCGCCAGCTTCAGGGCCGGGTCGTAGTAGTCGTTGAGGTTGTCGATGCCGATCACTTCGTCGCCGCGTTTGAGCAGGATCTGCGCGACGTGCATGCCGATAAACCCGGCGGCGCCGGTGAGCAGGATTTTCATTTTTTCTCCTCCAGGGTCGCACCGATTCTAGCACCGGGCGGACGCCGGCCGATGACGCGCGGTTTGGGCGTTTATCCCGCCAGCGTGGGCACAAGCGCCGCTCCCTCCCTTACAATCCGGCGATGTTCTCTCCGCGCCTCGTTCTCGACTGGACGCTCTACCGCCTGGCCCTGCTGCTGGCCGCGCCGCTGATACCGCTGCGCCTGCTGTGGCGCGGCCGGCGCGAGCGCGGTTACTGGCGGCACTGGGGCGAGCGGCTGGGAACGGGCGTGGTGCCGGTCGGCGCATTGTGGATCCATGCGGTGTCGGTCGGCGAGATGCGCGCGGCGCAGCCGTTGATCGTCGCCCTGCGCGATGCGCATCCCGGTGCTCCCGTGCTGCTGACCTGCATGACGCCGACCGGGCGCGCCACCGCCGAATCCCTGTACGGCGACTTCGCGACCATCGTCTATCTGCCTTATGACTATGCCTGGCTCGTGCGGGGTTTTCTGCGCCGCGCCAGGCCGCGTGTTGGCATCCTGATGGAAACCGAGTTGTGGCCCAACCTCATTCGCGCCGCCGCGCGGGCACGCGTGCCGCTGGTGCTGGCGAACGCGCGACTGTCGAAACGTTCGGCGCGCGGTTATGCAAGATTGCCGGCGCTGACGCGGGCGTCTCTGCAACGGATCGACAGCGTGGCCGCGCAGACCGAAGCGGACGCCGCGCGCCTGCTGAAACTGGGCGCGGCGTCAGTACATGTCACTGGCAATCTCAAGTTCGACATCGCGCCGCCGCCCCGGCTGCTCGAGCGCGGCGCGGCCTGGAAAACAAAATGGGGCCAGCGTCCTGTACTGCTGGCGGCAAGCACGCGCGAAGGCGAGGAGGCGCCGCTGCTGCGTGCGTTCGCCGAGGCTGCGCCTGCCGACGTGCTGCTGCTGCTGGTGCCGCGCCATCCGCAGCGCTTCGATGACGTGGCGGCGTTGATCGAATCAACGGGGCTGAGGTGTCAGCGCCGCAGCGTGCTGGATGGAGCGGAATTGAATGCGGCCACGCGGGTGCTGCTGGGCGATAGCCTGGGCGAACTGTTCGCGTATTACGCCGCGTGCGACGTCGCCTTCGTCGGCGGCAGCCTGATGCCGCTGGGCGGGCAGAACCTGATCGAGGCGGCGAGCGTGGGGCGGCCGGTGCTGGTGGGGCCGCATACCTTCAATTTCGAGGAGGCGACGCGGCGGGCGATCGAAGCCGGCGCGGCGCGGCGGGTGAACGACGCCGGCGACCTGCTGGCGAATGCGCTGGCGCTGTTGAACGATGCCGCGGCGCGCACCCGCATGGGCGAGGCCGGCCTGGACTTCGCCGCGCGCCATCGCGGCGCGGCGGCGCAG
Source organism: Thiobacillus sp. (assembly GCA_018262815.1). GTDB lineage: Bacteria > Pseudomonadota > Gammaproteobacteria > Burkholderiales > Thiobacillaceae > Thiobacillus. The sequence goes on from JADFDN010000083.1 coordinate 8,845, forward strand.
GTGGCGCAGCTTATTGCGCCGCTGTTGGCGGATGCAGATGCCGGTCGATTTCGGCCAGATCCTCGGGGCTGAGCGTGCCGACGGCGGCCTTGAGCGCCAGCGTGGACAGCAGGTAGGCATAGCGCGCGCCGGCCAGATCGCGGCTGGCGGATAGCACCTGCTGCTCGGCATCGAGCACGTCGAGGTTGGTGCGCACGCCGACGTCGAGGCCGAGCTTGGTGGAATCGAGCTGCGCCTTGGTCGAGATCAGCGCCTGCTCCAGCGCGCGCACGCGGGCGACGCCGCTGTTGACGTTGAGCCAGGCCTGGCGGGCCTGCAGGCTGGCGTCGCGGGTGGCGGCTTCGAGATCCTGACGGGCCTTTTCCTGGTTGGCGACGGCTTCGCGCACGCGCGAGCTGGTCAGCCCGCCCTGGTAGATCGGCAGATTGAGTTCCACGCCAATGCTGGCGGTGCGGGTATCCACCTGCTGGGTGCCGAAATTCTGGTTGTTGTTGACGGTGTAGCCGGCGACGGCGTCCAGCGTGGGGTAGTGGCCAGCGCGGTTGCGGTCGACTTCCTGGTCGGCGATGGCCTTGGCGATGCGCTGGATCTCGGCCTGCAGGTTGCCGTCGGCGGCGCGCGCGGCCCATTCGTCGAGGCTGCCGGCCTCGGCCTTCAGCAGCGTGTTGTCGACCAGGCTGTCGAGCGTGCCGGCCGGCTTGCCGATGAGCTTCTCCAGCGCACGCAGGCGGATGTTGAGGTTGTTCTGTTCGGCGATTTCCTGCGCGAGCGCGAGGTCGAAACGCGCCTGCGCTTCGTGGGTGTCGGTGATGGTGGCGGTGCCGACCTCGAAGTTGCGCTTGGCGGCGGCCAGCTGTTCGGTGATCGCGGCCTTCTGCGCGCTGATGAAGGCGATGTTGTCCTGCGACTCCAGCACGTCGAAATAGGCCTGCGCGACCCGCAGGATCAGGTCCTGGCTGGCCACCTTCAGTTGCACGTCGGCGATCTTCACCTGATTTTTGGATTGCTCGTACTGCACCCAGTTCTGCTTGCGGAACAGCGGTTGCGCACCGGTGAGCGTGAGGCCGTTGGAATCGTAATCGGCGTCGCCGCCGGGCAGGCTGGACTCGGTGCTGTTGTAGCGCACGTTGCCGCCCAGGTTGACGTTAGGCAGCAGCGCGGCGCGTCCCTGCACCGATTTTTCCTGTCCGGCCTCCCAGGCGGCGCGGGCGGCGGCATATTGCGCATCGTGGGCGAGCGCGTCGCGGTATGCGTCGGTCAGGTTGGTGGCCTGGGCGGCAGGCGCCAAGGCCGGCGTCAGCG
>JADFDN010000084.1 GCA_018262815.1 Thiobacillus sp.
CCCTTGCCGTCCGGCATCGCGCAGGCGGCGCAATCGCCGAACGCGAAGATGTTGTCGTCGCGCGTCGTCTGCAGCGTCGGGCGCACCACCAGCTGGTTGATCCGGTTGGTTTCCAGACCGTCGATGTCCTTCAGGAAATCAGGTGCCTTGATGCCGGCCGACCACACCATCATGCTGGCGGGAATGAGCTTGCTGTCGGCGGTCAGCATGCCGTCGGCGCGGACTTCGACGATCCGCTCGTTGGTGTGCATTTCCACCCCCAGCTCGGCCAGGCGCTCGGCGGCGGCGGCCGACAGGCGCGGCGGCAGCCCCGGCAGGATGCGATCGGACGCTTCGACGATCAGCAGCTTCAGACTCTTGTCGGGCTCGATGTTGTCCATGCCGTAGGCCGACAGTTCGCGCGTGGTGTCGTGCAGTTCTGCGGCGAGTTCGACGCCGGTGGCGCCGGCACCGACGATGCCGACGGTGAGCTGGCCGGGCGCGACCGCCTCGGTCTGAGTGTTGGCGCGCAGACAGGCGTTGATGTGGCGGCGATGGAATTCGCGCGCCTGCTCGGGGGTATCGAGCATGATGCAGTGTTCCTTCACCCCCGGCACGCCGAAGTCGTTTCCGACCGAGCCGACCGCAATGATCAGCGTGTCGTAATGAAAGCTGCGGCGCGGAATGATTTCGACGCCCGCTTCATCTAGTGTCGGCGCGACGCTGATCTCCTGGCGCGCGCGGTCGAGGCCGTCCATGCGGCCGAGGCGGAAGGTGAAGCCGTGCCAGTGCCCCTGCGCCAGGTATTCCAGCCGCTCGGCGTAGGAATCGAGACTGCCCGCCGCGACTTCATACAGCAGCGGTTTCCAGATATGCGAAGGCGAGGCATCGATCAGCGTGATGTTCGCGCGCTTCTTTCTGCCCAGCTTGTCGCCCAGACGGGTCGCCAGTTCGAGCCCGCCCGCGCCGCCGCCGACAATGACGATTTCATGCACCTGCTTTTCCGTTGCCAACGCATTCCCCCTGTTTTCGTATTGCTTCGATGATACCCGGAATATTAGCGAACACTTCTATTCAAAACTTGAACCCCGCGCGCTACCAACTCGCTAGAATCCTTGCATCACGCATACAGGAACCGTCATGACCGACCCGCTGCTCATCGCCCGGAACGCTGCCACCGATCTCCACCTGCTGCCGCAGATGGCCAACCGCCACGGTCTCGTCACCGGCGCCACCGGCACCGGCAAGACCGTGACCCTGCAGACGCTGGCCGAACACTTCTCCAGCATAGGCGTTCCCTGCTTCATGTCGGACGTGAAGGGCGACCTGTCGGGCATTTCGCAGCCGGGCGGCGGCAATGCCAAGGTCGCCGAACGCGTCGACATGCTGAAACTCGAAAGCTTCGAACATCGGGGTTACCCGGTCACGCTGTGGGATCCGTTCGGCGAGGCCGGCCATCCGGTGCGTGCCACCGTCTCCGACATGGGACCGCTGCTGCTCGCCCGGATGCTCGATCTCAACGACACCCAGAGCGGCGTGCTCAACCTGGTGTTCAAGGTGGCCGACGACAACGGCCTCCTGCTGCTCGATTTGAAAGACCTGCGCACCATGCTCGCCTTCGTCGGCGAGAACGCCAAGCAGTTCACCACCGAATACGGCAACGTCTCCTCAGCGTCGATCGGCGCCATCCAGCGCGGCCTTTTGTCCCTGGAGTCGCAGGGCGGCGAGCAGATCTTCGGCGAGCCGATGCTCAATATCGCCGACCTGATCCAGACCGACCGCGGTCGCGGCGTCGTCAACATCCTGGCCGCCGACCGGCTGATGCAGTCGCCGAAGATGTATGCGACGCTGCTGCTGTGGCTCTTGGCCGAACTGTTCGAGAACCTGCCCGAGGCGGGTGATCTCGACAAGCCAAAACTCGTCTTCTTCTTCGACGAAGCCCACCTGCTGTTCTCCGACGCGCCCGATGCGCTGGTGGAAAAAATCGAGCAGGTGGTGCGGCTGATCCGCTCAAAAGGAGTCGGCGTGTATTTCGTCACCCAGAACCCGGCCGACGTGCCCGACAAGGTGCTGTCGCAGCTCGGCAACCGGGTGCAGCATGCGTTGCGCGCGTTCTCTCCGCGCGACCAGAAAGCGGTCAAGGCTGCCGCCGAGACCATGCGCGACAATCCGGACCTGGACGAAGCGACCGTCATCACCGAACTCGGCGTCGGCGAGGCGCTGGTGTCCTTCCTCGACGCCAAGGGCCGCCCGGGCATGGTGGAGCGCGCCTACATCGTGCCGCCGCAAGGCCAGATCGGTCCGATCGCCGACGCCCAGCGCCGACAGCTGATGCAGTCCTCGCTGGTCGCCGGCGTCTACGACAAGGCCGTCGACCGCGAATCCGCCCACGAAATTCTCAAGGCGCGCGCCGAGCAGGCCGCACAGGCAGCGGCCGCACAGGCGCAGGCGGAGCAGCAGACGAAAGCGGCAGCGCAGCAACCCGCCGGCGGCGGCGGGATACTCGGCGACATCCTGGGCGGACGCGGCGGACGCCGCGAAGGCGCGGTCGAGGCGATGGCCAAATCCGCCGCCCGCTCGATTGGCAGCCAGGTCGGCCGCGCCATCATCCGCGGCGTGCTGGGAAGCATTTTCGGCGGCAAGCGCTGACGCGCAGCTGCGCTGCGCGAGGTTCAAATAAAAACCTTGCGTCTTGAATCTTGCAACTTGAATCTTGTGTCTGGCTAAGCGAAAAGCCTGGCGAGTTCGGCACCCGGATCGTCGGCGCGCATAAAGGCCTCGCCCACCAGGAAGGCATTGACCTGATGGCTGCGCATTTTCGCGACGTCGGCCGGCGCGAGGATGCCGGACTCGGTGATGACGATGCGCTCGGTTCCGATCTTCGGCAACAGCGCCAGCGTGGTATCGAGGCTCACCTCGAAGGTGCGCAGGTTGCGGTTGTTGATCCCCTGCAGCGGCGTTGTCAGCTGCAGCGCGGCGTCGAGTTCCGTGGCGTCGTGCGACTCCACCAGTACCGCCATGCCGAGCTCATGCGCCAGCGCTTCCAGCGCCTGCATCGCCGGCAGTTCCAGCGCAGCGACGATCAGCAGGATGCAATCCGCCCCCATCGCGCGCGCTTCGTAGACCTGGTAGGGGTCGATGATGAAGTCCTTGCGCAGCACCGGCAAGGAGCATGCGGCACGCGCCTGCATCAGGTACTTGGCGCTGCCCTGGAAATAATCGCGGTCGGTGAGCACCGACAGGCAGGCCGCGCCGCCGGCTTCGTAGCTGGCCGCGATCTCGGCAGGCCTGAAGTCGGGGCGGATCACGCCTTTAGAGGGGCTGGCCTTCTTGATCTCGGCAATCACCGCCGGCTGCCCGGCTGCCAGCTTGGCGCGCAATGCGCCGACGAAATCGCGCGGCGGCGTGGCGGCTTCGGCGCGCGCCCGCATTTCACCCAGCGGCACCGCTTCCAGCCCTTCGTCGATTTCGGTGCGCTTGGTGGCGAGGATTTTTTCGAGAATGTCGCTCATGGAGGATGGCCGCTCAGGATTGGCTGAAACGGCGGTAATGTTCGAGCACGTCGCGTGCCGCGCAGCTTGAAATCGCGCGCTGCGCCTGTTCCACGCCCTCCATCAGGCTGGCGGCCCGACCGGAAACGTAGATCGCCGCCCCCGCGTTGAGCGCGACAATGGCAGCGGCGCCGGCATGACGGCCTTCCAGCGCGGCCAGCAGCATCTCGACCGCCTCGTCCTTGCCCTTCACCACCATGTCGCTCGCATCCACCTTCGGCAGGCCGAACAGACCCGGCTCGAGTTCATATTCCGACACATGGCCGTCCTTCAGTTCGGCAACGAAGGTGGGCGACGCCAGGCTGATCTCGTCGAGCCCCTCTTCGGCGTGGACCACCAGCACATGGCGGCTGCCCAGCGCCTGCAACACCCTGGCGAGCGTGCCGGTCAGTTCGCGATGGAACACGCCCATCACCTGGTTCGGCGCCCCGGCCGGATTGGTCAGCGGTCCGAGCAGGTTGAACAGGGTGCGCACGCCGAGTTCGCGGCGTACCGGGGCGGCGTGCTTCATCGCGCTGTGATGGTTGGGCGCGAACATGAAGCCGACGCCGATTTTCTTCACCGCCTCGGCGACTTTTTCCGGCGGCAGGTTGACGTTCACGCCCAGCGCTTCCAGCACGTCGGCACTGCCCGAGGTGGACGACACCGAACGTCCGCCGTGCTTGGCCACGCGCGCGCCGCACGCCGCCGCGACAAAGGCCGCGGCGGTGGAAATGTTGAACGTGTGCGCGCCGTCGCCGCCGGTGCCGCAGGTGTCGACCAGATGATCGACGCCGGCGAGCGGCACCTTGGTCGACAGCTCGCGCATGACATCGGCTGCGGCGGCGATCTCGGTCACCGTCTCGCCCTTCATGCGCAAGGCGATCAGGAAGCCGGCGATCTGCGCAGGCGTCCATTCCCCGCCCATCAGCCCGCGCATCGCGGCGAGCATGGTGTCGCGCGGCAGGTCGTGGCGCTCGATCAGCAGCGTCAACAAATCCTTGGTCTGCATCACGCCCGCTCCTTCAGGAAATTGGCGAGCATGGCATGGCCGTGCTCGGTGAGAATGGATTCGGGGTGGAACTGCACGCCTTCCACCATCAGCGTCTTGTGGCGCACGCCCATGATCTCGCCGTCGTCGGTCCACGCCGTGATGGCCAGGCACTCCGGCAGCGATTCGCGCTCGATCACCAGCGAATGGTAGCGGGTGGCGCGGAAGGGGTTGGGCAGGCCCTTGAACACGCCGGTATCCAGGTGATGGATCATCGAGGTTTTGCCGTGCATCAGTTCCTTCGCACGCACGATCTTGCCGCCGAATGCCTGGCCAATGCTCTGGTGGCCGAGGCAGACGCCGAGGATGGGCACCTTGCCGGCAAACTCCCGGATCAGCGGCACCGACACGCCCGCCTCGTTCGGCGTGCAGGGGCCGGGCGAGACGACGATGTGGTCGGGCTTGAGCGCGGCAATGCCGGCCAGGTCGATCTCGTCGTTGCGCACGACCCGGACGTCCTCTCCGAGTTCGCCGAAATACTGCACCAGGTTGTAGGTGAAGCTGTCGTAGTTGTCGATCATCAAAAGCATGCGGAATCCTTCGGCGTCACGGCATCGTGGCGTAGCGATCGCCTGCGCCAGCAACAGGCGATTATAGCCGCGCGGACCGCCTCCCCAGAACAAAAAAAGCGCCCGCAGGCGCTTTGAAGGCCGTAGCCACGAGGAGTCTATTTGAGCTTCTTCAGCCCCATCAGACCGAGTACGTATTTTTCGTACAGCGGTTCGGTCGAGCCTTTCTTCATTTTGCGCATGAAGTATTTCTCGAATGCCACCTTGGCCAGGTGCACCCACTTGCCTTCCTTGAACCAATTGACGTTGCGTGGCGGTATCTGCGGCAGCGCCACGAAGGCCGCGCCGGTATCGCCGAAATCGGCCAGGCAGATGGCGTTCCAGGTGGCCTTCTCGACAGGTTCGCGGCCGTCGAGCACGGCGCGGATGTTGTGCGAGGTGGCGGTGACCATGGATTCGATCATGTAGCCGGTCTTCGGCGTGCCGGTCGGCACCGGGGTGGCCTCGACCGGCGGAATCGCGACGCAGACCCCCACCGCGTAGACGTTGGGAAACGTCGGGTTGCGCTGGAAGGCGTCGATGGTGATGAAGCCGCGCGGGTTGGTGAGCCCTTCGATGCCGAACACGGCGTCGATGCCCTTGAAGGCGGGGAGCATCATCGAGTAGGCGAACGGCAGTTCGTGTTCCCTGATCACCTCGCCGCGGTCGTTGTGCTCGGCGACGAACATCCTGCCGGCCTCGACCTTGCTGACCTTGGCATTGCAGATCCACTTGATGTGGCGGTCGCGCATCGCGGACTCCAGCAGCCCCTTCGAGTCGCCGACGCCGCCCAGGCCCAGATGGCCGATATACGGCTCGGCGGTGACGAAGGTCATCGGCACGCGGTCGCGGATTTTGCGCCGCTTGAGGTCGGTGTCCATGATCATGGCGAATTCGTAGGCCGGACCGTAGCAGGAGGCGCCCTGCACCGCGCCCACCACGATGGGCCCCGGCGCCTGCACGAAATCCTCCCACGCGCGGCCCGCGGTCACCGCGTGCTCGACCTGGCAAACCGACTGGGTATGGCCTTCGGGGCCCAGTCCCGGCACTTCGTCGAACGCCAGCTTGGGACCGGTCGCGACGATCAGGAAATCGTAGTCCACCACCCGGCCGTCGCTCAGTTCGATCTGGTTCTTCTCGGGGTGGACGCGTGCCGCGCCGACTCCGATGAAATCGATGTTCTTCTTGTTCAGATAGGGTTCGCACGGCAGGGTGATGTCGTCGCGCTTGCGCCAGTTGACCGCCACCCAGGGGTTGGACGGGGTGAACTGGAAATACGGCAGGTTGGAAATCACGGTGACCCTGTCCTCTGCCCGCGCCTGCTCGCGCATTTCATACGCCATGGTCATGCCGCCGATGCCGGCGCCCAGAATCACGATATGAGCCACGTTTGTTCTCCTTGTCGATGTCAGTGTCGTAGCAGTCAGCAATTGCCATGCCACCGTGCAAGCTCTCGCCGCGCATGGATGGGTGCGGGATGGGCTGACCGCGGCCCATTTGACATGACGAATGTGTCATGCCAAATTCCTGACAAGTCATGACCGAGGACACGCCATGCCCCAGTTCGAATTGCAGGACCTGATCGACGCCAACGACCAGCCCTTCGTGGTGATCGATCGAGACTACCGCATCGTGGCCGCCAACCAGCGCTATGCCGAGGCCTACGGCGCTTCATCCGACGCCATTGCCGGCCGGCACTGCTATGCCGTGTCGCATCATTCGACGCGGCCCTGCCACGAAAACGGGGAACACTGTCCGCACCAGGCGCTGTTCGAGCACGGCGAGGCGGTCGAGGTGCTGCATACCCATTTTCACGCCGACGACCAACCCGAGCGCACCCGGATACGCGGCCATCTGCTGCGCGGGGCGAATGGCGAACGCTATCTCGGCGAACAGCTCTTCCCGCTGGAGGCCGACGCCGGCACGGACTGCGATGCCATGCAGATGGTGGGGCAGTCTCCCGCGTTCCTGAGCTGCGTCGACAATCTGGCACGGGTGGCCGACAGCGAGGCCTCGATCCTGCTGTATGGCGAGAGCGGGGTGGGCAAGGAGCTCGCCGCGCGCTTCATTCACGCCCGCTCGACGCGGGCCGGCAGCGCCTTCATCGTGATCAATTGCGCCGCCGTGCCGGAAACCCTGTTCGAGAGCGAGTTGTTCGGCCATGAGCGCGGCGCGTTCTCCGGCAGCAGCGGCCTGAAAAAAGGCCTGTTCGAACTGGCGGACGGCGGAACGCTGTTTCTCGATGAGGTCGCGGAGATTCCCCTGAGCCTGCAGGCCAAGCTGCTGCGCGTGCTGGAAAGCGGGGAATTCCGGCGCGTCGGCGGCACCCACACGCTGAAGGCTGACGTACGGCTGGTATCGGCCACCAATCGCCGGCTGCTGGACGAGGTGGACGAGAAGCGGTTCCGGCTCGATCTGTATTACCGGCTGGCCGGCATCGACGTCGACCTGCCGCCGCTGCGCGAACGGCGCGAAGACATCCCGGCGCTGGCGAAGCTTCTGCTCAAGCGCCTGGCCGGCGCTCGCCGCGCCTGCCATCTGGATGCGGCCGCCCTGGCCGCGCTGCAGGCGTATGAATTCCCGGGTAATGTGCGCGAATTGCGCAACCTGCTGCAACGTGCGGCGCTGACCTGCCGTAACGGGGTGATCCGCGCGGCCGACCTGCATCTGCCTGCCGCGGCGGCGGTGGCGGCGCAGCCGGGGACGCAACCGCTGGCGGAGGTCGAGCGCGCCCACATCCGCACGCTGCTGGACGTGCACGCCGGCCACCGCAGCCGGGTGGCGGCCGCGCTCGGCATCACCGAACGCACGCTGTACCGCAAACTGAAACGCTATGGCCTGAACCAGGCCTGATCACTCGACCCGGGTCGCGAAGCGCGCCTGCGCCAGCTCGGCCGCACGCACGACGGCGCGCGCCTTGTTCAGCGTTTCCATCCATTCGTTGTCGGGCACCGAGTCGGCGACGATGCCGGCGCCCGCCTGGGCGTACAGCATGCCGTCCTTGACCACCGCGGTGCGGATCGCGATCGCCAGGTCCATGTCGCCGTTGAAGCCGAGATAGCCCACCGCACCGGCATAGATGCCGCGCTTGCTGGGTTCGAGTTCGTCGATGATTTCCATCGCCCGCACCTTGGGCGCACCCGACACGGTGCCGGCGGGGAAGCTGGCGCGCAGCACGTCGAGCGCGGACAGCCCCGGCTTCAACTGGCCTTCGACGTTGGACACGATATGCATGACATGCGAGTAGCGCTCGATCTGCATGTTCTCGGTGACCTTGACGCTGCCGGTGACGGCGACGCGACCGGTGTCGTTGCGGCCCAGATCCAGCAGCTGCAGGTGCTCGGCGCACTCCTTGGGGTCGGCCAGCAGCTCCTCGGCCAGCCGCTGGTCATCCTCGCGCGTCAGTCCGCGCGGGCGGGTGCCGGCGATCGGGCGCAGGGTGACGGTGTCGCCTTCCAGCCGGACCAGGATCTCCGGTGACGAGCCGACGATGTGAAAGCCGCCGAGGTCGTAGAAGAACATATAGGGCGAAGGGTTGAGGCTGCGCAGCGCGCGGTACAGCGACAGCGGCGAGGCGGCGAACGGCCGCGCCATGCGCTGGGAGAGCACCACCTGCATGACGTCGCCGGCGGCGATGTAGTCCTTGGCCTTCTGCACCGCCGCCTTGAACTCGGCCTCGCCGAACTCGGAAGCCGGCTCGTCTTCCTCGACCACCGACTCGGCCGGCAGATGCACCGGCGCATCCAGCTTCTCGGCCAGCTCGGCGAGGCGCAAATGGCCTTGCGCGTAGGCGTCCGGCTGCATCGGATCGGCGTGGGTGATGAGGTAGAGCTTGCCGGCGAGGTTGTCGAACACCGCCAGTTCCTCGGTCAGCATCAGCAGAATGTCCGGCGTGTGCAGCACGTCTTCCTTGTGCTTGTCGGCCAGACGCTTCTCGATGTAGCGGATGGTGTCGTAGCCGAAATAGCCCGCCAGCCCGCCGGTGAAGCGCGGCAGTCCGGCCACCGGCGCCGCCTTGTAGCGCGCCTGGAACTCGGCGATGAAAGCCAGCGGGTCGGGCAGCGTGTGTTCCTCGACCACCCGGCCGTCGGTTTCCACCGTCAGCAGATGGGCGCGAACCCTGAGCACGGTGCGTGCCGGCAGGCCGATGAAGGAATAGCGGCCGAAGCGCTCGCCGCCCACCACCGATTCGAGCAGGTAGGCATAGGGAGCGTTGGCGAGTTTGAGATACACCGACAACGGCGTTTCCAGGTCGCCGGGCAACTCGCGCACCAGCGGGATGCGGTTGTAGCCCTGGCGGACGAGGTCGAAAAAGTCTTGTTCAGTCATGGTAGGGATCAGGGGTCAGGATTCAGGGGTCAGGGAATGCGCTGCGCGCCTTTTCAAGACGAGCGCCGCCATCGGCGGCACGCCCCCTGAATCCTGACCCCTGAATCCTGACCCCTCGCCATTACGCCTTCGCCACCATCTTCGCCGCTTCGGCCAGCGTCGGCACCACGGCGTCGAGGTCGAGCTCGGCCACCGGGCGGCCGCGGTTGTAGCCGTAGGGCACGCAGAACACCGGGCAGCCGGCGGCGCGCGCGGCCTGGGTGTCGTTGAGCGAATCGCCGATCAGCAACAACTCGGCCGGCTTCACCTTGAACACCTCGCAGGCGTGCAGCAAGGGCAGCGGGTCGGGCTTGCGCTTGGGCAGGCTGTCGCCGGACAGGATCAGCTCGAAGTAGTCGATGAGGCCGGTGTCCTTCAATAGCGGATGGGTGAACTGCGCGGCCTTGTTGGTGATGCAGGCGATATGCACGCCCATCGCCTTGAACGCGTCGAGGCCCTCGACCACACCGTCGAACGGGCGCGAATGCAGCGACACGTGTTCGCCGTAATGCTTCTGGTAGGAAGCGATGGCCTGTTCGAACAGCGCTGGACGCCCTCGATAGAACCATGTTCTCATCCTTTCATCACGAATGTCTGGGCGCTTTCAGGAAGGCCTTCGGCGAT
>JADFDN010000085.1 GCA_018262815.1 Thiobacillus sp.
CGAACAGGATGAACAGGATGGCGACCAGGTAGTAGCGCACATCGAATTTCATGCGCGCGTCTTCGAACGCCTCGAAGCCACATTCGTAGGGGGAGAGTTTTTCGCCGTCGGGGCGGTGCGGTGCCAGCAGGCCGCCTGCGATGATCGGACCGATGCCGAAGGCCAGTCCAACCAGGATGAATAACAGAATGGGGAGGTAATTCTCCAGCACCGGGTTCCTCCGTTATGCCCATGTCAGGCATTGAGTAATTATCACCCGAGTGTATTAGTGCACAGCGTCGACTGTCAAGCCGAAAAATTGGTACTTTTGTCTTTATAATCAAAAACTTATTCGATAGTCTGCACTAATGAACAAATCAGGAAATTTGATGGTGCCGACGGCGAGACTCGAACTCGCACGACCTAGGTCACTACCCCCTCAAGATAGCGTGTCTACCAATTCCACCACGTCGGCCAAAGGATTTTCGTCCTTCAGTTTGGCCAGGCAGGACGCCCGGCCGATGCTGCTGCTTACTGCGGAATGTCTCCCGCCTTGGAACCACTGCCCTGCGCCGGAACCTGTGCAGGCGCCGCGGGCTGCTGCGTCGTGGCCGGAACCGTTGTCCGGTCCAGCACGCTGGCAGCAGGTTTGTGCTGCTGAAGGCCGAAATAGGCCAGCCCCAGGCTGGTCAGGAAAAACAGGCTTGCCAGGATGGCCGTGCTGCGGCTCAGGAAGTTGGCCGAACCGGTGGCGCCAAACAGGCTGCCCGACGAACCGCTGCCGAAGGCCGCGCCCATGTCAGCGCCCTTGCCATGCTGCAGCAGCACCAGTGCGATGACTGCGATGGCAACGATAATGTGAACGACCCAGACCAGTGTTTCCATGATTGTATGTGTACGTGCTGCGCTTACTTTGCTGCGGCCCGGCAAATCGCGATGAACTCATCGGCGACCAGTGAAGCACCGCCAATCAGGCCGCCATCGATATCCGGCTGAGCCATCAATTCTGCCGCATTCGCAGCCTTTACGCTACCCCCGTACTGGATGACCAGCTGGTCGGCCACCCCGGAATCGAGCGCGGCAATCTTGCCGCGGATGAAGGCATGCACGGCCTGCGCCTGCTCGGGACTGGCGGTCTTGCCGGTGCCGATCGCCCAGACGGGCTCGTAGGCCACCACGGCCCTGCCCAGCGATGCCACGCCTGCAGCCTTGATCACGGCGTCGAGCTGACGCGCGACGACGGCTTCAGTGACACCCGACTCGCGTTCATCCAGCGACTCGCCCACGCACAGGATGGGAACCAGACCGGCTGCTTGCGCCGCCATGTATTTCTTCGCCACCAGTTCGTCGGATTCGCCGTACAGACTGCGCCGCTCGGAGTGCCCGACGATCACATACGTGCAGCCAAAATCGAGCAGCATGGAAGTCGACACTTCACCGGTGAACGCGCCCTTGGCCTGCTCGGAAACGTTCTGCGCGCCCCAGCCGATCGACGAGCCGGCGAGCGCGGACTGCACCTGCGCCAGATAGGGAAAAGGCACGCACACGGCGGCCTCGATTCCTGCCAAGGCGGGTTTGATTGCAGCCAGCAACGCGGCATTTTCAGCCAGGCTGCCGTGCATTTTCCAGTTTCCGGCTACGAGCTTCTTGCGCATGGGAGTCTGCCAAACAAAAGTGCGCGATGGTAAGCGCAACGCGCCCGACGGTCAACCGCCGGGCGCGTCGAAAGGGCGAAACGATCAACCGAAACGGCCGGTGATGTAGTCCTCGGTCTGCTTCTTTTCGGGCCGCATGAAAATGGTGGCGGTCTCGTTGAACTCGACAAGTTCGCCCAGATACATGAAAGCCGTGTAGTCGGAAATCCGCGCCGCCTGCTGCATGTTGTGGGTGACGATGGCGATGGTGTAATCGCTTTTCAGCTCGTTGATGAGTTCCTCGATCTTGGCGGTGGAAATCGGATCCAGCGCCGAGGTCGGCTCGTCCAGCAGCACGATTTCGGGCTTCACTGCGACCGCGCGCGCGATGCAAAGACGCTGCTGCTGGCCGCCGGAAAGCGAGAGGCCGCTCTGCTGCAGCTTGTCCTTCACCTCGCCCCACAACGCGGCCTTCTTGAGCGCCCACTCCACGCGATCGTCCATGGCGCTTTTCGACATGCGCTCGTACAGGCGCACGCCGAACGCGATGTTTTCATAGATCGTCATCGGGAACGGCGTCGGCTTCTGGAACACCATGCCGATCTTGGCGCGTACCAGGTTCACGTCCTGCCCCTTGTCGAGCAGGTTCTTGCCGTGGAACAGGATCTGGCCCTCGGCGCGCTGCCCCGGATACAGGTCGTACATCCGGTTGAAGGTGCGCAGCAGCGTGGACTTGCCGCAACCCGACGGCCCGATGAAAGCCGTCACCTTCTTGTGGGCAATGTCCAGATTGACGTTGCTGAGGCCCTTGAAATCGCCATAGAAGAAATCCAGATTGCGGACCTGCAGCGCAGCATCTTCGCCGGCAGGCATGGCTTGATCGGGCATGGATTGATTGAGCACAGCGTAGCTCCGGAGAAATTAACGTTTGTCTTTGTTGCGGAAAACGACGCGCACGGCGATGTTGACCGCCAGCACGAGGAAGGCGATCAGCAGCGCACCACCCCAGGCCAGGTTCACCCAGTTGTCATATGGACTCAACGCGAACTGGAAGATCACCACGGGCAGGTTGCCCATGGGCTCAGCCATGTTGGTGCTGAAGAACTGGTTGTTCAATGCAGTGAAGAGCAAGGGTGCAGTCTCGCCGGTGATGCGCGCCATCGCCAGCAGCACGCCGGTCACCACGCCCGACTTGACCGCGCGCAGCGTCACCTTGAGCGACACCTGCCAGCGCGGCGCGCCCACGGCGAATGCCGCTTCGCGCAGACTCGTCGGCACCAGCTTCAGCATGTTCTCGGTGGTACGCACCACGACCGGGATGGCGATCAGCGCCAGTGCCAGCGATCCTGCCCAGCCCGAGAATCCGCCGGTGGTCGCCACGAACAGCGCGTAGACGAACAGGCCGATGACGATGGACGGCGCCGACAGCATGATGTCGGTCATGAAGCGGGTGAACGAGGCGAACTTCGACACACGGCCGAACTCGGCCAGATAAATGCCGGCCAGAATGCCGATCGGCGTCGAGATCAGCATGGAAAACAGCAGGATCAGCCCGCTGCCAACGATGGCATTGCGCAGGCCGCCTCCCTCCGAACCGGGTGCCGGCGTGTCCTGCGTGAACAGATCCCAGCTCAGCGCGGCAAAGCCCTTGGAAAACAGCGTCCACAAAATCCACAGCAGTGCGATCAGACCCAGACTCATCGCGAGCATCGACAGTGTGATACCGATGCGATTGATCCAGATACGGCGGGTGTACAGGCTCATCATGGTCACAAGCCCTCGGAGCCCAGGCTGCGGCTGATCAGCCAGCGCGAAATCGCCAGCACGACAAAGGTAATGATGAACAGCACCAGGCCCAGCGCGAACAGGGACGCGATGTGCAGACCCGGATCGGCCTCGCCGAATTCGTTCGCAAGCGTGGACGCGATCGAGGTGCCGGGCGCGAACAGGCTGCCGTTGATGCGGTTGGCGTTGCCGATGACGAAAGTGACGGCCATCGTCTCGCCCAGTGCCCGTCCCAGCCCCAGCATGATGCCGCCGATGACGCCGACACGGGTATAGGGCAGCACGACACTGCGCACCACTTCCCAGGTGGTGCAACCCATGCCATAGGCGGACTCCTTCAGCACGTGCGGCACGGTTTCGAAGACGTCGCGCATGACCGAGGCAATGAACGGAATCACCATCAGCGACAGCACGATGCTGGCCGTCAGGATGCCGACGCCGATGGGGGGCCCGGAGAACCAGCTGCCGATGACGGGCACGTCGCCCAGCCATTCCTGCAAGGGAGGCTGGATGTATTCGGCAAACAGCGGCGCGAAAACGAACAGGCCCCAGATGCCGTAAACAATCGAAGGAATGCCGGCCAGCAACTCGATCGCGGTTCCTAGCGGGCGACGCAACCACACCGGACAGGTTTCGGTGAGGAACAGGGCGATCCCGAAACTGATCGGCACTGCAATCAGCAGCGCCAGCACGGAGGTCACGACCGTGCCGTAAATGGCGGCCAGCGCGCCGTATTCATCGTCCGGCACGCTCCAGATATTGGTCCACAGAAAGGACGGCCCGAACTCCTTGAGGCTGGGCCACGCCTCGATCGTGAGCGACGCCAGAATCCCCACCAGCGTCGCCAGGACGACAAAAGCGAACAACTGGGTGGAATGATGGAAAAACCTGTCCTGAAGGCGGAATTTCCGGACCTGCCTGGCATGCAGATCGATTCCGGCGGTTACACTGGGCTCACTCACGGTGGGGTGCCTATCGGTTCAATTATTATCTGCGGAAACACCCGCCGCGAAGGCAGGTGCTTTCGTAGAAAGCCGGGGGCAGCACGCTGCCCCCGGCATCAATCAAGTCAACTACGGCTTACTTGATTTTCTTCATTTCTGCTTCGACCATCTTCACGACATTGGGCGGCAGCGCCACAAAGCCGAGATCGGCCGCCATTTTCTGGCCATTGTTCAGGGACCAGGTGAAGAAGTCTACGACACCTTTCTGCTTGGCGGGGTCGCTGCCCTTTTCATACGCCAGCATGTAGGTCGCGCTGGTGATCGGCCAGGCGTTCTTGTGCGACTGGTCGAGCAGGTCGGGGGCCATGCCCTTGACCTTGAAATCGGCCCCGGCCGCTGCGTCGGCGACAGAATCCTGGCTCGGCACGATGTAATTGCCCGCGCGATTCTTCAGCGCAACGAAGTTCATGCCGTTCTTCATCGCATCGGCGATATCCACATAGCCGATCGAACCCTTGATCTTCTGCACGTTGGCGGCGACACCCGGGTTGCCCTTGCCGCCGACCGCGTTGGACGGCCAGTTCACCGTGTTGCCGGCGCCGACGTCACGCTTGAAGGCCATCGACTGTTTGGCCAGGTAGTTGGTGAAAGCGTAGGTCGTGCCCGAACCATCCGAACGGTGCGACACGGTGATGGCCAGATCAGGCAGCTTGACGCCAGGATTCAGCTTGGCGATGGCCGGGTCGTTCCACTTGGTGATGGCGCCGCGGAAGATATCGGCCGAGGTCACGCCGTCCAGCTTCAGTTTGCCGGATTCGATACCGGGGACGTTCATCACGATGGTGACGCCGCCCATTACGGTCGGCACCTGGATCAGACCGGCCGCATCCAGATCCGCTTCCTTTACCGGCGCATCGGAACCGCCGAAATCGACGGTCTTGGCCTTGATCTGCTTGACGCCGCCCGAGGAGCCGATGCCCTGGTAATTGACCTTGTGGCCGGTGGCCTGCTGGTAAGCCTCGGCCCACTTGGTGTAAACGGCGTAGGGAAAGGTTGCGCCCGCGCCCGTGATGTCAGCAGCCAGCGCGCTGATCGAGAAGGTCAGACCCATCGCCGCAGCGAGGGTGGCTTGAGCCAGGGTATTGAATGTACGCATGTGATATCTCCGATAGTAGTTGACGTTGCCGCACGGGCGACGTCGTCATACTATCGGGCGAATATTACAGAACTATTTCAGGACGGGAAATCATCCGCCCGCGGCTGCAGCCTTGACGACAGCAGCAATTGTTTCGGCCGTATGACGCACCAGATCGGCATCACGGCCCTCCACCATCACCCGTATCAAGGGCTCGGTGCCGGATGCCCGCAGGACGACCCGCCCGCTGCCGTCCAGAGCAGACTCTGCCTCGGCAACCGAGGCACCGACCGCGGGTACCGCGTCAAGCTTGAAGCCTTTCTTCACAGGCACATTGATCATGACCTGGGGATAGGTCTCCAGATCCGCTGTCAGCGCATTCAGCGTTTCGCCGGTTTCCCTCAGCGCACGCAACACCTGAAGCGCTGAAACGATGCCGTCACCGGTGGTGTGCTTGTCCAGGCACAGGATGTGGCCCGAGGTTTCCCCGCCCAGCGTCCAGCCATTGGCATGCAGGCGTTCCAGCACATAGCGGTCGCCCACCTTGGCGCGCTCGAATGGCACGTGGATACGGCCGAGCGCATGCTCGGTGCCGAGATTGGTCATCAGCGTGCCCACCACGCCGCCCTTCATGTAGCCGGTCTGGATACGGTGGCGCGCAATGATGTAGACCAGCTGATCGCCGTCGTAGATGTGTCCCTCGGCATCGGCCATCATCAGGCGGTCGCCGTCGCCGTCGAGCGAGATGCCCAGATCGGCGCGATGCGCGCGTACCGCCTCCGACAACGCCTGGGTGTAGGTGGCACCGCACGCGTCGTTGATGTTGAAGCCGTTGGGATCCTTGCCGATGGCAATCACCTCGGCGCCGAGCTCGTGCAGCACATGCGGCGCAATGTGGTAGGTCGCGCCATTGGCGCAGTCGACCACGATGCGCATGCCGCGCAGGTCGAGGTTGTTGGGGAAGGTGCTCTTGCAGAATTCGATGTAGCGCGCAGCGGCATCCTCGATGCGGCGTGCGCGTCCCAGCTGGCGTGCCTCGACCGTCACGATCGGCTGATCGAGGCGCGCCTCGATCGCCTCCTCCACGCTGTCAGGCAGCTTCTGGCCGCTCTCCGAGAAAAACTTGATGCCATTGTCCTCGAACGGGTTGTGCGAGGCCGAGATCACCACCCCCGCCTGCAGGCGCAAAGCGCGCGTCAGGTAGGCCACCGCCGGCGTCGGCATCGGTCCGGTCATCAGCA
The DNA here is from genome assembly GCA_018262815.1 of Thiobacillus sp. Lineage (GTDB taxonomy): Bacteria > Pseudomonadota > Gammaproteobacteria > Burkholderiales > Thiobacillaceae > Thiobacillus. The sequence goes on from JADFDN010000085.1 coordinate 6,719, forward strand.
CATTCACCCCTGCGGCCGTGAAACCGGCTTCCAGCGCGGCTTCCAGCATGTAGCCTGAAATGCGCGTGTCCTTGCCGATCAGCACGGTCGGATGCTGATTGGGCGGCAGGCTGCCACGGTCGGCCACCAGCACCTGCCCGGCGGCGTAACCCAGACGCATGACGAACTCCGGAGTGATCGGCGATTCGCCCACCCTGCCGCGCACCCCGTCGGTGCCGAAATACTTACGTCCCATCCTGTTGTTCCTCCACTGCATTCCAGATGGCCAGCGCATCTCGCATGGCCGCCACATTATGCACGCGCAACAGCCGCGCGCCGCGCGCCACCGCCGCCAGGTGCGCCGCAATTCCGGCGAACTCGCGTTCGCCTACCTCACGCCCAGTCAGCATGCCCAGCATCGATTTGCGCGACAGTCCTGCAAGCACCGGCAAACGCAGTTCAGCCAGACGGCTCAGATGGCTCAACAAGGCCAGATTGTGCTCCAGCGTCTTGCCGAAGCCGAAGCCGGGGTCGATGACCAGCCGCTCACGGCTGATGCCGGCCCCCTCACAGGCTGCAACACGGTCCTGCAGGAACCGCCTCACCTCTTCCACCACGTCGGCATACCGGGGGGACTGCTGCATGCGCTGCGGTTCGCCCTGCATGTGCATCAGGCATACCGCCGCATCGGACGCCGCCACCGCTTCCAGCGCGCCGGGCGCACGCAGGGCCATCACGTCGTTCACTATCGCCGCCCCGGCATCCAGCGCGGCCCGCATCACCTCGGGCTTCATCGTGTCGACCGACACCGCGCAGCCACGGCTGGCCAGCGCCTCGATCACCGGCAGCACGCGCCGCATTTCTTCGTCCGCCGGCACGGCCGCCGCGCCCGGCCGGGTGGACTCCCCACCGACGTCGAGGATATCGGCGCCCTCTTCCTGGAGCTTGAGCGCATGCCGGATGGCAGCCTGCGCATCGGCCAGACAACCGCCGTCCGAAAACGAATCAGGCGTGACATTGACGATGCCCATGACGAGGGGACGGGCCAGGGAGAGACGGTGCGAACCGGCGTGGAGAACGGACATAAAAATAGAGGGGCCCAAGCCCCTCTATTGTAATGGTTGAACAGGAATCGGCGCTCAGGCCTCCTGTGCGGGTTGCGCGGTCGGCGCCGGCGCGCTCGGCTTGTCGCCCCCGCTTGCAGGTGGCTGCGGGGTGGCAGCCGGCTTGGGCGGACGAACCGGACGCCCCGCCATGATGTCGCCGATCTGTTCTGCGTCGATGGTCTCGTACTCCAGCAGCGCGGCCGTCATCGCCTCGACCTTGTCGCGGTTCTCGGTGAGGATTTTCTTCGCCAGCGCGTACTGTTCGTCGAGGATGCGGCGAATCTCCGCGTCGACCTTCTGCATGGTGGCTTCGCTCATGTTCTTGTGCGTGGTCACCGAGCGGCCGAGAAAGACTTCGCCCTCGTTCTCGCCATATACCATCGGACCCAGTGCATCTGACATGCCGTAGCGGGTCACCATGTCGCGCGCGATGCTGGTCGCGCGCTCAAAGTCGTTGGAGGCGCCGGTCGAGATGCTGCCGACGAAAATCTCTTCCGCCACCCGGCCGCCGAACAGCATGCTGATCTGCGACAGCATCTCGTCCTTGTACAGGCTGAAGCGGTCAATTTCCGGCAGCGACATGGTCACCCCCAGGGCACGGCCGCGCGGGATCACGGTCACCTTGTGCACCGGATCGCAGCCCTTCAGCGTCATGCCGATCACCGCATGGCCGGACTCGTGGTAGGCCGTTTTCTTCTTGTCCTCGGGCGTGATCACCATGGACTTGCGCTCGGCGCCCATCAGGATCTTGTCCTTGGCCTTCTCGAAATCATCCATGTCGACCAGGCGCTTGTTGCCGCGCGCGGCAAACAGCGCGGCCTCGTTGACCAGGTTGGCGAGGTCGGCGCCGGACATGCCCGGGGTGCCGCGCGCCAGGATGTCGGCGCGCACGTCGGGCGCCACCGGCACCTTGCGCATGTGCACCAGCAGAATCTGCTCGCGGCCGCGGATGTCGGGCAGGCCCACCACCACCTGGCGGTCGAAACGGCCCGGGCGCAGCAGCGCCGGGTCGAGCACGTCGGGACGGTTGGTCGCGGCGATGACAATGACGCCGGTCGTCGCCTCGAAGCCGTCCATCTCGACCAGCAGCTGGTTCAGCGTCTGCTCGCGCTCGTCGTTGCCGCCGCCGAGACCAGCGCCGCGCTGGCGGCCGACCGCGTCGATCTCGTCAATGAAGATGATGCAAGGCGAATTCTTCTTCGCCTGCTCGAACATGTCGCGCACGCGCGCGGCACCGACGCCGACGAACATTTCGACGAAGTCCGAACCCGAGATGCTGAAGAACGGCACCTTGGCTTCGCCCGCGATCGACCGTGCGAGCAGCGTCTTGCCGGTGCCCGGGGGGCCCACCATCAGCACGCCGCGCGGAATATGGCCGCCGAGTTTCTGGAACTTGGTCGGATCCTTGAGAAAGTCGACCAGTTCGGCCACGTCTTCCTTGGCCTCGTCGCAGCCGGCGACGTCGGCGAAGGTCACTGGATTGGCATTTTCGTCGAGCAGCCGCGCCCGGCTCTTGCCGAACGAGAAGGCGCCGCCGCGGCCGCCGCCCTGCATCTGGCGCATGAAGAAGATCCACACGCCGATCAAGAGCAGCATGGGGAACCAGGAAATGAACAGGCTCATCAGGAACGAGGGCTGCTCCTCCGGCTTGGCCTCGACCGAAACGCCGTTCTTCAGCAGGTCGGACACCATCCAGGGATCGCTCGGGGCGTAGCTGGTGAAGCGCTGACCGTCGCTACGCTCACCCTTCAGCACATTGCCTTCGATCACCACCTTGGAGATCTGCTGCTGGCGCACTTCCTCGATGAACTGCGAGTACGGCATCTGCGTCTGAGCGCTGCGCTGCGCGCCGAACTGGTTGAACACCGTCATCAGGACGACGGCGATGATCAGCCAGACGGCGATATTCTTGGACAAATTGTTCACGTTTACTCCTCAGTGCCAGGTGCAGCACGTTTAATTTAAGCGCAGCGCGTTTAGACTCATTCTAAACCTGTTCTTGCGGGCTTGTCACGGCGGTTTATTTCACAAGCGGGCGGCGTCCCAGCAGATAGACCTCGGTACTGCGATCGCGCGAGGAATCGGGTTTTCGGATCACGACCTGCTCGAAAGCCTGCCGCATCTGCGCCCGGAAATCCTCGAAGCCGACCCCCTGGAACACTTTGACGAGAAAAGCGCCGTCGGGTTTCAGCC
>JADFDN010000086.1 GCA_018262815.1 Thiobacillus sp.
GGGGACCGATGTCGACAAACCCCGAAATCTGGCCAAGTCGGTCACCGTGGAATAAGCTAGGTACGCTTGGAACGACGCAAAAAAAGCGCGGCATCGAGCCGCGCTTTTTTATGCGGGGGTCCCTGGTTCAGTGCCGCTTGTGGTCTTCCTTCAGCGCCAGCGTGGCGACCTGCACGCGGTTGCGCAAGCCGAGCTTTTCCATGATGTTGCGCAGGTGGTTGCGCACGGTGTTTTCCGACAGCGTCATCTTGTAGGCGATGGCCTTGTTCGACAGCCCTTCCTTCACGTGGTTGACGATTTCCATTTCGCGCGCGGTCAGCGCCGACAGGGCGCTGTTGTTGAGTTCGCCGCGCGCCATCTTCTGCATGATGTTGAGCGGGAAGCTGCTCTGGCCGTCGCACACGCTGCGGATGGCGGCGAGCACCTGGTCGGGGTCGCTGGACTTGATGACGTAGCCGTCGACGCCGGACGAGATCGCTTCGGAAATTTCCTCGTCGGAATCGGCAATGGTGAGCATGATGACCTTGATGCCGAGGTCGCGCAGGTCTGAAACGAGATCCAGTCCGTCGGCGTCCGGCAGCGAGCGGTCGAGCAGCGCGGCGTCGGCGCGGTTGCCGGCCGTCAGCCAGGCGCGCAGTTCGGCGGCATTGGCCAGCTGGGCCGTGAGCTTGAGATCGGGCTCCTGCTCGATGTAGCCCGCCACGCCCATGCGCAGCAGGGGATGGTCGTCGATGAGAATGATGTTCAGGGGGCTGGGCATTGCGTCTCCGTCGAATTGTTCCAGGTCGGGCTAGGTTGGCAAGCCGCGCGGCTTGCGGGGGGCTTTTTCGAATACCGAATCATAGACCGGAATGGGCAGCCATTTCAGCACGCGCGCGGCCCACGCCATCTGCCACGGTATGACTGTATACGCGCGGCGCCGTTCGATGCAGCGCGCCACTTTATTAGCGGCGGTTTGGGCCGTCATCTTGAAAGGCATGGCATACGGATTGACCCGGGTCATCGGCGTGTCGATGTAGCCGGGCGCCACCGTGACCACATCGATGCCGTGCGCATTCTGTTCCAGCCGCAGGGCTTCGAGATAGACGGTGGCCGCGGCCTTGGACGCCGAATAGGCGCTGCCGCCCGGCAGCCCGCGCAGGCCGGCCACGCTGGAAATGCCGCACAGCACGCCGCCGTTTTTCTGCATCGGCACGATGAAAGGCTGAAAGGTATGCACCAGCCCCAGCACGTTGGCATCCATCACGGCGCGAAACACCGCTGCGTCTTCCGGGGCTTCGGTGAGGGTGCCGACGCTGATGCCTGCCGCGGCGATGACGATGTCGGGCGGTCCGATCTCGTTCAAAAACGCGCTGGCGGCGGATTGCATGGCTGCGGCGTCGCGCACGTCGGCCTGATACAGCCGCGCATCCAGTCCGGCTGCGGCATTCTGCAGGCCGTCGAGCCGGCGCCCTGCCAGCCCCATCAGCGCACCCCGCGCGCCGTAGTGCTGCGCCAGCGCTGCCCCGAGTCCGGAACTCGCGCCAGTGATAAAGACCTTGAGCGGGGCGGCGGGCAACAGCGTTACTTCGCGGGCTTCTTGCTGCTGCTGCTGCTGCGCTCGGCGCGAGCCTTGGCGATCAGCTGGTCGAGCACTTCGAACAGGCGCGCTTCGCTGCCGGCCATGCCGACCGAGGTGGCGTATTTGCCGTCGATGACGAAGGCGGGGACACCCGCGATGGCATAGGTGGTGGCCAGCCGCGCGCCCTGCGTGGCCTTGGACTGAATGGAGAAGGAGTTGTAGACGCTTTCGAATTTCTTGCGATCCACCCCCTGTCTTGCGACCCAGCCTCCCAGCACGGCCGGATCGTTGAGGTTGGTGTTGTCGAGGTGATAGGCGTCGAACACCTTGTGGTGCAGCTTGCCGAGCAGACCCATCTGCTCAAGCGTGTAATAGAGCTTGGCGCCGGGCAGCCAGTCGGGACGGAAGACCGCCGGCACGCGGCGAACCTGGGCGTCCTTGGGCAGCGTTTTCAGCCATTTGTTGAGGCCCGGTTCGAGCTGGAAGCAATGCGGGCAGCGATACCAGAAGAACTCCAGCACTTCGACCTTGTTGCCGGTGGCGACCGGCTGGGGGTTTTTCAGCAGAGTGTAATCGTGGCCTTCGAAGGCTTCCGGACCGGCGGCGAACACGGACACGGACAATACGGCGGCGGCCAAAAAAGCCAAAGCGCGGGTGAACATCAAGGCGTCTCCTGTGTGGTGGGAACTTCTTTGACCAGCGTGGCCGGGATATTGTTCTGCGTCAGCATACTGCGGGTGCGATTGACTTCGTCCATCGCCTGGAAAGGCCCGACGCGCACGCGATGGAGCACGCCCTTGCCGGCCACCTCGCCGGTCTGGATGACCGCCTCGATACCCAGCAAGGCGAGCTGGGCCTTGATGTTGTCGGCGTCGTTCGCATTCTGGAACGCGCCGGCCTGCAGGTAGTAGCGCGGTGCGGGCGCGGCGGGTACAGCGGCCTGAGGCAGTTCGCTTGTGGCATCGCCAGGCAGGACCTTGTAGAAATCGAAGCTGGGCGCCGTTTCCGGCGTGCCGGTGGCGGGTGCGGTCTGGCTGGGCGCCGTCTTCGGCGCGGCGGGCTTGAACGGGTTGTTGCCGGTGACCCACAGCGCCACACCTACGGCGAGGATCGCGCCGACGGTGAGGCCGATCAGTACGCCGGTGAAAACGGAACTGCCGCCCGAGCGGCCGGTTTTGCGGGATGCGGGTTTTGCCATGGCTACATTTTCTCCGGAGCCGACACGCCGAGCAAGGCCAGGCCGTTGACGATCGTGATGCGGGTGGCGTCGGCCAGCGCCAGGCGAGCGAGTTTCGTCGCCGCATCGTCGACCAGGAATTTTTCGGCGTTGTACCAGGCGTGGAAATCGCCCGCCAGCATCTGCAGGTAATGCACCACCAGGTGAGGTGCCAGCTCGCGCGCGGCGGTGGCGACGGTTTCCGGATACTCGGCCAGACGCTGCATCAAGGCGAGTTCGTGCGACGCGGTCAGCGGCGCGAGGTCGGTGCCGTCGAGCGCGTCGGCCATGCCGTCCCATTCCTCGAACACGCGGCAGATGCGCGCGTGCGCATACTGCACGTAATACACCGGGTTATCGGTATTTCGGGCGATTGCCAGGTCGACGTCGAAGATGTACTCGGTGTCGGCCTTGCGCGAGAGCAGGAAGAAGCGCACCGCGTCCTTGCTGGTCCATTCGATGAGGTCGCGCAGGGTGACGTAGCTGCCGGCACGCTTGGAGATTTTCACCTCCTCGCCGCCGCGCATCACGCGCACCATGGTGTGCAGCAGGTAGTCCGGATAGCCCTCGGGGATGCCGGCGCCGGCGGCCTGGAGGCCGGCGCGCACCCGCGCGATGGTGCCGTGGTGGTCGGTGCCCTGGATGTTGATCGCCCGCTCGTAGCCACGCTCCCACTTGGCGATGTGATAGGCGACGTCGGGCACGAAATACGTATAGGTGCCGTCGGACTTCTTCATCACGCGGTCCTTGTCGTCGCCGTAGTCGGTGGTCCGTAGCCACAGTGCGCCGTCCTGCTCGTAGGTCTTGCCGGCGTCGACCAGCTTCTGCACCGTCGCTGCGACGCGCCCGCTGGTGTACAGGCTCGACTCCAGGTAATAGTGATCGAAGCGCACCGCGAAGGCCTTGAGGTCAAGGTCCTGTTCGTGGCGCAGGTAGGCGACGGCGAACTGGCGGATCGAATCGAGATCCTCGACGTCGCCCGACGCGGTGTACTCGCGGTCATCCGACTTCACCGTCTTCTTCGCCAGGAAATCAGCCGCGATGTCGGCGATGTAGTCGCCGTTATAGGCGGTGTCAGGCCATGCGGCGTCGCCCGGTTTCGCGCCCTTTGCGCGCGCCTGCACGCTCGCGGCCAGCGTCGCGATCTGCACCCCGGCATCGTTGTAGTAGAACTCGCGATACACGCTCCAGCCCTGCGCCGCGTACAGGTTGCAGATCGCGTCGCCGAGCGCCGCCTGGCGGCCATGGCCGACGTGCAGCGGGCCGGTCGGGTTGGCCGACACGAATTCGACCAGCACCTTGTGGCCGTGGCCCGCGTCGCCGCGACCGTATTCCGTGCCGGCTGCGCGGATCTGCGGCACCAGGCCGTGCCAGGCGGCCGGAGTGAGGTGGAAATTGATGAAGCCGGCGCCGGCGATTTCCGCCGAGGCGATCAGCGGGGATTTCGGCAGCTCGTTCAGGATCAGCTGCGCCAGCTCGCGCGGATTCTTTTTCAGCGGTCGCGCGAGCTGCATCGCGGCGTTGCTGGAAAAGTCTCCATGGGCGGGATTTTTCGGGCGTTCGATTTCGAGGCTGACCGCGGCATCGGGCGCCACCGTTTCGAGGGCGATGCCGATCAGCAGGGCGATCTGTTCTTTGAGCGGATGGGTGTTGGACATGGTTACAAAGAGGGCGGAACGTCGCGCGCATCCTCAGTGTTCAGAATGGGTAGCCCGCGATTATAAGCGTCGCGCGCAGGGCATCCAAACATGAAGCCCGATCGCGCGCCGCCATTCAGAACACCAGCGGATCGACGTCGAGCGACCAGCGCGCGATGCGCGGCCTGATGGTGTCGAGCTGCGGCCGCCAGTCGCGTACGAAGGCCTGCAGGGCCAGACGCTGCGCCGACTGGATCAGCAGCTGTGCGCGCTCGAGGTTGGCCACGCGCGCCATCGGCGCCGGGGTGGCACCGAACACGCTGACCTCCGCACTGTCGGGTGCCAGCGCCGCGGCGCGGTGCAGGAAGGCGAGTGCTGCGTCCATCGTGACGGCTTCGGCGCGCAGCAGCACCTGGCGGGTGAACGGCGGCAGCTCGAGTTGCTTGCGTTCGGCCAGCAAGTCGCGCGCGTAGCCGGGATAGTCGTGGCGTTGCAGGTAGCGGAACAGCGGATGGTCGGGAAAAGCCGTCTGAATCAGCACGCGTCCCGGTTTGTCGGCGCGCCCGGCGCGTCCGGCCACCTGCATCAACTGGGCGAACAGCCGCTCGGTGGCGCGGAAGTCGGGGCTGTAGAGTGCGCCGTCGGTGTCGAGAATCAGTGCCAGTGTCATGTTGGGAAAGTCGTGACCCTTGGCCAGCATCTGGGTACCGACCAGGATGTCGACTTCGCCGCCATGCACCGCCTCGCCGAGCTCGGCCCAGGCGCGCGGACGCATGGTGTCGCGGTCGATGCGGCGGATGCGTGCCGTGGGCAACAGAGCGGCGAGCGTCTCCTCCAGCCGCTGCGTGCCCTGGCCCAGGGCTTTCAGATCGGGATTGCCGCAGCTCGGGCATTCGGGCGGGATGCGCGTCTCGAATCCGCAGTGGTGGCACTTCAGTCTGTGCGAGGTGCGATGGAGAACCAGCCGTGCCGAGCAGCGCGGGCACGGCGACACCCAGGCGCAGCTCGGGCAGTACAGCGCCGGGGCGTAGCCGCGCCGGTTGAGGAAGACCAGGCTCTGCTCGTCGCGCGCCAGCGTTTCGGCGAGTGCCGTGAGTGCGGGACGGGTGAGTCCGTTGTCGAGCGGAATATGCTTCAGGTCGACCAGCTCGATGTCAGGCAACCGGGCCTGCCTGATCGCGCGCTGCGTAAGCGCGATCAGCCGGTAGCGCCCGGAGAGTGCCTGCGCATAGCTTTCCAGCGAAGGCGTGGCCGAGCCGAGCACCACCGGAACGTTGGCCTGCTTGCCGCGCGCGATGGCGACGTCGCGCGCCGAATAGCGCAGGCCGTCCTGCTGCTTGAACGAGGCGTCGTGCTCCTCGTCGACCACGACCAGCCCCAGCCGCGGCAGCGGTGCGAACACCGACAGCCGGGTGCCGAGCAGCACGTCGCAGTCGGGCGCGCCGAGCCAGTTTTCGGTGCGGTCCTTTTCGCCGAGGCCGCTGTGCAGGGTATTGACGCGGCGGCCGGGAAATCGGCGACGAAAATGCTGTTCCAGCTGCGGGGTCAGTGCAATCTCGGGGATCAGCACCAGCGCCTGTTTGCCGTCTGCCAGCACGGCGTCGATCAGGCGCAGGTAGAGCTCGGTCTTGCCGCTGCCGGTGACGCCGTGGATCAGGTGCACGGCGAATCGCCCCAGCGCGGGCAGCAGCGCGTCGAGCGCGGCCTGCTGCTCGGATGTCGCGGGCGGGCTGTTCGTCGTCGCTTCGCGTAAGGACGCCGGCGCCGGGTGATCGGCCGTGCCGAAATCGGGCGGACGGCTTGCCCATGCTGCCCAGCCGGCCGCCACCAGCGCATTGGCATGGCGGCCCTGTTTTTGCGCGCGCAGGCTGTCGCGCCTCTGCGGCGCCGTGCGCAGAGCGTCGAGCAGGGCCCGCTGCGCCTTGGCGCGGGCCGGCGGTTCTGCCGTTCGGCCCGCTTCCGTGGCGACCAGCCAGGGCGTGTCCGCGGCGAACGGCGCGGCGTTCTTCAGGCGCGGCGGCAGCGTGGCCAGCAGCACCGCTCCCAACGGGTAGTGGTAATAGTCGGCGCAGAACTGCGCCAGGCGGAGCGTGTCGGCAGACAGTGCTGGACGGTCGTCCAGCACGCGAATCACGTCGCGCAACCTGTGGGCGTGGACGGCGCTGTCGCTGTGCAGGTTCAGCACGACGCCGACCTGGCGGGCGCGCCCGAACGGGACTTCGACCAGGCTGCCGGGCTGCACGGTGCCGAGACCCTCCGGCAGGCGGTAGTCGAACGCCTGATGAAGCGGCGTATCCAGCGCAACCTGAAGGATGGGCGACATGTTAGCGATGAATCTTTGTCCGGTATCTGGGAAAGTCTGCTAAGTGGCTGTTAACCAAGTCTTATCCGGGGTTGTCCACGCAAGCTGTGGATAATTGTGTGAGTGATTTGTGTCGACTGCTTCCTGATGCCCGTATTCAGGCAAGCAGAGACGATAGACTAAAAAGCGGGCAAGCCATCAAATTCATGTTTTTCAATGACTTATAAACACAGACCTGCTGTCAAGCGGTTGACATAAAAAAAGTTCCCTTGCGCCATAACTGTGCATAAGTCAATGCTTCTATTGGCGCAAATACGGCATTTCGCGCACCGTATAGGTGCGCAATGCCTTGTTATTGCTGGTTTTGTTGCTACTGAATGCCGGCAATGACCCAGCCGCCGTGACCGCTGGCAGGTCGGGTGAGGTGCCAGACTTCGTCGAGCGGCTGGGCATCGTGGTCGGCGGCTTCGCGCACCAGCCCGGTGAAGCGCACGCTGACGACATGATGATTGCCTTCGTCGACCGCTTCCAGCACGTCGGCGTCGAGCGTCATCACGTCGGTGGTCTGCGCATCGTCGCCGCGCTCGGCCAGCTGCATGCGGATTTCTGCAAAGACTTCGGGCGAGGTGAAGGCACGCAGGTCGTCCAGGTTGCCGGCGTCGTACGCGGCCTGCAGGCGGATGAAGTTGAGTTTGGCTTCGCGTGCGAAGGCGGCGGCATCGAAGCCGGGCGGGAAGGCATGGGTGGTGTGGCTGCCCCCGATCGCGGCCGGCGTCGTGTCGAACGCGGCCGGCGCGTTCTGCGACATGCCCGCATACTGCATGGCCGGGGCCGGCGCGTTGCGGCGCATGAAGAAGCGGAACAGCATGAACGCGGCCATTGCCAGCAGCGCCAGCATCAGGAAATTGGCCATTTCCTCGCCCAGTCCAAGGTGCGAGAACAGCGCGGCCAGGCCCAGACCGGCGGCCAGGCCGGCGATCGGCCCCATCCAGGAACGCTTCTGCGGCGTGCCCGTCGGGGAGGCGGTGCCTTGCTGCTGGCGCTGCGGCGTCGGCGCGGCATCCTGCTTGGCCGGTGCGCTACGCTGCATGCCGAAGGATTTGCTGCCGCCCAGGCGCTTGGCCTCGGCGTCCGGCGCGCTCAGGCCGAAACTGAGAAAGAGGGCGAACAGGCTGATGAGTAAGGTTTTCACGAGGGGGCTCCGTAAGGTCAACGAGACCGGCTATGGTGGCGCATACCCGGAGACGCTGAAAAGTCGATTTTTATACCCGAACTATTCGAAATTTTCGATTTGTCGATGCGGGAAATCAGTTTCTGCTTGATGCACGCACGGCGCGGCTGCGGCTGTGCACCGCGTCGACCAGCACGGCGACATTGTCGGGGTTGGTGAATTGCGAAATGCCGTGGCCGAGGTTGAAGACGTGGCCGGGGTGGTTGCCGAAGCTGTCGACGATGCGATGCGCCTCGGCGCGGATGCTGTCGGGGGTGCCGTGCAGCGCACAGGGGTCGAGGTTGCCCTGCAGCGCCACCTTGTCGCCCACCCGGCGGCGCGCCTCGCCGATGTCGAGAGTCCAGTCGAGGCCGACCGCGTCGGACCCGATGCCGGCCATGGACTCCAGCCAGTTGCCGCCGCCCTTGGTGAAGATGATGCTGGGGACGCGGCGGCCTTCGCGTTCCTTGATCAGGCCGGCGACGATGCGTTCCATGTAGTCGAGCGAGAATTCCTGGTAGGCGTGCGGGGTGAGGCTGCCGCCCCAGGAATCGAAAATCATCACCGCCTGGGCGCCGGCCTCGATCTGCGCATTCAGATAGTCGATCACCGCGCGGGTGTTCACTTCCAGGATGCGGTGCAGCAGGTCGGGCCGGCTGTACAGCATGGTCTTGATGTGGCGGTAGTCGTCCGAGCTGCCGCCCTCGACCATGTAGCAGGCAAGCGTGTAGGGGCTGCCGGAAAAGCCGATCAGCGGCACCGAGCCGTCGAGCGCGCGGCGGATGCTCTTGACCGCGTCCATCACATAGCCCAGCTTGTCGGTGGGATCGGGAGCGGAGAGGTCGCGGATTTCCCACTCGTCGCGCAACGGGCGCTCGAAGCGCGGGCCTTCGCCCTGCGAGAAATACAGGCCCAGTCCCATCGCGTCGGGCACGGTGAGGATGTCCGAAAACAGGATCGCGGCGTCGAGCGGATAGCGCGCAAGCGGCTGCAGCGTCACTTCGGTCGCCAGGTCGGGCGTCTTGCACAGGGTCAGGAAATCGCCGGCGCGGGCACGGGTGGCGTTGTATTCCGGCAGGTAGCGGCCGGCCTGGCGCATCAGCCAGAGTGGGGTGTAATCGGTGGGCTGGCGCAGCAGCGCGCGCAGAAAGGTATCGTTCTTGAGGGCGGACATGGCTGAGGCCACAAAAAAGGGCCAGGACGCAAAGCCGGCATTTTAGCAGGCTTGGCGTCGCTGGCCCTGGTACATCAGTCGGTCAGCTGCAGCGGAAGCGCCATTCGCCGCGCCGAAGCGCGCCCGTTTCAGTTGAACCGATGGCCGTGACCGAAGGCATGACGCGCCTGACGATCACGCTTTTCCAACTTGATGTTGCGGTTGGCCAGGTCGAGCGCGCGGTCGAGCCGGTGGAATTCGCGCGCATCGATGCGGCCGTCTGCGCGGAAACGCTGTTCCATGGCGCGGATGTCGTGCTGCTCCCGCATCAGTTCGCGGAATTCGAAGCGGGTGAGCTGGCCCGAGCGCATTCCGGCCTGGATGCGGTCCCTCTGCCTGTCCTGGCGTGCATTGATCTGCTGGCTATATGCCCGGCTTTGCTGATAAGCCTGCTTGTGACCGTAGCCGTCACGATCCCAACCGGCCTGTGCGCTGGTGGCGATCAGGCCGAGAGCCAGTACGCCAAGGGCGGATTTCGTCAAAATGCTTTTCATGGGGTCTCTCCTGTTCCGTTGTGAAATGTCGCTGCATCAGCCGACACCTGCACTGTAGGGGCGCTGTGTAAGAGCCATGTTTGGGGCGGGTAACGAGGTGTAACGCTATGTAACTGCGAGGCGGGGCTCAAGTATTGCGGAATCCTGCCGATTCATCCGGCTGATCCGGCGAAATCCTCCCCCGTCGGCCGGTTCCCAGCTTCCGATCAGGGTCTTTGAGCCAATCTGGAGCTGAATCGCGGGCCGATGTATTCGTAGGTTAGAATCCGCCGCTTTGTTTATTTAACGCTCCGC
>JADFDN010000087.1 GCA_018262815.1 Thiobacillus sp.
CAGCAGTTTGCCGGGTTTGCCGCGTTCAACCGGGTACGCGAGGCTGGCGGGCTGTGGCTGGCGGCGGGCAATGCTGCGCCGGCGGATCTGCCCTTGATGCCGGAACTCCGGACCCGGCTGGGCTGGGGGCTGGTGTTCCAGCTGCATGGCCTGGACGACGCCGAAAAACGCGCCGCATTGAGCCAGCACGCCGAAACGCTCGGCTTCCGGCTGGACCCCCAGGTGGCGGACTATCTTTTGAACCACACCGCGCGCGACATGCAGAGCCTGCTGAGGGTGCTCGAGGCGCTCGACCGCTTCAGTCTGGAAACGCAGCGACCGATCACGCTGCCGCTGCTGCGGCAGCTGCTAAGGGTTTAACAGGCCCTCTATCAGGCCTGGCCCTGGCCTTGCTGCGCCTGCTGGTCGGCGATGTCCTTGTGCACCTGCGCCATGTCCAGTCCCATCACCTGCTCGATCAGCGAATCCAGCGCGTTGGCGGGCAGCGAGCCGGCTTCGGAATAGAGGATGACCTGTTCGCGAAACACCATCAGCGTGGGAATCGAGCGGATCTGGAAGTAACCGGCCAGTTCCTGCTCGACTTCGGTGTTGACCTTGGCGAACACGATGTTGGCGTGCTTGTCGGCCGCGGCTTCGAAAATCGGTGCAAATCCGCGACAGGGACCGCACCAGGGCGCCCAGAAGTCGACGACGACGACATCATTGCCGTTGATGGTGGATTCGAAATTGTCCTTGGTGAGTTCGATGACGGCCATGCTGATTCCTGCGAAGTGGTGAAAATAAAAAGGCGCGAGGACGAATCCATCGCGCCTGAGTGCCACCCTATCACGGATGGCGGGCCTCCGACAAACGGAGGCGACTTATAGGGTAGATCAGCCTGGCTGCCCCCTACCCCGGTCCAGTCGAAGCCGACTGGCCTGAAAACTATTTGGCGAACGCCTGGTGGAACAGGCCGCGCTTTTCAACCGGCTGCGGGCCGCGCACCATGTTCTGGCTGTGCTTGAGATTGCTGCGCACTTCGGCACGGTTGACCGCCATGATGAGTTCGGTGGCCAGCACCCGGGCCTGATGCGGGGTGAGGTTGAGCGAACATCCGTGGGCGTCGAGCGTGACCTCGACGCGGTCGCGGCCCTGGGCATCTTCCTTCAGGCTGATATCCAGTGTATTGCCGGGTTCCAGTTCGATCATGTCGGTCTCTCCTTGCGTTGTCTTTGCAAGGAATCGAGCAGGGTTCATGCCAGTCTCCCGTGGCGCCGGGCAGCGCGGAAAACCGCATTAAATCAGGCAGGTTTGACGGCGTGATGAAAAACGGCCGGGGCCGCTCTGACGAAGCTTCGTCAGAGCGGTGGGCGAGTTCGTCAGTGTCGGGCGCCGGAGGCCAGGGGTTGGGAGGAGCTGACCGCTGCTGCGCGGTCGCGCGTCAGCAGCGTATAGGCCACCGGTATCACGAACAGCGTCAGCAGGGTGCCGAGCAGCAGGCCGCCGACGATGACCCAGCCGATCGGCGAGCGCGATTCCGCGCCCGCACCGGCGGCGAGCGCCAGCGGCACCGCGCCCAGCACCATCGCGGCGGTGGTCATCAGAATCGGCCGCAGACGCAGGCTGGCGGCCTCGATCACCGCTTCGACCTTGGGCCTGCCGCGTTCGCGCAACTGGTTGGCGAATTCCACGATCAGGATGCCGTGCTTGGTGATCAGGCCGACCAGCATCACCAGTCCGATCTGGCTGTAGACGTTCAGCGTGGCTCCGGTGAGCTTCAGCGCCAGCAACGCGCCGGTGGCGGCGAGCGGCACGGTGAGCAGAATGATGAAGGGCGAGACGAAGCTTTCGAACTGCGCCGCCAGCACCAGATAAATGATGACCAGCGCCAGTGCGAAGGTGATCGCCAGCGTCTGCCCGGATTCGCCGAATTCGCGCGACTGGCCGTCGAGCGCGGTGCGCGCGGTTTTCGGCAGCGTTTCCTTCGCCGCCTGGTCCATGAAGGCGAGCGCTTCGCCCAAGGTGTGGCCGGGCGCGATGTTGGCCGAGATGATGGCGGCGCGCTGGCGATCGAAGTGGTTGAGCTCCTTCGGCGCCACGGTTTCGGAGAGGGCGACCAGGTTGGACAGCGGCGTCAGGCTGCCGCCCTGGCCACGCACATACAGCGCGGTCAGATCCTGCGGCGTGGCGCGCGCGGCCGGGTCGAGCTGGACGATGACGTTGTACTGCTCGCCGGCCTGTTTGAAGCGGGTAACCTCGCGGCCGCCGAGCAGGGTTTCCAGGGTGCGGCCGATGGTGTCGACGCCGACGCCCATCTGCGCCGCCTTGTCGCGGTTGATGTCGACCTTCAGCTGCGGCTTGTTGAGCTTGAGGTCGGTATCGGCGTTGACCAGCCCGGGATATTCGCGCACCTTCGCCATCAGCGCCTCGACCGCGCGGTCGAGTTCGGCGTAGCTCGGCGCCTGCACCACGAACTGCAGCGGCGGATTGCGGAAGCTCTGGCCGAGCGAAGGCGGGTTGATCGGGAACGCGAGCACGCCCGGCATGCCCAAGAACATCCGCGGGCCGAGGCTGGCGGTGATATCCATCTGGCTGCGGCTGCGCTCCTCCCACGGCTTCAGCATCACGAACGACAGCGCGGTGTTGACCGGGTTGGGGCGCTCGAGGCCGGGGGCGACGACGACGAAGGCGGTGTTCACCTCGGGCACGCTCTGGTAGATGCCTTCGAGCTGGCGCGCGTACTGGTCGGTGTACTGCAGGGTCGAGCCCTCGGGCGCCAGCATGAAGCCGATGAAAAAGCCGCGATCCTCGGTCGGCGCCAGTTCCGATTTGAGCGATTTCAGGAGGCCGAACGCCGCGACCGCAACCAATACGAATACCAGCGTGACGATCAGCGGATGCCGCACGACGCGGGTCAGCCCCCGCGTATAGCCGGTGTTCAGGCCGTTCAGCACGCGTTCGCCGAAATTGAACATGGCGTTATGGCGGGTTTCGTGGCGCAGCATCCTGCTCGCCATCATCGGGGTCAGCGTCAGGGCGACGAAGCCGGACACCAGCACAGCCGCCGCCACCGTCATGGCGAATTCGGTGAACAGCTTGCCGGTATTGCCCTCGGCAAACGCCAGCGGGGCGAACACGGCGACCAGCGTGAGCGTCATCGCCATCACCGCGAAGCCGATTTCCTTGGCGCCCTTGATTGCGGCATCGAACGGCGGCATGCCTTCCTCGATGTGGCGGTAGATGTTTTCCAGCATGACGATGGCGTCGTCGACCACCAGGCCGATCGCCA
Source organism: Thiobacillus sp. (assembly GCA_018262815.1). Taxonomy (GTDB): domain Bacteria; phylum Pseudomonadota; class Gammaproteobacteria; order Burkholderiales; family Thiobacillaceae; genus Thiobacillus. The sequence continues at coordinate 3,269 of JADFDN010000087.1, forward strand.
GCACCAGCCCCAGCAGGGTCAGCACGTTGATGGTGAAGCCCATCGAATACAGGAAGATGAAGGCGCCGATCAGCGACACCGGGATGGTGACGAAGGGAATCAGCGTGGCACGCCAGTTGCGCAGGAACAGGAAGATCACGGCGACGACCAGCACCATGGCCTCGATCATCGTCGTGTAGACGGCGTCGATCGACTTTTCGATGAAGATCGAGCTGTCGAAACCGACCCTGAGCTGCATGCCTTCCGGCAACGCGGATTCCAGCCGCGGCAGTTCGGCTTTCACCGCGCGGGCAACTTCCAGCGTGTTGGCGGTCGACTGCTTGACGATGCCGAGGCCCACGGCGGCGCGGCCGTTGACGCGCACGATGTTGCGTTCGTCCTCGGCGCCGACCTCGGCGCGGCCGATGTCGGCCAGCCGCACCAGCACGCCGCCGCTGTCGCGGATGATGACGCGCTCGAATTCGGCCGGGGTTCTGAGATCGGTTTCGGCCAGCACGGAAAACTCGCGCATCTGGCTCTCGATGCGGCCCGAGGGCAATTCGGTGTTCTGGCTGCGCAGCGCGGCTTCCACATCCTGTACCGTCACCCCAAGCGCGGCCATGCGGTCCGGATCGAGCCAGATCCGCATGGCATAGCGGCGCTCGCCGCCGATGATGACCGAGGCGACGCCGGGCAGGGTTTTCAGCTGGTCGGCCACCACGCGGTCGGCGTAGTCGGTGATTTCCAGCGGCGACTGGCGGTCGCTGGAAAAGGCCAGCCAGATGATGGCCTGGGCGTCGGCCTCGATCTTCGCCACCACCGGGTCTTCCGCCTCATTGGGCAGCACGCCGCGCACCCGCGCCACGCGGTCGCGGGTGTCGTTGGCGGCGGCTTCGGGATCGCGCGACTGCACGAATTCCACCGTGATCTGGCTGACTTCCTCGCGGCTCACCGACTTGATGGTGCGGATGCCCTCGATGCCGGACAGCGAATCCTCCAGCGGCTTGGTGATCTGGCTTTCCATCACTTCGGCGGAGGCGCCGGGGTAGACGGTGCGTACCGACACCACCGGGGCGTCGATGTTGGGGTATTCGCGCACCGGCAGGCGGTCGAAGGCGATCAGACCGATCAGGATGATCAGCAGGCTCATCACGGTGGCCAGCACCGGGCGACGGATGGATAGGTCGGAGAGGATCATGGTTCAGTCTTCGCAGAATGCAGGGTTTAAGCGCGGCGGCTGGGTCAGCGCGGCTTGCCGGCCTGCATTTTTTTCATCATCTGCGCCGCCTGGTCGAGCGTGACCACGGGCACGCCCGGGCGCAGCTTGATCTGGCCGTCGAGGATGACAGTGTCGCCCTGGCTCACGCCGGAGACGATCTCGACCCGTCCCGGATCGCGCTTGCCGAGCACGACCTTGCGCAACTCGGCCTTGCCGTCGACGGCAAGAAAAACGTAGCTGCCGTCCGCCTTGGGCACGATCACCTGTTCGGGCAGCAGAATGGCATGGGTCTTGCCGCCGAGGTCGGCGGTGGCACGGGCGAACATGCCGGGTTTTAGGATGCCGGCCGGGTTGGCGATGCGTGCGCGGACGCGCACGTTGCGGCTCACCGGATCGATCACCGGATCGATGGCGTGCACCTTGCCGCTGAAGCTTTTTCCCGGCAGGGCGTCGACGGTCAGGGTGATCGGCTGGCCGATGCGCACCAGGGGCAGATAGGTTTCGGGCACCGGCACTTCCAGCTTCAGGGTGCCGAGCGCATCCAGCCGCACCAGGTCGTCGCCCTTGCCGACGTAGGCGCCGGGGCTCACCTGGCGCAATCCGGCCACGCCGGCGAACGGCGCGCGGATCACCGTCTTGTCGAGCGCGACCTGCTCCTGCCGCAGACGTGCGCGCAGGATGTCGAGATTCGCGCGCGACTCGTCGAGCGCCTGGCGCGAAATGAAATTCTGCGCGACCAGTTCCTCGCTGCGCTTGTAGCGGCTTTCCGCCAGCTTGAGGTCGGCCTGGGCGGCGGCGAGGCGCGCGCGCTGCTCGGCGGAATCGAGTGTCACCAAGACCGCCCCTTTCTTCACCGGCTGGCCTTCCTTGAACAGCAGCTTCTCGATGCGGCCGTCGATTTCCGGGCGCAGCACCACGCTGTCTTCGGCAATCAGCGCGCCCACCGCTTCGACCGTGCTGGACAGCGGGGTGGCGGTGACTTTCATCATGTTGACCGGGATGAAGGGCGGTCCGCCCGCCTGAGCCAAAACGAGGGTCGGGACGAACAGCAGAAGCAGCAGAGCACGCATGAGAAATTCCACAAAAATAACAAAGACGTACGATAGGGGCGCACCTTAGCAGTTCCGCGGGGAAACAAAAACCGTATGCCCGGGTCAACAGGGACAGGATATGTAAGGAACGCGCGCCTGAACCGACTAGTGGTTTCCCTTTTTTGATTGTGAGGTCGCAGCCATGTTGATACGCCCAGCAAGCGACATTCCCCCGTCCGAGATCACCCCGCCGGAAATCTACCGTGAGCGCCGCCGCTTCATGCAGGGCATGGGCGCGCTGGCCGCCGGCGCTGCCCTGGGCGCGGCGTCCGAAGCCGGAGCGGGCGCCAAACTGGCGGGCGTGCGCTCCGGCCCCTATACGCTTGCCGACGACAAGACGCCGTACAGGGATGTCACCACCTACAACAACTTCTATGAATTCGGAACCGGGAAAAGCGATCCGGCCGAAAACGCCGGCAGCCTGAGGACGCGTCCCTGGACAGTGGCGGTCGAGGGCGAAGTGGCCAATCCTAAAACGTATGACATCGACGCGCTGTTGAAGCTCGTGCCGCTTGAAGAGCGTGTCTACCGCATGCGCTGCGTCGAGGGCTGGTCGATGGTGATTCCCTGGGTGGGGTTTCCGCTGAGCGAGCTCATCCGGCGTGCGGCGCCCACCGGCAATGCCAAGTATGTCGAGTTCGTCACCCTGAACGACCCCAGGCAAATGCCGGGGCAGCGCTCGCGCGTGCTCGACTGGCCCTATGTCGAGGGGCTGCGGATGGACGAGGCGATGCATCCGCTGACGCTGCTGGCGGTCGGACTGTATGGCGAAGTGCTGCCCAACCAGAACGGCGCGCCGATCCGCCTGGTCGTCCCGTGGAAATACGGATTCAAGAGCGCCAAATCCATCGTCAGGATCCGTTTCGTCGAGAAGCAGCCGCTCACGGCCTGGATGGCGGCAGCGCCCCGGGAATACGGCTTCTATTCCAACGTCAATCCGCAGGTCGACCACCCGCGCTGGAGCCAGGCGAAGGAACGTCGCATCGGCGAATTTCTCAAGCGCGACACACTGATGTTCAATGGCTACGGTCCGCAGGTTGCCCGGTTGTATCGCGGCATGGACCTGAAAAAGTACTTCTGATGGGGGCAGGACTGCGCAACCCCAAGGTCTGGATTGCGCTGGCCTGCCTGTTGCCACTCGCACGGCTGATTGCACTGGGCGCCAGCGGCGGGCTGGGGGCCAATCCGATCGAGTTCATTACGCGTTCCACGGGGACCTGGACGCTGATCGGATTGCTGGTGACGCTGTCGGTCACCCCGCTGCGGCGGCTGACGGGGCGTGCGGATCTTGTCCGTTACCGGCGCATGCTGGGGCTGTTCGCCTTCTTCTATGCCTGCCTGCATTTCACCACCTATGTTTGGCTGGATCAGTTTTTCGACCCGGCGGCCATCGCCAGGGACATCGTCAAGCGCCCTTTCATCACGGTGGGTTTCAGTGCCTTCATGCTGCTCATTCCGCTGGCTGCGACCTCGACGCATGCCATGATGCGCCGTCTGGGCCGCCGCTGGCAGCAATTGCACCGACTGGTTTACCCGATCGCCCTTTTGGGCGTCGTGCATTTTCTGTGGCTGGTGAAAAAAGACCTGACCGAACCTCTGGTCTACGGTGCGATTCTGGCCCTGTTGCTGGCGCTGCGCCTGCCGTGGGGACTGAACTTGCTGGGGGCGCTGCGGGCCCGCTTCGTGCCGGCCCGGTCGTGAGCGCGCACGGGACTGAGGAACCAGCGATAAGTAACCGGGTTTGTTTTCTTCCAGGCAGGCAATAAAAAACGGGGGACACGCCCCCGTTTCAGATTGGGCAGTGCCCGACCTGTTAGAGCCCGAAAGGCTTGATGACCGGTACCGCCGGTGCGGGGGCAGGGGCTGCCGCAGGAGTAGGCGCGGGTTTGGCGGGGACCGCCTTCTTCGCGACAGGCTTCCTGGCCGGCGCTGCCTTCTTGGCGACCGGTTTTGCAGCCGGCTTTTTAGCGACCGGCTTCTTGGCGGCGACTGCCTTCTTGGCGACCGGCTTTTTAGCGACCGGCTTCTTGGCGGCGACTGCCTTCTTGGCGACCGGCTTTTTAGCGACCGGCTTCTTGGCGGCGACTGCCTTCTTGGCGACCGGCTTTTTAGCGACCGGCTTCTTGGCGGCGACTGCCTTCTTGGCGACCGGCTTTTTAGCGACCGGCTTCTTGGCGGCGACTGCCTTCTTGGCGACCGGCTTTTTAGCGACCGGCTTCTTGGCGGCGACTGCCTTCTTGGCGACCGGCTTTTTAGCGACCGGTTTCTTGGCGGCGACTGCCTTCTTGGCTGCGGGTTTGGCAGCGGGTTTGGCTGCTGCCCTCTTGGCCACCGGTTTCTTGGCGGCGGGTTTCTTCACTGTTGCCATCTAACACTCCTTAGAAGTTGAACACATTCACTTATCACTACAGCTTGAAGCCACGTGCAGTCAGGGTTTGCACTTCCAAAGCGTGGTACCGACAGGCGACCGACTTGCCCGAAACCCGCTAGACACGGGCGATACCGAGGCTCCGCTTGGTGAGCCTCATTCTAGTTACTTTTCCCGGGGGTTCAACGAATAGTCAAGTTCTTGCGAAAATTCTTCGCAAAAAAATGTCGCAGTCAAGCAAAATGTATCGAATCGATACAAAATCGCTGTAAATAGACGGTCTGCACGGATCGTGCAAAGTCAATAAACAAGCCGTTCTCCGGCCATCATGTGGTCCTGGGATTCGCGTGCCCTGACAAGATGAATTTCATTCTTGTCGATCAGGATTTCTGCTCCTCGAGGGCGGGAATTGTAGTTCGATGCCATGCTCATGCCGTAGGCGCCGGCCGACAGCAGGGCCAGAAGATCACCTTCCTCGATTGCAAGATCGCGTGCAAAGCCAAGAAAATCGCCGGTTTCGCAGATCGGGCCCACGATGTCGTAGCGCTGAGATGGCACGTTTCTTTCGTGGACGGCGACGATTTCGTGATACGCCTCGTACAGCGCGGGGCGCATCAGGTCGTTCATTGCCGCGTCGACGATGGCGAAATTCTTGTCTTCGCCCGGCTTGAGATACTCGACCCGGGTCAGCAGCAGTCCTGCGTTGCCGACCAGCGAGCGGCCCGGTTCCAGCAGCAGTTTCTCGCGACGGCCGGCGAAGCGTGCCGCCACCACGCGGCCATAAGCGGCGAGATCGGGCGGCATTTCGTCGCGGTAGCGGATGCCGATCCCGCCGCCGAGGTCGATGTGATGCAGCACGATGCCTTCGGTTGCGAGCGCATCGACCAGTGCCAGTACGCGGTCGGCCGCATCGGCCAGCGGCGACAGATCGATCAACTGCGAGCCGATATGGCAGTCGATGCCGGTGATCTTCAGATGCGGCAGACTGGCTGCCAGGCGATACAGCGCGGGGGCATCGGCAATCGGCACGCCGAACTTGTTCTCCTTGAGCCCGGTGGAAATATACGGATGGGTTTTGGGGTCGACGTCGGGATTGACGCGGAACGACACCGGCGCGACCTTGCCCATCTCACCCGCTACGCGATTGAGCCGATGCAGTTCGCCAACTGACTCGACGTTGAAGCAGAGGATGCCGGCATTGAGCGCGGCACGCATCTCGTCGGCGGTCTTGCCGACGCCGGAAAACACCACCTTGCCGGGGTCGCCGCCGGCGGCGATCACGCGGGCGAGTTCGCCGCCAGAGACGATGTCGAAGCCGGCGCCCAGCCGGGCGAACAGGTTGAGAATCGCCAGATTCGAGTTGGCCTTGACCGCATAGCAGATCAGGTGCGGGGTGGCGGCGAAGGCCTCGGCATAGGCGCGATAGGCGGCTTCGAGCGCGGCGCGCGAATAGACATATAGCGGCGTGCCGAAGCGCTCGGCAAGCGTATCCAGCGCCACGTCCTCAAGATGAAGGCGGCCGTCGATGCGGGTCAGGGTATTCAACCTTGATTCCTCGGTTGACCGCTCATTGCCCCTTGGGAGGGCG
>JADFDN010000088.1 GCA_018262815.1 Thiobacillus sp.
GAAGTCGAACGAGGACAGCACCTGGTAGAACTCGATGGCGCGCGCCTCGCGGTCGATCTCGTTGATCGCGAGGCCCATCGCCACGCGCATGAAGAAGGCCTGCGGCAGTTCGATGCGGTTCTCTTCGATGTGCAGGAAATAGCGGTCGTACAGCGTCTGCAGGCCGAGGTAGCCGAACTGGTAGTCGCGGCCGGCGTCGAGCTCCTTCGCCAGGCGCGCCAGATCGAACTGGCCGAGCTTCTCGTCGAGCAGTTCGGCGGCGATGCCCTTTTTAATAAAGTTGGGGAAATACTCGGCGTAGCGCTCGCCCATCTGCGCCTGGGTCACCAGCTCGCCCAGCACTTCGTGGCGGATGGAATTGAGCAGCAGGCGGGCGGTGACAAAGGAATAGGCCGGGTCCTGCTCGATCATCGAGCGCGCGGCCAGCACCAGCGCCTTCTCGACTTCGGCCATCGGCACGCCGTCGTAGAGGTCGCGCAGCACGGTGTGCATGATCGGCTCGGCCTTGACGTTGTCGCCCAGGCCGACGCAGGCGTCGGCCAGGAGGCCGGCCAGGCGCGCGGTGTCGAGCGGCTTCTTCACGCCGTCCTCGATCACGTGCAGCGTGGCTTCGGGAACGCCGGCGGCCTTCTGCGCGGCGCGCTCCTGCGCGCGCTTTTCGCGGTAGAGCACGTAGGCGCGGGCGACTTCATGCTCGCCCGAGCGCATCAGCGCCAGTTCGACCTGGTCCTGGATGTCCTCGATGTGGAAGGTGCCGCCGTTGGGGTTGCGCCGCAGCAGCGCGGCCGTCACCTGGCTGGTGATCGACTCGACCAGCTCGCGGATGCGCGCCGATGCCGCGGCCTGCCCGCCCTGCACCGCGATGAAGGCCTTGGTCACGGCGATCGCGATCTTGTTGGGCGCAAAGCCGACCACCGCGCCGTTGCGGCGGATGATCTTGTAGTCGGCGTAGCGCGTGTCGATCGTGGCCGGTTCGGCGGTTTCGAGCGGGGGAATGGGCGGGGGGACGGCGGATTCGGTGGCAACGTTCAACATCTGGGGGCTCCTTGGTGGGGTAGGACGAAAAACCTGGCGGCTGCGCGCGGAAACACACAACTTATGCACAGCTTTCCCAGCCCTCGTGCACAGTTCTATTCACAACATATTGTGGTGCAGGCGAAGGGCAGGTACAAATTCTAGGTGTCCCGCCGGGCATGTCAACCCGGATGCGCGCAATTTCTCCGGGGTTTTTTTGGCGTCCGAAAAAACCCATGGCAAATCAAAGTTTTTGCCGGGCGGCCTGCCTAAAGTTTGAACAGGCGACCGGCAGGATGCGGGCTGGCGCCGAGAAACGCCCGGTGAGGCCGATGAATGCGTCGAACTTCAGTGTATGAGCAAGCGCTCATGCACGGAACGGCGCGCAAAGAACGCTGAAACTTTGCGCGACGCGGCCACGGACGCCGCCGCCTCGCCGCTTTCCTCAATGCGATCAGGGGAATTTTGGTTATGATGACGGGAAAAACCACAACCCGGGCCCACCCGCAGCCGCCATGCGCCATACCGCCGTCCTGCTGATTTCCTGCCCCGACCAGAAGGGGCTGGTTGCCGCCATCGCCGATTTCCTGCTGCAGCACAACGCCAACATCCTGCACGCCGACCAGCACCAGGATGCCGAGCTGAAGCTGTTCCTGATGCGGGTGGAATGGGAGCTGGCGGAATTCAGCCTCGACCTGGCCGGGTTCGCCGCCGCCTTCGCGCCCATCGCCGAACGCTTCGGGATGACCTGGCGGCTCGCCGAATCCAGCCGCAAGCCGCGCATGGCGGTGTTCGTGTCCAAGTTCGACCACTGCCTGGCCGACCTCCTGTACCGCTACCAGAGCGGCGAGCTGCACTGCGAGCTGCCGATCATCCTGTCCAACCACGAGGACACGCGCTGGCTGGCCGAGGCCTACCGCGTGCCCTACCAGCACCTGATCGTGCACAAGGACGCCAAGCACGAGGCCGAGCAGATCCAGATGGCGATCCTGCGCGACCAGAAAATCGACTTCATCGTGCTGGCGCGCTACATGCAGGTGCTGTCGCCGGAATTCATCCGCCACTACCCCAACCGCATCATCAACATCCACCATTCCTTCCTGCCGGCGTTCCACGGCGCCAAGCCCTACCATCGGGCATTCGAGCGGGGGGTCAAGCTGATCGGCGCGACCGCGCACTACGTCACCGAGACACTCGACGACGGCCCCATCATCGAGCAGGACGTGGCGCGCATCTCGCACCGCGACAGCCTCGACGACCTGATCAACAAGGGCGCCGACCTGGAGAAGGTGGTGCTGTCGCGCGCGGTGAAATGGCACCTCGACAACCGCGTGCTGGTGTATGCCAACAAGACCGTCGTGTTCGACTGATCCCATGCTCACACTCAACCTCCCCGGCCCCGACGCGGCGCTGCAGCACAAGGTGGAAACCCGCCCGAAAGCGGTGGCGAACTGGCTCGACCGCCTGCCCTTCGCCAGCCCGACGGATACCGCCCAGCAGATTGTCATGGCCTTGTACGGCCTGAATCGCCACGCGCTCGGCGAGGACGATCGCAGCGCGCTGCTGGCGCTGTATCGCCCGGTGGTGGCGCGCGCCGCCGCCAGCCTGGAGGCGCAGCTCGCCGAATCCGGCGTACCGCCCCACGCGCAGCAGCGCCAGGCCGGCGCGCTGCTGCGCGAACTGCATATCGAGCACGGCATCGGCTACAAGCAGGTGCTGCAGGCGCTGACCCAGCGCCGCTTCGGCCGCGCCAACCCGAAGCGCATGGCCGAGACCGTGGCGCATCTGCTGGCCGCGCTGCGCGACCTGCTCGCCGCCGGCGAGCTGACCCACACGCCGGCGCCGGCCGGCACCTGGCAGGAAATGCACCAGCTGTATGCCTATGCCCGCGCCTCGAATCTGGCCGACACGGCGGCGGACGACGCGCCCTCGGCCGCGGTGGCCTATTGCCAGGCGCTGCTGATCGCGCTGGCCGACCCGCCGCACATGGGCCACGCCGAACTCGCCGGCGCGCGCCTGTATCTCGACAAGTTTGCCGCGCTCGCCATGCTGACCACGGCGCCGGTGGCAGGCCATCACGGCTTCACGATCCGCAGCGACGTCGACGCCCCGCCGGGCCATGTTCCGCTCGCCCACACGCCGGGCACCCTGTGGCTCGACACCGATGCGCTGTGCCGCCACCTGCACGAAACCGCGGTGCGCCTGCGCAGCGGCGAAGCGCCGCGCCGCATCGGCCTGCCGGCAGCCATGGAAAGCGAACCCGCCCAGTTGCTGTGCAAACGCCTGCTGCGACAGTGGAGCACCGGCGCGCAGCGCGCGTTCCGCCGCTTCGCCACGCCCGGCAGCACGATGCAGATGGTGGCCGGCGTCAGCGCGATCCACCGGATGCTGGAACCGGCGCCGCCGGCCGCCGGGGACGAAGCGGACGGCGGCGACAGCCTGCCGATCCGCGACGTCGAGATCGCGCACGCCGCGCCGATCGCCGTCACCGCCACGCACTGGACCGTCAGCAACGACAGCGCGTCCGGCCTCGCCCTTTCCGGCAGCCCCAACGCGCCGCTGAACCTGAAGGTGGGCGACGCGCTGGGCCTGCGCGCGGACGATGCGGCGGCCTGGTCGCTCGGGGTGATCCGCTGGATCCGCATGCGCGATGCGCGCCAGGTCGAGCTCGGCGTCGAGCGGCTGTCGCCGCAGGTGCAGGCGGCGTGGGTGCAGCCGCTGCGCGGCCACCGCAAGTCCCGCCCGGAGGCGGCGCTGTTCGTTCCGGGCGTGGCCGCGCTGCAGCAGCCGGACCGCCTGCTGCTGCCGCGCCACCTGTATCAGATCGGCATGGACGCCGACGTCCGGCACCCGCCGCACCAGTACACGCTCACCTTCGGCCGCTGCGTCGAGCAGACGCCGAGCTTCGAGCTGATCGAATTCAGCATTTTTTCCGACGAACCGACATGACCGAAATCCTCGTCCTCTATTACAGCGCCGGCGGCAGCGTGCGCGAGATGGCACAGCTGGTGGCGCGCGGCGTCAACCAGGTGGCCGGCGCCAGCGCGCGCGTGCGCACCGTGCCGCCGGTGGCGCCGCGCACCCAGGTGGCCGAGCCGCCGGTGCCCGACGCAGGCGCGCCCTACGTCGAACTGGCCGACCTCGAGCAGTGCGCCGGCCTCGCGCTCGGCTCGCCGACCCGCTTCGGCAACATGGCGGCACCGCTGAAGTATTTCCTCGACACCACCGGCGCGCTGTGGGCGAAGGGCACGCTGGCCGGCAAGCCGGCGGCGGTGTTCACCTCCACCGCCAGCCTGCACGGCGGCCAGGAAACCACGCTGACCAGCATGATGCTGCCGCTGTTGCACCACGGCATGCTGATCGTCGGCCTGCCCTACACGCTCGCCGAGGTGAACCACACCGCGAGCGGCGGCACGCCCTACGGCGCCAGCCACTGGGCCGGCCCGGCCGACGACCGGGCGCTGACCGACGACGAGCGCGCGCTGTGCATCGCGCTCGGCAAACGGCTCGCCGAAACCACCACCCGGCTTTTTCCAGAATGAAAGCACTGCAAAACCTCGCGAGCGCGAGCCTGATCGCGCTGATCTTCCTGTGCCTGGCGTGGGAGCTGTGGCTTGCGCCGATCCGCCCCGGCGGCTCCTCGCTGGCGTTCAAGGCGCTGCCCTTGCTGTTCCCGCTGATGGGCATCCTCAAGGGCCGCCGCTATACCTATCAATGGGCGCCGATGCTGGTGCTGGCCTACTTCACCGAAGGCGTGGTGCGCGCCTGGTCGGACAAGGGCCTGTCGGCCTGGCTGGCCGGCGGCGAGGTGGTGCTGTCGGTGGTGTTCTTCTTCGCCGCGATCTACTACGCCAAGCTCAGCGCGCCGTCGCGGCGGGCAGGCTGATCGGGCACGCGATGACCCGCCACCCGGACGACGCCGAGATCGACAGCACGGTCTACAAGACCCTGCTGGAATCGACGAAGGCCATCCCCTGGAAAATCGACTGGTCGACCATGCGGTTCGCCTACATCGGACCGCAGATCGAAAGCCTGCTCGGCTGGCCGCCCTCGACCTGGGCGAGCGTGGAGGACTGGGCCGCCAGGATGCACCCGGACGACCGGGAACGGGTGGTCAATTTCTGCGTGGCCCAGTCCCAGGCCGGAACCGATCACGAGGCCGACTATCGCGCGCTGACCCGGGACGGCGGATATGTGTGGATCCGCGATGTGGTGCATGTGGTCCGCAACGATAACGGCGACGTCGATTCGCTGGTCGGGTTCATGTTCGACATCAGCGAACGAAAGAAAACCGAGGAGGAACTGGCCACGCTGCAGAAGGAACTGGAAGAGCTGTCCTTCAAGGACGGCCTGACCGGCGTGGCGAACCGCCGCATGTTCGACTCCATCCTCGACCTGGAGTGGACCCGTGCGCGGCGCAACAACCAGTCGCTTGCGCTGATCATGTTCGATATCGATTATTTCAAGCAGTACAACGACCGCTATGGGCACGTCCAGGGCGACGACTGCCTGAAGCGCGTGGCGCAGACCCTGGGCTCGGCTGCGACGCGGTCGCGGGATTTCCTCGCCCGCTTCGGTGGCGAGGAATTCGTGCTGGTGCTGCCCGAAACGGATGAAAAAGCGGCGATCAAGATTGCCGAACGCTGCCGCCATCTGATTTTCAAGGAACAGATCGCGCACGAAACATCCCCGGTCAGCCAGATCCTGACCGTCAGCATCGGCGTCGGCGCCATCGTCCCGACGCTCCAGGATGAACCGCTCCGCTTCGTCGAGGAGGTGGACAAACGGCTCTATCTTGCCAAGCAGCAGGGCCGCAACCGCATCGTCAACGGCCCCTAGGGCACGCCGTCAGGCCGCGACGCCGGTTCGGCACGCTTTGCGGACGCCCATGAAAAACGCCCCGACCGGGGTGTTTTTCGATTGCGGGATCACGCTACACCTGCGGATGCGCGCGCTCGCGCTTGCTGTGCAGCTTGTTCAGCGCATGCAGATAGGCCTTGGCCGACGCCACGACGATGTCGGTATCGGCGCCCTGCCCGTTGACCACGCGGCCGTCCTGCGCCAGCCGCACGGTCACCTCGCCCTGCGCATCGGTGCCGCTGGTGATGTTGTTGACCGAGTAGAGCAGCAGCGTGGCGCCGCTGTTGACTACCGATTCGAGCGCCTTGAAGGCGGCGTCGACCGGGCCCGAGCCGTTGCCCTCGGCCCGCCATTCGGCGCCGTCGTCGGTGAACACCAGCCTGGCATGCGGCACTTCGCCGGTTTCCGAACACACTTTCATCGACACCAGCTTGAAGCGCTCGTGCTCGGCGGCGTAGCCCTCGTCGGACACCAGCGCCTGCAGGTCCTCGTCGAAGATCTCGCGCTTCTTGTCGGCGAGGTCCTTGAAGCGGGCGAAAGCGGTGTTGAGCGCTTCCTCGCTGTCGAGCACGATGCCGAGTTCGGCGAGCTTGGTCTTGAAGGCGTTGCGGCCCGAGAGCTTGCCCAGCGTCAGCCGGTTGGCGTTCCAGCCCACGTCTTCGGCCCGCATGATTTCGTAGGTCTCGCGGTGCTTCAGTACGCCGTCCTGGTGGATGCCCGATTCGTGCGCGAAGGCGTTCGCCCCGACGATGGCCTTGTTCGGCTGCACCGGGTAGCCGGTGATGGTCGAGACGAGCTTGGAAGCCGGGACGATTTGCGTCGCGTCGATGCGGGTGTCGCAGTGGAACACGTCCTTGCGGGTGCGCACCGCCATCACGATCTCTTCCAGCGAGGCGTTGCCGGCCCGCTCGCCGAGACCGTTGATGGTGCACTCGACCTGGCGCGCGCCGTTCATCACCGCGGCGAGCGAGTTGGCGACCGCCATGCCGAGATCGTTGTGGCAATGCGTCGACCAGATGACCTTGTCCGAATTCGGCACGCGCTCGATCAGCTGCTTCATGCGCTCGCCCCACAAGGCCGGGATCGAATAGCCGACGGTGTCGGGGACGTTGATGGTTTTGGCGCCGGCCTTGATCACCTCGTCGAAGATGCGGACGAGGAAATCCATGTCGGAGCGCACCGCGTCTTCGGCCGAGAACTCGACGTCGTCGGTGTATTCGAGCGCGAGCTTGACCGCCTTGATCGCCGCCTCGACCACCTGGTCGGGCTGCATGCGCAGCTTCTTTTCCATGTGGATCGGGCTGGTGGCGATGAAGGTGTGGATGCGTCCGCGCTTGGCCGGCTTGATCGCGCCGCCCGCCGCGTGGATGTCGCGCTCGTTGGCGCGCGCCAGCGAACAGACGGTCGAGTTCTGGATGGTTTCGGCAATGGTGCGGATCGCATCGGCGTCGCCCGGGCTGGCGGCAGCGAAGCCGGCCTCGATGACGTCGACGCCGAGCTTTTCCAGCTGGCGCGCGATGCGGAGCTTCTCTTCCTTGGTCATCGACGCGCCGGGGCTTTGCTCGCCGTCGCGCAAGGTGGTGTCGAAAATAAACAAACGGTCGTTCATGGCGGGCTCCATGGTGGGTCGGCGTCGCGTTCAGGTCGCGGAATGCCGACGCATTATATAAGGCTGCCGCATGCAGCTCGCGGCGCGGGGGTACTGCTCGGGGGGAGGGGGTTCAATGTGTGCGCGCGACGCGCAGCAGCAGGCTGCCGAACAGGAGGCTCGACAGGCAGAGGAGGAAGGAGGGTTGCGACCAATTAGACATGGTCTAAATTCTATCTATTTTTCGCCGCCCTGCAAGGGGGGCGCTTTCCTGCGATGCAGCAGCGTCCAAAGCGCATCGGCATAGCCCGACAGGCCGTACAGCACGAACACGCCGAACAGCACTTCGGGCGGGCTGGTCGACACCAGGATGAAGGCCAGCACGATCAGCAGGATGACGAAGAAGGGCACGCTTTTCCTGAGGTTGATTTCCTTGCCGCTGTAGAAGCGGAAGTTGCTGACCATGGACAGCCCGCCGAACAGCGCGATCACCGCGGCCAGCCAGCGGATGTCCTCTCCCGCAATGCGGTACTCGACCATCACCCAGACGAAGCCGGCGATCAGCGCGGCCGCCGCCGGGCTCGGCAGGCCCTGGAAGAAACGCTTGTCGGTGACGGTGTCGAGCTGGGTGTTGAAGCGCGCCAGCCGCAGCGCCGCGCCGGCGCAATAGACGAAGGCGGCGATCCAGCCCAGCTTGCCCAGGCCCTGCAGGGCGAATTCGTAGACCACCAGCGCCGGGGCGACGCCGAACGACACCATGTCGGACAGGCTGTCGTATTCGGCGCCGAAGGCGCTCTGCGTGTGCGTCATGCGGGCGACGCGGCCGTCGAGACCGTCGAGCACCATGGCGATGAAGATCGCCACCGCAGCTTGCTCGAAGCGCCCGTTCATCGCCTGTACCACGGCGTAGAAGCCGGCGAACAGCGCGCCGGTGGTGAACAGGTTGGGCAGCAGGTAGATGCCGCGGTCGCGCATCCGCGGGCGGATCGAGTCGGGCTTGCGGTGCATCAAGTCAGGCATGGCGATACCGGCTTACCAGCGAGCCAGTATGGTACGTCCGCCGGTCACCTTCTGGCCAATCGAGACTTCGGGCCGCGCCATGGTCGGCAGGTAGACGTCGACGCGCGAACCGAAGCGGATGAAGCCGTAGCGCTGGCCGCGCACCAGACGATCCCCTGTCCGCACGTAGCACAGGATGCGGCGCGCGATGAGGCCGGCGATCTGCACGCTGGTGACGTCGCCGCGCGCGCTCTGGATCCAGATCGCGTTGCGTTCGTTCTCGGTCGAGGCCTTGTCGAGGTCGGCGTTGACGAAGCTGCCGGGGGTGTACCAGCGGCCCTTCACTTCGCCGTCGACCGGGCTCTTGTTCGAGTGCACGTTGAACACGTTCATGAACACGCTGATCTTCAGCGCCTCGCGTTCCAGGTAGGGATCGGCGACCTTTTCCACCGCGACGATGCGGCCGTCGGCCGGCGAGATCACCGCGTCGGCATCCTGAGGCGGCACCCGCGCCGGATCGCGGAAAAACTGCAGCGCGAACACGGCCCAGATCCAGAACGGGATCGACCACCAACCGAGGAGCCAGGTGGCGACGAGTGCGGCCGCGAATGCGGCGAGGAGAACGAGCCAGCCCTCGCGGGCAATGAGGGGATGTGTCATTTCAGGGGTCAGGATTCAGGGATCAGGATTCAGGGGACGGAACGCAGAGGTCGGCGTGGCGCAGCCGCACAAAAACCCCTGACCCCTGAATCCCGACCCCTGGCCCCTTTTAGTTCTTGGATTGATCGACCAGCTTGTTGGCCTTGATCCACGGCATCATGTCGCGCAGCTTGGCGCCGGTGACCTCGATCGGATGCTCGGCGTTGAGGCGGCGGCGCGCGGTCATGGCCGGGTAGTTGGTCTTGCCTTCGAGGATGAACATCTTGGCGTACTCGCCGGTCTGGATGCGCTTCAGCGCATTGCGCATGGCGGCGCGCGACTCCTCGTTGATGACCTCGGGGC
>JADFDN010000089.1 GCA_018262815.1 Thiobacillus sp.
GAGCACCAGGACATCATCGTCAAGCCGCTCACCGAAATGGGCGGTGCCGGCATTTTCCGCCTGACGACCAGCGACCCCAACCGCAACGCCATCCTGGAGACGCTGACCCGACACGGCTCCCGCGCCATCATGGCGCAGCGCTACCTTCCGGAAATCAAGGACGGCGACAAGCGCATCCTGCTGATCGACGGCGAGGTGGTGCCGTGGGCGCTGGCGCGTATCCCCCTTGCCGGAGAAACCCGCGGCAACCTCGCCGCCGGCGGCACCGCGCGCGCGCAGCCGCTGTCACCGCGGGATCGTGCCGTTGCCGAAGCCATTGCGCCGTGGGCGAAGGACAAGGGCATTTTCCTCGCCGGCCTCGACGTCATCGGCGACTGCCTCACCGAAATCAACGTCACCAGCCCTACCGGATTCCAGGAAATCACGGCGCAGACCGGCCACGACGTGGCGGCGCAGTTCATCGCCGCGATCGAGCGCGGCTGTTCGACTGCGGTTCGCCCTTGAGGCACGGACCGTGCCAGTCGTCCATGCGGCACAGCCTGTGGCTTCTGCTGCTATGGGCGCTGGCTGCCTGCACTCCCCCGCCTTTGCACCAGCAGCAGGCCTATGTATTCGGCACCCTGGTGGAGATCAGCATCTACGGCGCGCCGGACGCGCAGGCCCGGCAGGCCTCCGCAGCGGTGCTGGCGCGCTTCGACGTATTGCACCGCACCCTGCATGCCTGGCAGCCGAGCGAACTGTCGCGGCTCAACGCCGCCCTGGCCCGGGGCGAGCGCGCCACGGTGACACCCGAGCTCGCCGCAATGCTGCGCGATGCGCAGGTCCTGTCGAACCGGACCAACGAACTGTTCAACCCGGCCATTGGCGGCCTCATCGCGCTTTGGGGATTCCACTCTGATGCGCCGCAATCGCACGTGCCGGATGCCGCGACGCTCGCCGACTGGGTGCGCAGGCAGCCGCGCATGGCCGACCTGTCCATCGGAAACGATGCGGTATCGAGCACCAATCGGGCCGTTCAGCTGGATCTCGGCGGTTATGCCAAGGGCCGCGCGCTCGACGACGCGGTGACGATCCTCAAGGCGCACGGCATCGACAATGCGCTGGTGAACATCGGCGGCAACGTGATCGCGCTCGGAACGCACGGCGACCGGCCGTGGCGTGTCGGCATCCAGCATCCGCGCAAGCCGGGCACGCTGGCGACGCTGGATTTGCATGACGGCGAAGCAATCGGCACCTCGGGCGACTATCAGCGCTATTTCGAAGCGGACGGGAATCGCTACAGCCACCTGATCGACCCGCGCACCGGAAAACCGGCAACCGGCATGCAGTCGGTCAGCGTGCTGGTGCGCGGCCAACACGCGGGCACGCGTTCCGATGCGCTGTCGAAGCCCCTGTTCATCGATGGCGCCCGGCTGGCAGAGCATGCCGCCCGTCTCGGCGTTGCCGACTATCTGGCGGTGGACGCCGCTGGCGAAATCCACATCTCGCCTGCACTGGCGGCGCGGCTTCGATAGAATGGCGCTTTTGGTCTGACCCTCCCGCAATGATAGGCATCCTGATCGTCGCCCACGGCTCGCTCGCCGACAGCCTGGTCGAATGCGCCACCCACGTACTGGGACAGCGCCCGCGCGGCCTCGCCACGCTGGACTTCATCGGCCACGCCGATCCCGACGAACGGCAGAAGGCCCTGCAGGCGCGGCTGGCCGAGCTCGACGAAGGCGACGGCATCCTGGTGCTGACCGACGTCTACGGCGCCACGCCCAGCAACACGCTGTGCCGGCTGCTCGAACCCGCCCATATCGAAGGGGTGTCCGGCGTCAACCTGCCCATGCTGCTGAAAGCGTTGAACTACCGCGACACGCTGGCCCTGCCGCAGCTCATCGAGCGCATCGTCGAAGGCGGGCGCAACAGCATCAACCATATCTCCGAGACCATGTGCCATGCAGCAACGGGACGTTGAAATCGTCAACAAGCTGGGGCTGCATGCGCGGCCGTCGGCACGCCTGACCAAGCTCGCGTCCAGCTTCAAAAGCAATGTGTTCATGTCGCGCAACGGCCGCCGCGTCAATGCCAAGAGCATCATGGGCGTGATGATGCTGGCCGCCGCCAAGGGCAGCAGCATCACCCTGGAAACCGAAGGGGAAGACGAAGTGGAGGCCATCGACGCGCTGGCCGACCTGATTACCAGCGGCTTCGGAGAGGAACTGTGAGCTTCTCGCTGCACGGCATCGGCGTGTCGGGCGGCATCGCCATCGGCTATGCGCACCTGACCTCCAACGCGCGGATCGAAGTGCCGCAGTACATGCTCGACCGCAAGTACATCAAGGAGGAACTGGCGCGCTTCGACGAGGCCATCCTCGCCACCCGCGCCGAACTCGAGATCCTGCGCAGCCACATCCCGCCCGATGCCCCGGCCGAACTGTCGGCCTTCCTCGACATGCACCTGATGTTCCTCGGCGATTCGATGATCGCCGAGGAACCCAAGCGCCTGATCCGCGAGACCCAGTGCAACGCCGAATGGGCACTGGCGCAGCAGATGGAAGCGCTGGTGGCGCGCTTCGACGAAATCGACGACGCCTACCTGAGGAGCCGTCAGGAAGACGTGGTGCAGGTGGTGCAGCGGGTGCTGAAGGCGCTCACCGGCCATCCCAGCCACCTGCCGCTGGACGTCGACTTCGACAGCGAACGCATCCTGGTCGCGCACGAACTGTCGCCGGCCGATATGGTGATTTTCAAGAACGTCCATTTCGCCGCCTTCGTCACCGACCTCGGCGGCACCACCTCGCACACCGCGATTCTCGCGCGCAGCATGGGCATGCCGTCGGTGATGGCGCTGCATACTGCGCGCGGCCTGATCCGCGATCACGACCTGCTGATCGTCGACGGCCGCGACGGCGTGGTGATCGTCAACCCGGACGAATCGGTGCTCGCCGAATACCGGTTGCGGCAGAACCAGTGGCGCATCGACACCGACAAGCTGAAGCGACTGAAGACCAGCAAGTCGTCCACCCTCGACGGCACGCCGATCGAGCTGATGGCAAACATCGAACTGCTCTCCGACATCGACGCGGTGAAGGCAGCGGGCGCGCAGGGTATCGGCCTGTTCAGGAGCGAATTCCTGTTCCTCAACCGCAGCGACCTGCCGACCGAGGAAGAACAATATGAATCCTACAAGACGGTGGCCGAAGCGCTCGACGGCAAGCCGGTCACCATCCGCACACTCGACCTCGGAGCCGACAAGCAGGCGCCCTGGGGCCACACCGTCGCCGACAACCCGGCACTGGGCCTGCGCGCGATCCGTCTGTGCCTGGCCGAACCCGGGCTGTTCCACACCCAGCTGCGTGCCATCCTGCGCGCATCGACGCATGGTCGGGTGCGCATGCTGATTCCCATGCTGGCGAGCTTCATGGAGCTGCGGCAGACGCTGCAACGCATCGACGAAGCCAAGAATTCGCTGAGGAAGGACGGACTGAAATTCGACGAGGGCATCCAGGTCGGCGGCATGATCGAAGTTCCCGCCGCCGCGCTGTCGGCCACGTTCTTTGCCGAACAGCTGGACTTCCTGTCGATCGGCACCAATGACCTGATCCAGTACACGCTGGCGATCGACCGCGCCGACGATAGCGTGGCGCACCTGTACGACCCGCTGCACCCGGCGGTGCTCAACCTGATCCAGTACACGCTGCGCGCCGGCGCCAAGACGGGCAAGCCGGTTGCGGTGTGCGGGGAAATGGCGGGCGACCCGCTGCTGACGCGCCTGCTGCTGGGACTGGGGCTGCGGACGTTTTCGATGCAGCCGGCCAGCCTGCTGCAGGTCAAGCAGCAGGTGCTGAAATCCAATCTGGATGAGCTGGTGCCCGCCGCACAGCGTCTGCTGAAGAACACCGACCCCGACAAGACGGCGACACTGCTGGGCCGTCTGAACGGCTAGCCCCAGCTGTCGTTCCGGGCCAAGCCCGGGGTCGAATATGCCTAGACCGTCAGCTGCTCGGCGATCCGCGCCAGTTCCGTCTTCTCGTGGCGCAGCGTGCCGATCTCCTGCTTGATCTGCGCCATGCGGCCATGCAGCGTGCCCATGTTCTCCAGAATCCGCTGCAGGCTGGCCAGCCGCGTGTCGAGATACTGCTTGTGTTCGCGGATGCGCGTCATGATGGGATCGAGCGCGATGCGGAGCCAGCGTTCAGCTTCCATGCGCGCCAGATTGAACGCCTTGCGCGCCTCTTCCGCCAGACCGGCATAGAAGCGCCGGATCATGAAGCGCTTTTCCAGCAGCAGGTTGGCGGGATCCTTGCAGAAGGCCTCGGTCTCGCGCGACAGGGCGTCGAGCCGGTTGCGGTAGGCGCCCAGGTCCAGCCGCGGCACCTGCATTTTCGGCAGCCGGTGCAGCCGATGAAAACGGATATAGGCCTGATCCAGCGCATCCAGCATGTTGTCGGCCAGCTGGCTCGCCTGCATGATGCGTTCGCTCATCTGTCCGCTCAGCTGCCGGATTCCGCTAGTGAGGCCGCGCGTGGTCCAGCTGCCTTCCAGGGCTTCGCGTCCGTTCTTGCAGATGGCGCTCAGCGTATCTTCCGACAGGTAGGACAGCAGGTGCTCGCCCTGCGCCTGCACCATCTTGCGGGTTGCCCGGAACTGGCTGGCGGTGGCGTCGTAGCTGTCTTTTTCCTTTTGCAGGGCGGCCCGCGACTGCTCGATCATCTCGCGGTTCTTGCCCGACAGCTGGGTGAGCTGAATCAGTTCGTCGCTGCTGCGCTTGAGGCGCGCAGACAGATCCAGCCGGCTTTCGTCGAGCAGCGACATCACCTCGCGGCTGACCGCGTGATAGAGCATATCGCGGCGCGCCGGGATCACCTGGTGCGCCAGCAGATATTCCAGCGACTCGATGCCCGAGCGCACGCGCAGGGCGCCATCGCCGCGGATGCTGGCCGCCAGGGCCTTCTGCGCCGACACGGTGAACACGCGGCTGCGCGGCAGCTTGAGGACGCGGGCCGCCTCTTCGGCCTGACGCTCGATCGTGGCCTGCACCTCGGCATCGCTCTTCAGCTCGTCCCACAGCATGTCGATCTTGTTCAGCACGGCCACGTGATAGTTGGCGTGGCGGTGCACATGCTTCTGCCAGATTTCCAGATCCGAACGGGTGACCCCGGTATCGGTCGCCAGCAGAAACATCACCGCGTGCGCATTGGGGATGACCGACAGCGTGAGTTCGGGTTCGGTCCCCAGCGCATTGAGGCCCGGCGTGTCGAGAATCGTCAGCCCGGCCTGCAGCAGCGGATGCGGGTAATTGACCATGGCATAGCGCCAGGCCGGCACCTCCACCGTACCGTCGGGGCGCAGCTGGTGGCGCTCGCTGGCGTCATCGCTGTTCCACAGTCCGAGTTCGATGGCATCCACCGCCGGCATCGCCTTGGTTTCGGTGAGTTTTTTCAGGCTTTCCTGCAGCTGGCGCGGGTCGGTGGGGTCGAGCGACACCCGGCACCACTCGATGGGCATGTGCCTGAGCCGCGCCAGCGATTCCTCGCGGCGGCGCGTCTCGATCGGCAGCAGGCTCAGGCTCGGCGCGTCGTCCGGACTGGAGAACAGCTCGGTCGGACACATGGTGGTGCGCCCGGCGTCGGAGGGCAGCAGGCGCTGGCCATGGTCGGCGAAAAACAGGGCATTGATCAGTTCGGTCTTGCCGCGCGAAAACTCGGCGACGAAAGCCACCACCAGCTTGTCCTGGCGCAGGCTGGATGCGGTATCGGCCAGCCGCAGGGTCCGCTCGGCGTCGATGCCATGCTGGCGATCGAGCCAGTCGGCGTAATCGGTGATCGCGGTGGCCAGCCGCATGCGGCGTTCGCTGAAGTCGGCAACTTCCTGTTCCAGATGGATGCTCATGGTTTGCTGTTGTTCTCGATCTCAAGCCAGGGGGTTTCGACCCCGGACACCGCCACGGTTTTCTGCCGCGAGCTTTCTCCCCGCACCAGGCGCACCGCCGATTTCGGCACCCCCAGTCGTGTCGCCAGCCAGGCCAGCAGATGCACATTCGCTTTGTTATCGACCGGCGGCGCGGCAATCTTTAATTTCAGCCTGCCGCCGTGTTCGCCCACTGTTGCGGTGGTTTTGGCGCCCGGCTGCACATGCAGTTCCAGCAGCCAGTCGGCACCGTCACGGCGCGCCCAGGACGGGGGCCTGTTCATACTCAGAGCGAACCAAGCAGTGCCCGCTCCAGCGCCAGCACCGGCACCATCAGGATCAGCTGGCACAGGATGAACAGGACCAGCGGCGTCAGGTCGATCTGGGCCACCATGGGAATGAAGCGCCGCAGCGGACGCAGGAAGGGTTCCGACAGCTCGTACACCACCGGCATCAGCGGGTTGTTCGAATTGACCCACGACAGCACCGCCCGCACCAGCGTCAGGCCGATGATCATGTAGACCGCCAGACTCAGCAGCTTCACCGCCGCCAGACCCAGCATCACCGGCCATACCCGGCCACCGGCCAGCGCGAACGGGAAGCCGTCCAGCCAGTAGCC
Source organism: Thiobacillus sp. (assembly GCA_018262815.1). Lineage (GTDB taxonomy): Bacteria > Pseudomonadota > Gammaproteobacteria > Burkholderiales > Thiobacillaceae > Thiobacillus. The sequence goes on from JADFDN010000089.1 coordinate 6,515, forward strand.
GGCCGTCACCACCACCAGCTCGACCAGCCAGGCCAGCACCAGACAGGCCCAGTCCAGGCCGAACAGGCCCGGCACCACGCGGCGCAGCGGCTTCACCGCAAAATCGGTGATCGCGACGATGAATTGCGCGAACGGGTTGCGAAACGGCACCCGGAACAGCTGCATCATGAAACGCAGCAGCACCGCGATGACGAACAGGTTGCCCAGCGTCTGGATCAGGAATTTCAGCGCCGCTTCGATCATGCGAGTCGTCCCAGTTCATCGCCGAGTTCGGCACTGCGACGGCTGGCCGCTTCCACCGCCTGGCCGATGGCCAGCTTCACCGCCGCCGCTTCCAGCACGGCAATGCCGCGCTCGGTGGTACCGCCCTTCGAGGTCACCTTCTGCCTCAACACGGCCGGTTCCTCGCCCGACTCCAGCGCCAGCTTGGCTGCGCCGAAGAAGGTCTGCAGCGCCAGCTGGCGCGCCGTCGCCGGCGCCAGGCCCTGCGCCACGGCGGCGGCCTCCAGCGATTCGATGCAATAAAACACATAGGCCGGCCCGCTGCCCGACACCGCAGTCACCGCATCCAACTGAGGCTCGTCCTCCACCCAGACCACGCCGCCGACGGCACGCAGCACCGCCTCGGCCTGCGAGCGCGCCTCCTGGGTCACCGCGGGCGGCGCAAACAGCCCGGCAATACCGGCCTGCACCAGCGCCGGCGTGTTCGGCATGGCGCGCACGATGCGCGCATGCCCGCCCAGCCAGCGCGACAGGTCGGCCACCCGCACGCCGGCGGCGATCGACACCACCAGCTGGCCGGCAAGGCGCGACGCCAGCGCGGCCGCCACCTCGGGCAGCGTTTGCGGCTTCACCGCCAGCACGATCAGGGCGTGCAGGCGGGCCAGCGACAGATCGGTGTGGGTCACCACGCCGAAGCGCGCCGACAGGTGCGCCCGCGCGTCGGCGTTGACTTCCACCACCTCGATATCGGTCGGCTCGGTGCCGCTGGCGATCAGTCCGCCGATGATGGCGGCCGCCATGTTGCCGCCGCCGATGAAACTCACTTTATGCATAGCTTTTTGTCCTCTCGCCAAAAAGGGCGGTTCCGATCCGAACGATGGTCGCGCCCTCCAGAATTGCTGCTTCCAGGTCGCCCGACATGCCCATCGACAGGGTATCGAGCCCATGGCCACGCGCACGCAGCGTGTCGAACAGTTCGCGCACCTGGCCGAATGCGGCACGCTGTGCCGCAACGTCCGGCGTCGGCGCCGGGATCGCCATCAGGCCACGCAATCGCAAACCCGGCAGCCCGGAAACGGCCCCGGCCAGCGCCGGCAGCTCCGCCGGCGCCACGCCGCCCTTGCTGGCCTCGCCGCTGACGTTCACCTCGATGCAGACCTGCAGCGGCGGAAAACCGGGCGGGCGCTGCGCCGACAGCCGTTCGGCAATCTTCAGCCGGTCGACACTGTGCACCCAGCTGAAATTCTCCGCGATCGCCCGCGTCTTGTTGCTCTGGATGGGCCCGATGAAGTGCCACACGAGTGCCAGATCGCGCAATTCCGCCTGTTTCTCAAGCGCTTCCTGCAGGTAGTTCTCGCCGAATTCGCGCTGGCCGCAGGCGGCGACGGCGCGTACCGCCGCCGCCCCGAAGGTCTTGCTCACCGCCAGCAGCGCGACGGTCGCCGGATCGCGCCCCGCCTCGCCCGCCGCGCGCGCGATCCGTGCCTGCACCGCCTGCAGACGCGTGCATGGCGCGCCGGCAGCGCTTCCCGTTTCAGGCTCAAGTTTGCGCGTTTCGGGGCCGTTATCCATAGCGCTTATTATTGAACACAAACCCTGTTCAATAACAGCCGTTTAATTGTTATCGATCCGTAACGCAGCGCGGCTTTCAGGATATTTCGTCACTGACAGGCCCGACGGTTTTCAAACGGTTTCGTTTCGGATCAATAAAGACAAAATCCCATCCAACACTGAACGAGGCACGCGTGGATATTTCTGAACTGCTGGCTTTTGCCGTCAAGAACAAGGCGTCCGACTTGCACCTTTCCGCCAGTCTGCCGCCGATGATCCGGGTCAACGGCGACATTCGCCGCATCAACCTGCCGCCGATGGATCACAAGGACGTGCACCGCATGGTGTACGACATCATGAACGACAGCCAGCGCAAGGTGTACGAGGAAACGCTGGAAATCGACTTCTCGTTCGAGATCCCTTCGCTGGCGCGCTTCCGGGTCAACGCCTTCAACCAGCAGTACGGCGCCGGCGCCGTGTTCCGGACGATTCCGTCGAAAGTGCTGACGCTGGAAGAGCTCAACTGCCCCGCCATCTTCAAGGAAATCTCCGACCAGCCTCGCGGCATCGTGCTGGTGACCGGCCCGACCGGCTCCGGCAAGTCGACCACGCTGGCGGCGATGATGGATTACGTCAACGAGAACCAGTATGCACACATCCTGACGGTCGAGGACCCGATCGAATTCGTGCACCAGAGCAAGAAATGCCTGATCAACCAGCGCGAAGTCGGCCCGCATACGCTGTCGTTCAACAACGCTTTGCGCTCGGCGCTGCGTGAAGACCCGGACGTCATCCTGGTCGGCGAATTGCGCGACCTGGAAACCATCCGCCTCGCGCTGACCGCCGCCGAAACCGGCCACCTGGTGTTCGGCACGCTGCATACCTCGTCGGCCGCCAAGACCATCGACCGTATCGTCGACGTGTTCCCCGCTGCCGAAAAGGAAATGGTCCGTTCGATGCTGTCGGAATCGCTGCGCGCGGTGATCTCGCAAACGCTGCTGAAGACCAAGGACGGCAACGGCCGCGTCGCCGCGCACGAGATCATGATCGGCACCCCGGCGATCCGCAACCTAATACGCGAAAACAAGGTGGCGCAGATGTATTCGTCGATCCAGACCGGCGGCAACCTGGGCATGCAGACGCTCGACCAGTGCCTGCAGGATCTG
>JADFDN010000008.1 GCA_018262815.1 Thiobacillus sp.
GCGATCGACAAGATGGGCGACCTGCTGGGCAAATACCGCTCGCTGAAGGTCTTCCTCGACGCCTGCGTGCACTGCGGTGCCTGCACCGACAAGTGCCACTACTACCTCGGCACCTCCGATCCCAAGAACATGCCGGTGGCGCGCCAGGATCTGATGCGCCAGGTCTACCGCCGCTACTTCACCACCGCGGGCAAGCTGTTCCCCAAGCTGGTCGGCGCCAAGGATCTGACCAAGGACATCCTCGACGACTGGTACAGCTACTACCACCAGTGTTCGGAATGCCGTCGCTGCTCGGTGTTCTGCCCGTACGGCATCGACACCGCCGAGATCACCATGGCGGGTCGCGAAATCCTGAACCACGTCGGCATGGGGCAGAAGTATTCCAACGAGATTCTCGGCAAGGTCCAGAAGATCGGCAACAACCTCGGCCTGCCCGGCCCGGCGCTGGAAGACACGCTGGAAGGCCTGGAAGAGGACATCGAAGCCGACACCGGCGTGCCGGTGAAGATGCCGATCGACGTCAAGGGCGCCGAAGTGCTGCTGGTTACGCCGTCCGCCGACTTCTTCTCCGAGCCGCACGTCGAATCGCTGATCGGTTACGCCAAGGTGTTCCATGCCGCCGGCATCAACTGGACGCTGTCCTCGCACGCATCGGAGGCCGGCAACTTCGGTCTCTTCAACGGCAACTACGAAACCATGCGCAAGGTCGCCATGCGCATTCGCGACGCTGCGCTGGAGCTCGGCGTCAAGCGCATCGTGGTCGGCGAATGCGGCCATGCCTGGCGCGTCGCCTACAGCTTCTGGAACACGCTGACCGGCATTGGCTACGGCGGCAACGATCCCTTCTCGATCGAACTGCAGAAGCAGCTCGACCCGACTTACCCCCAGCCTCAGCACATCTGCGAGCTGACCAACGATCTGATCAAGTCGGGCAAGATCAAGGTCGACCCGTCGCAGAACGACGATCTGGTGGTGACCTACCACGACTCGTGCAACGTGGCGCGTGCGTCGCGCATGGGCACCGAGCCGGGCGGCCAGTTCACCATCCCGCGCGAGCTGATCCAGTCGGTGGTGAACAATTTCCACAACATGGCGGACGACACGATTTACGAATCCACCTTCTGCTGTGGCGGCGGCGGCGGCCTCCTGACCGACGACCTGATGGAAGTCCGGGTCAAGGGTGCGCTGCCGCGCGTCACTGCGCTGAACAACGTGGTCAAGGAACACCAGGTCAATTTCATGGCCACGATCTGCGCCATCTGCAAGGCGCAGTTCACCAAGGTTTTGCCCAAGTATGGCTTCGACATGAGCATGGTGGGCGGGGTACATCAACTGGTCAGCAAGGCGATCAAACTGGACTGATTCTGGTCTGGCAGATTGCGATTTATCTATCTTTAGTTACGTAGGCGTTAGGAGAACCAACATGGCTGTCACGACGAACAAAGCAAAAACCGAAGGCGTTACATGGCGTCGTTATAAGGACGGCGAGTCGGAGGCTGATTTCCGCTCCGCCCAGGACCGGATTTTCCAGTCGAGCTGGACGCACAAGTGCCCGGAGTACATGCTCTCCACGCCGCCCTGCCAGGGCTCCTGCCCGGCCGGTGAAGACATTCGTGGCTACCTGAACATCGTGCGCGGCATCGAGAAGCCGCCCGCAGGCGTGACCTGGCAGGAATATGCGTTCCGCCGCATCACCGAAGCCAACCCCTTCCCCGGCGTGATGGGCCGCGTTTGCCCCGCACCGTGTGAGTCGGGCTGTAACCGCAACATGGTCGAAGACCATGTGGGCATCAACTCGGTCGAGCATTTCGTTGGCGACTGGGGCATCGAAAACAACATGGCCTACACGTCGACCGCTGCCGAAACCGGCAAGAAAGTCGCCGTGATCGGCGCCGGCCCTGCCGGCCTGGCCGCCGCCTACCAGCTGCGCCTGCGCGGCCACGGCGTGACCATTTTCGACGAGCACGAAGAGCTCGGCGGCATGATGCGCTACGGCATTCCCGGTTTCCGTACCCCGCGTGAAATGCTCGATGCCGAAATCAAGCGCATCATCGACCTCGGCGTCGAAACCCGCCTGAAGACCCGCATCGGCTCCGACGTCAGCTTCGAGCAGATCGAAAAAGACTACGACGCCATCTTCATGGCGATGGGTGCCCAGGCTGGCCGTCCGCTGCCGGTTCCCGGCGCCGAGGCCCCCAACTGCGTGACTGCCGTGGCGTTCCTGCGCGCCTTCAACGAAGGCCGCCTGCAGCACGTCGGCAACCGCGTGGTGGTCATCGGCGGTGGCGACACCTCGATCGACGTCGCGACCGTTGCCCGTCGTCTCGGTAACGTCACCAAGTCCGGTTCCCACGACGATCGCCCGGAAAACGTCATCGCCGGCCACATGGCGTCCGACGTCGCCTCGATCTCCGCCCGCGAAGGCGCCGAGGTGGTGCTGGTGTCGCGCGCCACCATCGACAAGATGGCCGCCAACAAGCACGAAGTCGAGCATGCCCAGCAGGAAGGCATCGAGATCATCGGCGGCGTGACCCCGGTGGCCGTGGTCGTCGACGCGAATGGCCGTGCCACCGCCCTGCGCGTGGCCGACTTCGTGATGGAAGGCAAGGAAACCAAGATCGTCGAGGGCACCGAGCGTGACCTGCCGGCCGACCTGATCGTGTCCGCGATCGGCCAGGGCGTGGATTTCACCGGCCTGGAGAAGTTCAACAACAACAACGGCCTGATCAAGGCCGACAAGAACTACCGCTTCCCCGGCAGCGAAAAGATCTTCGTCGGCGGCGACGTGATCCGTCCGCACCTGCTGACCACCGCGATCGGCCATGCCTCCATCGCCGTCGACGGCATCGACGCCTTCCTCGCCGGCAAGGAACTCGACAAGCGTCCGAAGGTTGACGTTCACCACTTCGACGAAATCCGCAAGTGGCTCGAATCCGGCCATGAATACAGCGAAGTCAAGGGCCAGATCTGGGGCACCTCGGAGCGCAAGGACATCCTGCACAACTTCGAAGACCGTTCGGCGCGTCACATCATCCCGCACAACGAACTGTTCCTCGGCCACTTCCCCAACGTGTCGCGCAACATCCGCGAAGTGACCGTGCTGGACAAGGAAGGTGCGCTGGGCAACTTCGAAGAGCGTCTGCATGCCCTGTCCGACAAGGCCGTCGTCGACGAAGCCAAGCGCTGCATGTCCTGCGGCCAGTGTTTCGAGTGCGACAACTGCGTGGTCTACTGCCCGCAGACCGCCGTGTTCAAGGTGAAGAAAAAGGACAACCCCACCGTGGGTCGTTACGTCGACACCGACTATGGCAAGTGCATCGGCTGCCACATCTGCGCCGACGTCTGCCCGACCGGCTACATCGTCATGGGTATGGGTGACTAAGCGTGGCAGGCAAAATGAAACGCCTCCTGGCTCTGGGTGCGGTCGTGCTGACGACGGCCGCCCTGGCCTGGGCCGGGTCCGACGACCAGCCCAAGGCCGGTGGCGCGCCCAAGCCGGTCATCACCAAGGCGGTCAAGGGTGAGCAATGCGTGGAGCCGACCGACACCATGCGGCGCGACCACATGAAGTTCCTGGATCATCATCGCGACCAGGCCGTGATCGAGGGGGTGCGCACCAAGAAGTACAGCCTCAAGGAATGCATCAACTGCCACGCCAGCGAAACGACGGGCAGCGTTGCGGCCTCCAAGGATGACTTCTGCGTGAGCTGCCACAGCTATGCGGCAGTGAAAATCGACTGTTTCGATTGCCACTCGACCAAGCCGCAAGGCTCGGCGGCGATGCATCCGCTGAATGCGGAAACCGCGCACTACAAGCACAAGCTGGCTGCCCAGGCAGCAAGCAAGGTCAGTGCAGAAGAGATGGCTGGGGTTGCCCAATGAGCGAACTGAATCAAATGTCCAATCAGGCACCTGCATCGCCCGAACGCCGCCGCTTCGTCGGCGTCGCCACCGCAGCAGCGGGCCTGGCAATCGCCCCCGGCGTCATGCTGGTCGAAGTGGCCCACGGTCGCCCGGAAGACCAGGCTGCCAGCAGCGCCGTGCGCTGGGGCATGCTGGTCGACGCGACCAAGTGCGCCACCGGCTGCAACGATTGCGTGACGGCATGCAGCACCGAAAACGGCTGGACGCCGGTTGCCGAAAGCGCCCATCCCAAGCAGGCGCCGCAGTGGATCCGCAAGCTGGAACTGCAGGACCCGCTGACGCAGATGGAAACCAACCTGCCGATGATGTGCCAGCACTGCGCCGAGCCGCCCTGCGTCGACGTCTGCCCGACCGGCGCGTCGTTCAAGCGCGCCGACGGCATCGTGCTGGTCAACCGTCATACCTGCATCGGCTGCCGCTACTGCATGATGGCGTGCCCTTACAAGGCGCGTTCGCTGGTGCACGAGTCGCTGAACGACACCCAGAAGCCGGACGTCCCGCGCGGCATCGGCTGCGTCGAATCCTGCACCCTGTGCGTGCAGAAAGTGGATCGTGGCGACGGCAACACCGCATGTGCCGAGGCGTGTACCGCCGCCGGTCACGATGCGCTGCTGTTCGGCGACATGAATGACCCCGAAAGCGAGATTTCCAAGCGTTTGCGCGAACTGCCGACCAAGCAGGTGCGTGCCGACCTCAATCTCAACCTCGGCGTTCGCTATCACGGAATCTAAAACAATATGGCAAGCATCACTTTCCGCGAAGTAGAAGGCAGCAGCCTGAAATACTGGCTGCTGTTCGGGGGCCTGGGCCTGTTCGTGCTGTTCGGCGCGCTGGCCTGGAACCACATGCACCACTACGGCCACGTCGTCACCGGCATGGACAACCAGATCGTCTGGGGCCTGCCGCACGTGTTTGCGGTGTTCCTGATCGTCGCGGCCTCGGGCGCGCTGAACGTCGCGTCGATCGCGTCGGTCTTCAACAAGCCGATGTACAAGCCGCTGGCGCCGCTGTCGGCGATCCTGTCGCTGGCGCTGATGCTGGGCGGCCTGCTGGTGCTGGTGCTCGACCTCGGCCGTTCCGACCGCCTGATCGTGGCGATGACGCACTTCAACTTCAAATCGATGTTCACCTGGAACGTGTTCCTGTACTCCGGCTTCTTCGTGCTGGTGGGCGCCTACCTGTGGACGATGCTCGACCGCAACGTCAAGACCTACTCCAAGACGGCGGGTACCGCGGCCTTCATCTGGCGTCTGGTCCTGACCACCGGTACCGGCTCGCTGTTCGGCTTCCTGGTCGCGCGCGAACTGTATGGCACTGCCATGCTGGCGCCGATGTTCATCATCATGTCGTTCGCCTACGGTCTGGCGATCTATCTGATGGTGCTGGCCGCGGCCTATGCCTGGACTGGCCGCACGCTGGGTGATGCCGTGATGATGCGTCTGAAGACCCTGCTCGTGGTATTCGTCGCGGCCGTGCTGTACTTCGTCGTCGTCCACCACATGACCAACCTCTACTTCACCAAGTATCACGCGGTGGAAGCCTTCATCCTGCGTGATGGCGGCATCTTCACCACGCTGTTCTGGGTGGGGCAGATCCTGATCGGCTGCGTCGTGCCGCTGGTGATCCTGCTGAGCAAGCTGGGCACGCAGCGCACGTGGATCATGGTCGCCTGCGCGCTGGTCGTAGTGGGCGGCGTTGCGCAGATGTACGTCACCATCATCGGTGCGCAGGCCTACCCGCTGGACATGTTCCCCGGCCTGATCGAGTCGAGCAGCTTCTATGACGGCGTCGTGCACAGCTACGCGCCCAGCGTGCCCGAGCTCTTCCTCGGCCTCGGCGGCGTGGCGATCGCGCTGCTGGTGACCGTGTTCGCAATCAAGGTGCTGCGCCTTTTGCCTGCCAGCCTGGACGACGCCACCGTCGCCAAGCTGGAGCACTGATTGCAACCTGCCGGGTACCGCCTGGCAGGGGATTGCGCGGCATGAACCAGCAAGCCACATCATCCGAATCTGTGAAGCGCGGGGCTCCAATGCCCCGCGTCTTCATTTCCGCCGCGCATAAATCGTCCGGCAAGACCACGCTGACGCTCGGGCTGTGTGCAGCCCTGCATGCGCGCGGCCATGCGGTACAGCCCTTCAAGAAGGGACCCGACTACATCGATCCCTTGTGGTTGGGCATGGCCGCCCAGCGCCCCTGCTACAACCTCGACTTTCACATGATGCAGCGCCGCGAGATCGAGCAGCAGTTCGTCCGCAACGCAGCAAACGCCCGCATCAGTCTGATCGAGGGCAACAAGGGCTTGTACGACGGACTTGACCTGGACGGCAGCAACAGCAACGCGGCGCTCGCCAAGCTGCTGGGTGCGCCCGTGGTGCTGGTGATCGATGCGCGCGGCATGACGCGCGGCGTGGCGCCGCTGATCCTCGGCTACCAGGCCTTCGATCGCGACATCCGCATCGCCGGCGTCATCCTCAACAACCTCGGCGGCAGCCGCCACGAGTCGAAGCTGCGCGCCGTGATCGAGCATTACACCGACGTCGAAGTGATCGGTGCGGTGCAGCACGACGCCAGCATGCAGATCGCCGAACGCCATCTGGGTCTGGTGCCGGCCAACGAACAGGATGCTGCGCGTACGCGGATCCGGCACGTCGGAGAGCGCGTGGCGGCGCAGGTCGATCTCGACCGGCTGCTGGCGATCGCCGACAGCGCACCCGGATTGGACGCCCCGCTCGAACCTGATTCAACTCCGTCTGCCGGACGTTTGCGCATCGGCATCGCACACGACCAGGCCTTCGGTTTTTACTACAGCGAGGATCTCGACAGCCTGCGCGCTGCCGGCGTGGAACTGGTCGACATCGATACCCTCCATGCAGCGGCGCTGCCCGAGGTGGACGGCCTCGTCATCGGCGGCGGCTTTCCCGAAATGTTCATGGCGGAGCTCGAGGCCAATGTGCCGCTGCGCACTCAGATCCGCAATGCGATCGAGGGCGGGCTGCCGACCTATGCGGAATGCGGCGGGCTGATGTATCTGTCGAAAAGCCTCAGCTGGCAGGGACGGACCTGCGAGATGGTCGGCGTAGTGCCGGGCAATACCGTGATGCACGAGCGTCCGGTCGGGCGCGGTTATGCTCGCCTGCAACCCACGGGAGACGACCGCTGGCAGGAAAGCGCTCCGATTCCGGCGCACGAATTTCACTACTCGAGCTTGGAAAACCTGCCGGCCGACTCCATATACGCCTATCAGGTCAAGCGCGGTCACGGCATTGATGGCCAGCATGACGGCTATCAGTTGCACAACCTGCTGGCCGGCTACGTGCATCGGCGCGGCACCGGAGCGCAGGGCTGGATCGCGCCGTTTTTGAACCAGGTACGCGCGCACAAGGCGCGCGCTGCCGCCTAATTTTGTAAGGACATCCCCATGATCAAGATCACCGATGCCGCAGCCGAACAGATTCGCGTTGCCAACAACAACCCCGACGTGTTCGACATGATCCTGCGCGTCGCTGCCTACCAGGAAGACGACGGCAGCGTGAACTACGGCATGGGCTTCGACATCGAGCGCGAGGCCGACGAGCATCTCGTCGTCAATGGCATCGAGATTCTGATTGCCGCCTCCAGCACGCCCTATCTGCAGGGGGTGACGCTCGATTTCGTCGAAATGAGTCCGGGCGACATGCGCTTCATTTTCATTCCGCCCTATTCGGCAGAAGACGGGCCCGCCGAGTCCGGCGACGATACTGCCGCCGCCGAGTAAGCCATGAACTACCTGCCCATTTTCCTCGACCTGCGCGACCGTCACTGTCTGGTGGTGGGCGGCTCAGAAACCGCGGCGCGCAAGGCAGAACTGCTGCTGCGTGCCGGAGCGTACGTCGATGTCGCCGCGCCCGCCCTGCACGAGGGCTTCGAGCGCCTGCCGCATGCCGATCACCTGAAGCGCATCGCGGATGCGTTCACGCCCGCGCTGCTCGACGGCAAGGACGCGGTCATCGTGGTGGAAGAAGATGCCGCCGCGGCCAGGCTCGTCGCCGATGCGGCGCGGGCGCGGCACATTCCGGTCAACGTGGCCGACAAGCCCGCGCTGTGCAGCTTCATCCTGCCGTCGATCATCGACCGCTCGCCCATCATGGTCGCGGTGTCCAGCGGCGGCGAATCGCCGGTGCTCGCGCGCATGCTGCGTGCGCGCCTGGAAACCCTGATCCCTGCGGCCTATGGCCATCTCAGCGCACTGGCATCGCGCTACAAGGACCGCGTGCGCGCCGCGATCAAGCCGGAGCAGCGCCGCGCCTTCTGGGAAAAGGTGTTCCTCTCGCCGGTCGCCGAAATGGTGTTCTCCGGGCGCGACGTCGAAGCCGAGGCCCAGCTCGATGCCATGATCAAGGACGCAGCCACTCACGACATTCCGCGTGGCGAGGTCTATCTGGTCGGCGCCGGCCCCGGCAATCCCGACCTCCTCACCTTCCGCGCGCTGCGCCTGATGCAGCAGGCCGACGTCATCGTCTACGACCGTCTCGTCTCGCAGCCCATCCTCGACATGTGCCGGCGCGACGCCGAGCGCGTCTACGTCGGCAAGGAGCGCGACGACCACGCGGTGCCGCAGGAGGAGATCAACCTGATGCTGGTGCGCCTGGCCAAGGAAGGCAAGCGCACGCTACGGCTGAAGGGCGGCGATCCTTTCATCTTCGGCCGCGGCGGCGAGGAAATCGAGACCCTGGTCGAGCACGGCGTGCCGTTCCAGGTGGTGCCCGGCATCACCGCGGCCGCCGGCGTGGCGTCCTACGCGGGCATCCCGCTGACCCACCGCGACTATGCGCAGTCGGTCGCCTTCGTCACCGGTCATCTGAAGGAAAACACCTTCAACATGAACTGGGAAGGCATCGCCCGCCGCGATCAGACCATCGTCATCTACATGGGGCTGAAAGGCCTGCCGCTGCTGTGCGAGGCGCTGATCAAGCACGGCCTCACCGCCGACACCCCGGCCGCCATCATCCAGCACGGCACGCTGCCGACCCAGCGCGTCATCACCGGCGACCTCACCACGCTGCCGGCGCTGGCCGAGGAGGCGGGCCTCAAGGCGCCCACCCTCATCATCGTCGGCAACGTCGTCAAATTGCGCGAAAAACTCGGCTGGTACCAGCCCGAACTGCACAGCGAGCAGGCGCACCGCACCCCGCTCGAAACGCCGGCCCATCTGCGCTGACAGCAGGATGAAGACTGCGCGCCCGCAATTGGGCAGCCGCACCGACATCGACGCGCAGGTGGCGGCGCTGCGGCTATCCGGGCGCCATATCCAGCCGGTGCTGTGGCAGGGCCAGCCCGCCTGGCTCAAGCTCAGCGTGCCGCAACCCCCTGCGTGGCGCTATCAGCTGCTGGCCGCCATGGCCAGGCTGCTGCAGCATCCCGCCCTGCAGCCGGTGCGGCCGCAGGGCGGGGTGTCCGGCATTCGCAACGAGGCTCGCCGCCTTGCCGAACTGGCTGCGGCAGGGCTGCATGTTCCGCAGGTGCTGGAGCATGACGATCACTGGCTGCTGATTTCCGATCTCGGCCACGTCACGCTCGAATCCCTGATCCGCCATGCCGCGCCGGCCGAGCAGTTCGAACACTGGCAGCGTGGCGCCGCCGCCATCCTGCAGGTTCACCGGTCGGGGCAGTATTTGAGCCAGGCCTTCGCGCGCAACCTGGTGTGGTCGCCCGAACACGGTCTCGGCGCGATCGATTTCGAGGATGATCCGATCAGCGCCATGACGCGGGCGCAGGCGCAGATCCGCGACTGGCTGCCGTATTTCTTTTCCACGGCGATTTTCTTCGGCGACCGTCTGCCGGTTCTGTGCGCGGCGATCCATGCCGTGCTGGCGCAGGAGGATGCGGCGGTCCGCGACGGCGTGTACACCGCATTGCGCCGCACCGCCTGGCTGCGCAGCCTGCGCTGGCTGCCGCAGCGGATGCAGCGGCGCGATGTCCTGAAAACCCAGTGCTTCGGCGAACTGGCGCGCCTGTGCAGCACGCCGGCCGTGGGTCCCCGACCATGAGACGGCTGCCCGCGCGTTTCGAGTTCCCGCTGTTCGCCCTGCTGCTGTCGGGCCTGATGTCCCTGCTGGTGTCGGGGGTGGCGACCTGGAACGCGATCGGCTTGATCGAGCATTTCGGCGCCAAATGGCTTGCGGCCTGGCTGGGCTCGTGGGCGGTCGCGTTTCCCTCGGTGATGGTGGTGGCGCCGCTGGTGCGCAGAATCGTCGAGCGCTGCGTAGAACCCAAAAACTGAACGTTCAGCGCTGCGTTGCAGCGTCGGCGTGTTCGCTGACATGGCGCACCATGCTGTTGGCCAACTCGCGCTCTCCCACCCGCACCTCGACCCCCTGTTCGCGACGCAGCAGCTCGGCCTCGTCCTCGCTATGGCTGCGTACGATGACATGGATGCGCGGATTGAGGGTGCGCGCGATCTCGATCATCTTGCGCGCCTTGAATACGTCGGGTGTGGCAATCACCAGCATCTGCGCGCGCGCGACATGCGCCTGGATCAGCACCGCCGGTTCGAATGCATCGCCGGCCACCGCATGGATGCCGCGCCTGCGCAGTTTCTCGACTGCCTCGCGCTGCTGCTCCGCGACCACATAGGGGATGCCGCGGGCATCGAGCGCCTCGGCGATGCGCTGCCCGACGCGGCCGAACCCCACCAGCACCACATGGCTGCTCAGGGTATGCGAAGCGACGCCGGCCGGCAGTTCGGCAAGCGGGTCGTCGCGCTGTTCCAGCTCGCGGGCACGGCGCGAGCGCGAAAGGATCCAGGCCTGCGCCGGTTCCGTCATCTGGAACACCAGAGGATTGAGCGCGATCGAAATCAGCGCGCCCGCGAGGATCAGGCTCTGCCCTTCGACCGGCAGCACGCCGAGGCTCACGCCCAACCCGGCCAGGATGAACGAGAATTCGCCGATCTGCGCGAGGCTGGCCGACACCGTCAGCGCGGTATTGAGCGGGTAGCGGAACGCCAGCACCAGCAGGAACGCCGCCAGCGATTTGCCGAACACGATGATGGCGACCACCGCCAGCACCTGCAGCGGCTGCTCCATCAGCACGCGCGGGTCGAACAGCATGCCCACCGCGACGAAGAACAGCACCGCGAAGGCGTCGCGCAACGGCAGCGACTCCTCGGCGGCGCGGTAGCTCAGGGCCGATTCGCGCAGCACCATGCCGGCGAAGAACGCGCCCAGCGCAAACGACACGCCGAACAGCGCCGCCGAACCGTAGGCGATGCCGAGTGCCGCCGCCACCACGCACAGCGTGAACAGCTCGCGCGAGCCGGTGCGCGCCACCTGCCACAGCAGCCAGGGGAAGAAACGCCGGCCCACGATCAGCATCAGGCCGATGAAGATCGCCACCTGGCCGATGGTCAGCGCCAGGGCGAGCAGCAGATTGCCATCGTGCCCGGTGGCCGTGCTGCCGCCGAACATCGCGGCCAGCGGCGGCAGCAGCACCAATACCAGCACCATCACCAGGTCTTCCACCACCAGCCAGCCCACCGCGATGCGGCCATTCGGCGTGGCCAGCACGCCGCGGCTTTCCAGCGCCTTCAGCAACACCACCGTGCTCGCCACCGACAATGACAATCCGAACACGATGCCGGCCATCAGGTTCCAGCCCCACCCGTAGGCCAGGCCCATTCCCATTGCCGTCGCCACCGCGATCTGCACCACGGCGCCGGGCAGGGCGATCTTCTTCACCGACAGCAGATCGTCGAGCGAGAAATGCAGTCCCACGCCGAACATCAGCAGCATCACGCCGATTTCTGCCAGCTGCCCGGCCAGCGCCGTATCGGCAACGAAGCCCGGGGTGAAGGGCCCGATCACGATGCCGGCGAGCAGATAGCCCACCAGCGCAGGCAACCTGATCCGCACGGCGATGAAACCGAAAATCAGGGCCAGTCCGAGCGCGGCGGCAATCGTGGTGATGAGGTCGATACTGTGCGGCATGGGGGGCGGCCGGCAAGCGGGCCGGCTAAGCTCCGGTGAAAAAATGACGAGTCGAGTTTACAGGATGCGTCCGCGTCGCTTGTAGCGCTGCCGGGATGCGGCCTGTGTCGGGATGACTGGCTCATTTTCAACCCGGGTCTAGAATAAAGGACAGACTTGTCCTGTAAGTGCCTGCCATGACCGCCATGCTGACGCTAGACGGCAACGAAGCCGTTGCCCGCATTGCCTACCTCACCAACGAGGTGATCGCGATCTATCCCATCACGCCGGCGTCCGCCATGGGCGAATGGGCCGACGAATGGGCGTCGCAGGGCAGGACCAACCTGTGGGGCGCGGTGCCGAAAATCATCGAGATGCAGTCGGAAGGCGGTGCCGCCGGCGCGCTGCATGGGGCGCTCACCTCCGGCGCGCTGGCCACCAGCTTCACCGCCAGCCAGGGCCTGCTGTTGATGATCCCCAACCTGTACAAGATCGCCGGCGAGCTTACGCCCTTCGTGCTGCACGTGGCGGCGCGCACGCTGGCCACGCACGCGCTGTCGATCTTCGGCGACCAGTCCGACGTCATGGCCTGCCGCGCCACCGGCTGTGCGCTGCTTGTCGCCAACTCGCCGCAGGAAGCGCAGGACTTCGCGCTGATCGCGCAGGCGGCGACGCTGGCCGGGCGCATACCGGTGATCCATTTTTTCGACGGCTTCCGCACCTCGCACGAAGTGGCGAAGATCGCCGCGGTCGAGGCCGACACCGTGCGCGCGATGCTCGATGCGGATCTGATCGCCGCGCACCGGGCACGCGCGCTGTCACCGGAACATCCAGTGCTGCGCGGCACTTCACAGAATCCGGACGTGTTCTTCCAGTCGCGCGAGCGTGCCAATCCCTTCCATGACGCCTTTCCGCAGATCGTGCAGGATGCGATGGACCGCTTCGGCGAACTCGCCGGGCGGCATTACCGGCTGTTCGACTACGTCGGCGCGGCGGACGCCGAGCGGGTCGTCGTACTGATGGGATCCGGCGCCGAGACCGTGCACGAGACGGTCGAGCACCTGGTCGCTCGCGGCGAGAAAGTCGGCGTGCTGAAGGTGCGGCTGTACCGGCCTTTTGCGCCGGGCGCACTGCTCGATGCGTTGCCGCCGACGGCACGCGCCATCGCCGTGCTCGACCGCTGCAAGGAGCCGGGCGCCGACGGCGAGCCGCTGTATAAGGACGTGGTGACCGCGCTTGCGCAGGCTGCGGCAGAGGGCCGCGCCATGCCGCGCGTGATCGGCGGCCGCTACGGCCTGGCCAGCAAGGAGTTCACCCCCGGCATGGTCAAGGCCGTGTTCGACGAGCTGGCCGCCACTGCACTGAAGAGGCAGTTCACCGTCGGCATCCACGACGACCTCACCCATCTGTCGTTGCCGTGGGATGCGGATTTCCGCACCGATGCGTCGCGGCAGCTGCAGCACGCGGTGTTCTGGGGCCTGGGCGCCGACGGCACGGTGTCGGCCAACAAGAACTCGATCAAGATCCTCGGCGAAGCCACCGATCTCATGGCGCAGGGCTACTTCGTCTACGACTCGAAGAAGTCCGGCGCGGTGACCGTGTCGCACCTGCGCTTCGGCCCGGCAACGATCCGTTCTACCTATCTGGTCGAGCACGGCATGGCCGGCTTCGTCGCCTGCCACCAGCCGGTGTTCGTCGAGCGCTACGACCTGCTGGCGCACGCGGCGCCGGACGGCGTATTTCTGCTCAACACACCGGCCCCGCCCGACACGGTGTGGGACACGCTGCCGCAAACACTGCGCGCGCAGATTCAGGAAAAGCGCCTGCAGCTGTGGACGATCGACGCCTACGCCGTCGCCGCCGAAGCCGGCATGGGGCGGCGCATCAACACCATCATGCAGACCTGCTTCTTCGCGATTTCCGGCATCCTGCCGAAGGACCAGGCGATCGCCGCGATCAAGCAGGCGGTCGACAAGACCTACGGCAAGAAGAGCAAGCGCCTGGTCGAGCTGAACTACAAGGCGATCGACATGACGCTGGCGGAACTGCATCAGGTCGATGTGGCCCGTCATGCCGGCGCATACCCAGAAGGGCACGAGGGCCGGCATCCAGCCGAGATTGAACTGGATTCCGGCGTACGCCGGAATGACGATGCCGTTCCCGATTTCGTGCGCGACCTCACGCTGCCGATCTACCATGGTCATGGCGACGCCCTGCCCGTGTCGCGTTTTCCTGCCGACGGCACCTGGCCGCTCGGTACCGCGCGCTACGAGAAACGCAACATCGCGCTGGAAATCCCGGTGTGGGAGCCGGACCTCTGCACCCAGTGCGGCAAGTGCGTGTTCGTCTGCCCGCATACGGCGATCCGCTCGCGGCTCTTTTCCGCCGAAGCGGCAAGCGAGGCGCCGCCGACCTTCAAGCACGTGCCGGCGAAGAGCAAGGACGTTCCCGCCGGCACCCACATCAGCTACCAGGTGGCGCCGGAAGACTGCACCGGTTGCGGCGACTGCGTCGAGGCCTGCCCGATCCACGACAAGTCCAACGTGTCGCGCCGCGCGGTGAACATGGCGCCGGTCGGCCCGCTGCGCGATCCCGAGCGCGACAACTTCGCCTTCTTCCTGAATCTGCCCGAATTCGACCGCAGCACGATCAAGCACGGCACGATTCCCGGATCGATGCTGCTCGATCCGCTGTTCGAGTTTTCCGGCGCCTGCGCCGGCTGCGGCGAGACACCCTACATCCGGCTCGCCACGCAGCTGTTCGGCGACCGCATGCTGATCGCCAACGCCACCGGCTGCTCGTCGATCTACGGCGGCAACCTGCCGTCCACGCCCTACACGGTGAACGGCGCCGGGCGCGGCCCGGCGTGGAGCAATTCGCTGTTCGAGGACAACGCCGAATTCGGCCTCGGCATGCGGCTCGCGGCCGATCAACTGATGGCGTACGCGCAGCAGCTGGTGAAAGAGATCGCGACTGAAATCGGCGGCGACTTCGCCGGTGCGCTGATCGACGCCGACCAGCGCGAGGAGGCCGGCATCGTCGAACAGCGCGGGCGCGTGGCCCGGCTGCTCGACAAATTGTCCGCATCGCCGCACCCGCGCGCGAAGGAACTCGCCAGCGTCGCCGAATGGCTGATCCGACGTTCGGTGTGGATCATCGGCGGTGACGGCTGGGCCTACGACATCGGCTACGGCGGCCTCGACCACGTGCTCGCGCTGCCTTACGACGTCAACATCCTGGTACTCGACACCGAGGTGTATTCCAACACCGGCGGCCAGACCTCGAAGGCCACGCCGGTCGGCGCGGTCGCCAAGTTCTCCGCCGGCGGCAAGGCCACGGCGAAGAAGGATCTCGCCAGGCTGGCTGCCGACTACGGCCATGTCTATGTGGCGACGGTGGCCTACGGCGCCAAGGACACCCAGACCCTGCGCGTGTTCCACGAGGCCGAGGCCTACCGCGGGCCCTCGCTGATCGTCGCCTACAGTCCGTGCATCGCCCACGGCTACGACATGCTCTACAACCAGCGCCAGCAGGAGCTCGCGGTGAAGAGCGGACACTGGCCGCTGTTCCGCTTCGACCCGCGGCTGGCCGAGGCGGGCGGCAATCCCTTCAAGCTCGATTCCGCCGCCCCCAGCCAGCCGATCCAGGCCTTCATGGAATCCGAGACCCGCTTCGCCATGCTCGCGCGCAGCCATCCCGACGCCGCGCAGCGTTTCCTGGCGCAGGCGCAGGAGGAAGCCGAACGGCGCTTCAAGGCCTATCAGGACATGGCACAGGGCCATGCCGACGAATCCAAACCGGGAGCCTGACATGATCGACCTCTCTACCGACTACCTCGGCCTCAAGCTGAAGAACCCTCTGGTGCCCTCGGCCTCGCCGCTGTCGCGCGACCTCGACGCTGCGCTGCGGCTGGAGGATGCCGGCGCGGGCGCGCTGGTGATGTATTCGCTGTTCGAGGAGGAACTGCAGGCGGAGGACGCGATGCTCGACCGCTTCCTGCTGCACGCCGATCTCGGCCATGCCGAGGCCGACAGCTTCCTGCCCGGCCATGGCAAATTCCAGGGCGGGTTGGAGCGCTACCTCGAACACCTGCAGCGTCTGAAATCGCGGCTGGAGATCCCGGTGGTGGCGAGCCTCAACGGCGTCTCCCTGTCGGGCTGGGTGGAACTCGGGCGCGCATTGCAGCAGGCCGGCGCCGATGCGCTGGAGCTCAACGTCTATCACGTCGCAGCCGAAATGCTGGAGTCGGGCGCGGCCGTGGAGGCGCGCTATCTCAGCCTGCTGCACGAGCTGCGCAGCGTGGTGAGTCTTCCCGTCGTCATGAAGCTGCCGCCGTTCTTTTCCTCGCTGCCGCATTTCGTCAGGCAGCTCGAATTCGCCGGCGCGCAGGGCGTCGCCCTGTTCAACCGCTTCTACCAGCCGGACATCGACCTCGACACGCTGTGCGTGGTCGACCGGCTGCATCTGTCGCAGCCCGAAGAAGCGCTGCTGCGGATCCGCTGGCTGTCCATCCTGCATGGCCGCACCCGGCTGACGCTGGCCGCCACCGGCGGCGTCCACGGCCACGAGGAAGCGCTCAAGCTGTTGCTGGTGGGGGCCGACGTCGTGCATCTGGCGTCGTCCCTGCTGCAGCACGGACCGGCCCGGCTCACGCAGATCCTGCGCGACATGGAAGGCTGGATGGACGAGCGCGAATACGTGTCGGTCGCCCAGCTGAAGGGCAGCATGAGCCAGAAGAACCTGTCCGATCCGACCGCCATGGCGCGCGCCAGCTACCTGCGCGTGCTCGACAGTTTCTCGCCGCGGCCGGGCGTGTGGTCGTAAGCGGGCGCGCTAGGCCTTCTTCACGAATTCCGACTTCAACCCCATCGCGCCGATGCCGTCGATCCTGCAGTCGATGTCATGATCGCCCTCGGCCAGGCGGATGTTCTTCACCTTCGTCCCCACCTTTACCACCAGCGACGAACCCTTCACCTTCAGGTCCTTGATCACCGTCACCGTGTCGCCGTCGTGCAGCTCGGTGCCGTTGGAATCGCGCACCACGCGCGCCTGCTCGGCATTCTCTGCGGCGGCGGCTTGCGGCCATTCGTGCGCGCATTCCGGGCAGACGTAGCGATCGCCGTCTTCATAGGTGTATTCGGAGCCGCATTGCGGGCAGGGGGGCAGGGTGCTCATCTTCTATCCTTTTCCGGTGGGTGCGCCTCGCTCCGGCCGCGCAGGCTTCAGGCCGCGTCGTCCGTAAGCGGAGGAGGGGGCACGATTCTAAAGCTGTAGCCATGCCGTTCAAAGCCGAGCGATTCGTAGAAGGCATGCGCCCGTTCGCGCGTGAGATTGGACGACAGCGCCACCTTGTAGCAGCCCTTCTCGCCGCACAGCCGCAGCGCATGCTGCATCATGGTTTTGCCTATCCCCTGTCCCTGGTATTGCGGGTCGACCACCACATCCTCGATGACGCCGGAAGGCGCGCCCTGGTGCCCGAGGTTATCCATGATCAGCAGTGCGAATGCACCGACGACGCGCCCATCGCACAGCGCCACGATCATTCGGTAGTCGGGATAGTGCGCCATGCGCTCGAATACCCGTTCGGCTTCGGCCAGCGTCAGCACCTGGCCATCGTCCATGGCGGGCTGCGCGTGAAGGCGGAGAATGTCCGGCAGGTCTGACGCCGTGGCTACGCGCAAATGGATGGGGCGCACGTGTTCTTGGCTAAGGTTTGACATGGCGGGCGGCCAAGGGCGATCGCGCTTGGGCGTCATTCTCGATGAAAGGGTTAGGCGTCGGGTTCACCAACCAAGGCCTGCAACTTAAGGAGGGTTGCCCAGTTTCTGGTTGTCACCGATCGCCCCGCTTTGCCGAGCAAGGCTTTGCCGGCCTTGCTTTCCAGGATGCCGGTTGCGCAGTGCAAGTACGCGGCATGCTTGCCGACCAGGAACTGCTCGGGCAACACGACCAAGGATTCGACTGCACCCAGCCCGGATAACGTGGCGTTGTCCTGTGCGAAGACAGCCAGGAGTTGCGAGTGATGGGTTGCCTGCCCGGCCAACGGGTTCTCGCCAACGATGGCCGACAATTCTTTCGCCGATTTGACGATGACCGGTACGTCCACCTTCAGCTTCTCGGATAGGGCGGCGGCTATGCTTGCTGCATGCCCGGCCTGCGTTCCCTTGCGGGCCCGGAATACGGCGTTGCCGCTGTTCAGCAGCGTAACTACGTCCGTGTATCCCAGTTTAGTCAGCAAGGCTCGCAGATCGGCCATGGGAACCCGATTGGCCTTGCCAACATTGATGCCACGCAACAGGGCTACGAATTTTGGCATTTGTGATGCTTAACTTAGAGGAAATGGAGGCGCCGCTTGCGGCGCGTCCCGCGGGGGCCGAAGGCCGGAACGAACTTGACCGAGGGGTTAACGAATGAAATGGACTCCCCCGCCCCCGACGGCATCGTATGTGCCAGATTGAAGGGTGAGGTTCCGATCAATCGAAAGAGGGGGAGAGTCCGTCATGAATGTTACTACCGTAGGAATTGACCTGGCCAAGAACGTCTTCAGTGTGCATGGCGTCGATTCGCATGGCAAGGTCGTACTGAAGAAGACCCTCTCGCGCGGCAAGCTGCTCGAATGCTTCGCCAACCTCCCACCCGCAATCATCGGCATGGAAGCCTGCAGCGGCGCCCACCACTGGGCACGCCAACTGCGCAATCTCGGCCACGACGCCCGCATCATCGCCCCGCGCTTCGTCATCCCTTATCGCAAGAGCGGCAAGAACAACGGCAACGACGCCGAAGCCATCTGCGAAGCCGTCAGCCGTCCCGCCATGCGCTTCGTTCCCATCAAATCCGTCGAACAGCAGGCCGTCTTGAGCCTGCACCGCATCCGCAGCGCCGTCGTCGCCGAGCGCACCGCCCAGATCAACCAGATACGCGGCCTCATGAGCGAATTCGGCCTCATCATGCCCAAGGGTCGCTACCCCGCCCAGCACCACATTCCCGACATCCTCGAAGACGCAGAGAACGGCCTGCCCGGTCTGGCGCGACGGTTGCTCCATGACATTTACCAGCGTGTCCAGACACTCAACCAGCAGATCCTCGCCTACGACCGCGAGATCGAGAACCTGGCCCGGCACAGCGAACCCGCCAAACGGCTGATGAGTCTGCCCGGCATCGGCGCCGTCACTGCCACCGCACTCGTCGCCAGCATCGCCGACCCCAGGCAGTTCGACAACGGCCGGCAACTGGCCGCCTGGCTCGGTCTTGTTCCCCGGCAATACAGCACTGGCGGCAAGACTCGGCTGGGTCGCATCACCAAGCACGGCGACAAGTATTTGCGCACCTTGCTCATCCACGGCACCCGCGCCGTACTCGCTGCACTCAGGGACAAGCAGGACCGCACCAGCTGCTGGCTGCGAGACCTCATTGCGAGACGGGGTTACAAGCGCGCGGCAGTTGCCCTGGCGGCGAAGAACGCCCGCATCGTCTGGGCGATGCTGGTGCGAGGCGAGGCCTACCGAATCACGCCTGCAGGCCGGGCGACCTGAGCGTACGCAGCAACACGATCAACCGCAGTGCAGGCTGAACCGTCTGCAAGGTAAAGGAACAAACCCGCCGAATCACTGCACAGGCAATGGATGACGAGAGGTCAGACCGGGGTGCAAAAGTCTGTTTAACTCAATGGCCGAGAAGGTCGACTAACGAATGAGACCCGCACCCAAGCGCATTTCATCAAGGCCAGGGCAATGCCCATGAACAGGCCGTATGTAGAGCCGCAGTCTTACACCGAATCAACGTCCGGATGCTTTGCGTGATAGGGGGAGTCCATGTAGTAGAGGTAAGGGGCGCCGCTTTAGCGGCGTCCCAGCGTAGCGAAGCGGAGCGAACTTGACCGCCGGGTTAGGTTTCACTTAGGTGGCTCCGTGCGATAAACCTCATAAGCCTGTGCGCCAGAAAGAACTCGGCGAAATGTGCGGACGTGAGCTACTTGCTTCTGCTGGGCACCAACGCCAGGCAGTACATTGGCTTGGATTAGTGTGCCGTCATTGAGCCGGACTGTTGCGATCATTCCAGGTGGACCAACATCACTTGGTACACCACCCACTGTTTCAATTATTCCGACTGCCTCGGTGACGGGCCCCCCAGGTTGATTAAGGGTGGAGTAAAGAATCGCAACCGCGAAGCACGCAAGTACTGCGACCAATAGCCAAGGTATTTTGCGTTTGCGGAGTGTATTCACTTCAGCCATGAAACCTAACGTTTAAGGTAAGGGGCGCCGCTTCAGCGGCGTCCCAGCGACCGGAGGGAGCGCCTTGACCGCAAGGTTAGGGTTTTTTAGTAGGCGAACAAGTAACCAGCCTCCGACACCGAGCAACATACTTGAAGCCGCGAGCCAAACAGAAGTGGCGAGCCAGTAGGCCTGGGGATCTTCGGCAATATTTACAGTTGTTGGGCTCCATCGGGACAGCGTGAGGGCTGCTCCTGTAACCAGCCCTTCAAGAGTGATTCCGAGCGTGAGACAAGCAAGGCCGCACAAGCCAAGCAAAGAGATAGATAACGAAAGGCGATTCTTGAGACGCAAACCGAGAACCAGCAACATGGCCAGGAGAAGCGCGGGCATCCCTACCCAGTAGGCCGCCAACATGAAGAGCTTGGAAAGGGATAGCAGCAGCGCGTCCATAAACCCTAACGTGAAGTAGACACCTTTTTAGGTGTATATCCAGAATTGTGAAATGTGTATAACACGTCTGCGCGCATGCTAAGTTGTTGTTTTGGTTGGGGTGTGATCTTGATATGGGACGATAACGGAAACGACAAACACCCCGGAACCGATGCGATTCCGGCCACGCACGTGGTGAGTGCACGAACGTATCCCTTCTCCATGGATTTCCCCCTCCGCCTGTATTTGATTGCTAGTTCTTCCGCAGGGCCGGGCCGCGTGCGTTGCGCGTGCCGTGATTTTTCCGGACTCTAGTTGGGAAATCGGGAGCGGGTCAAGCGACGTGCGGTGGAAAGAGGGCTGAGATTATTCCCGTGTCGCCCTGCTTGCCACGGGCCTGCGCGGCGTATCCATTCGTTTCGGATGGACGGGCTGGGCGCAAGCGCGCCTTATCGCCCCTCGCCGCGCCCCCCGGGCGCGACCTTGTGCTCCACCGCGAACACCGCCGCTTCCACCCGCGACGACAGGTTGAGCTTGGCGAGGATGTGGCGGACGTGCAGCTTGACGGTGTCGTGGCTGATGTCGAGGGTGCGGGCGATGGCCTTGTTGGACTCGCCGCGCGACAGGTGGGTGAGGATTTCGCGTTCGCGCGGGGTCAGCGCGTCCAGCAGCGAGGTCGAATCCTGGCCTTTCTGGTCGTACAGCTTGACGAGCTTGGCGGTCATCGCCGGGGCGACCGCGGTTTCGCCGCGCTGGGCGCGCAGGATGGCGTCGACGACCTCGTCGGGCTCCATGCTCTTCAGCAGATAACCGTTGGCGCCGGCGCGCAGTGCGCGGGCGAGGTCGTCCTCCGCCTCGGAGAGGGTGAGGATGAGCACCGGCAGGTCGAAGCCGTCGGCGCGCAGCTGCTGCATCAGCGTGATGCCGTCGGTGCCGGGCATGTTGAGGTCGAGGATGAGGACGTCGGGACGGTGCGCCCGCAGGAGCATTTCGACTTCGTCCGGATTGCCGGTGAACGCGGTGACTTCGACGCTGCCGCTCTGCTCGAGCAGTTCGGCCAGGCCTTTGCGGAACAGGGTGTGGTCGTCGACGAGAATGATGCGGGTGAGGCTCATGCGATGGACTCGGTTTTGCGCTGCGGGAAGACGAGGCGGATGACGGTGCCGCCGGCGGGGCGCGACTCCACGATGAGCTTGCCGTCCAGCTTGGCGGCGCGTTCGCGCATGATGGTCAGGCCGAAGCTCTTGCCCATGGTGGACGACTCGTTGTGCTTCTTCTGCACCCCGACGCCGTCGTCGGCGACGTTGACGATGTACTGGCCGTTTTCCAGGTCGAAGGTGATGACGACGTGGCGCGCGCGGGCGTGCTTGGCGATGTTGTAGAGCGATTCCTGGATGATGTGGAAGACCTGGATCTCCTCGTCGGGCGAGAGATTGACGTCCTGCACCAGGTTGAGGAAATCGACGTCGGCGTTGGCCTTCTTGCGGAAGCTCTTGGCGAGTTCCTGGATCGCCGGCACCAGGCCGCGCGGATTGATGCGGTCGCGGTACTGGGTGATGAGGTCGCGCAGGTCGGCGTAGGCGAGGTCGACCGCCTCCTCGACGTCGCCGAGGTAGCGGTTGGCCTTGGGGTAGTCCTCGTGGCGCATCGCGTCGCTCAAGACGGTGAGCCGCATCTTCGCGTAGGCCAGCGTCTGCGCCAGCGAATCGTGGATCTGGTTGGCCAGCATCTGGCGTTCGTTCATCAGCGAGATGCGCATGTTCTCGCGCGTCAGCCGCGCGTTTTCCAGCGCGATGCCGAGGTGCTCGCTGATCGAGCGGAACAGCAGACGCACGTCCTCGGGAACGGATTGGCCTTCTTCGAGAAACAGGTTGTAGACGCCCATGACCTGGTTCTTGTGCATCAGCGGCACCGCGACGACGGTGTTGCAGCTGCCGCTGAAATAGGGATCGTTGGCCTGGCGCTTGCAGAAGGCGACGTTGTTCCAGCTGCTCACCGTCACCTCGCGCGCCGCCTTGCCGCACACGCCGCAGTCGACGCTGACGAGCGTCTCGTGCTCGACCAGATGCGCCGGCAGGCCGACCGAGCCGATCAGCCGCAGGTGGGTGCGGTCGTCGGTGATGACGCGCACCGCGCCGGCCTGCGCACCGGCAAGCCGGATCATCGTCGACAGGAAGCGGCCCAGCAGCTGTTCGACATTGGAGTCGGTCGACAGGCTGGTGGTGATTTCCGACAGCACCCGCAACGCCGGGATGCTGACGTTGCCCGAATCGGCGGGGGTGTGCTGGATCAGTGGCTGGATGTTGTCTTTCATGGCCTGGGTTGGAAGAGGCAGCTTTTCAGCATATCCGATTTGGACGCGCGTGGCGCCGCAGGGTTGCGTGCCGGTTCACGGCGTCGGCGCCGCGGGCGCGGAATCCGGCACCGGCGGCTCGACCGGCACCGGCAGCACCACGCTGGGTTCGAGGTCCTCGGGGAAGCCGCCCTGCACCGGCGCCGGCTGCTTGACCGGCGGATCGGCCTGGCTGGTGGCGCCGTCGGGTTTTTCCTTCACCGGGGGACGCGGCGCCGGCGCCGGGGCAGGAGTCGGTGCGACCGGCTCGACCGGCAGCGGCACTTCGGCGGGGAGGCCGGCGGCAGGCTTGGGCGCTTCCGGCGGCTGCGGATACAGATGCGGCTGCAGCTGCGGCAGCAGGGTTTTCAGGATCTGCGCGGTGAGCGAGCTGGTGAAGCCGAACTGGCCGGCCTGCAGGCCCGGCACCAGCGCGGTAAGCGTGCCGAAGTAGCGGTCGCCCAGATAGAAGACGAAGGTGGCGGTACGGTTGACCACGCGCGATTCGAGCAGCTGGCCGCCGCGGCCGTAGCGCTCGAAGCGGTGGTCGCCGGTGCCGGTCTTGCCGCCGATGACGAGCGGCTGGCCGTCGGCGGTCTTGAGCGCGCCGGCCAGCCGCGCGGCGGTGCCTTGCTCCACCACCCGCGCCAGCGCTCGGCGCACGGTCTGCGCGACTTCGGCCGGCATCAGGCGTTCGCCCTTGGGCGGCCTGGGCGACAGGCGGGTGTCGTACGGCGTGTCGGCGGCGAAATGCAGGCCGGTCAGGCTGACCATCGGCGCGCGCACGCCATCGTTGACCAGGATGCCCATCAGCTCGGCCAGCGCAGCGGGACGGTCGCCCGAGCTGCCGATCGAGGTGGCGTAGGACGGCGTGATGTTGTCGAACGGATAGCCCAGGCGCTTCCAGTCGCGCAGCAGGCCGTCGAAGGCTTCGACTTCCAGCAGCGACTGGATGCGGATGTCCTGAGCGTTCTTGCGGCTGGTCTTGAACAGCCAGTCGTAGACTTCGAGGCGCACGCCGGCACCGGTTTCGTACAGGGTCTTGAGGTCGGTTTTCGGCGCCGCGCGCAGGGTTTTGACCACCCACAGTTCCAGCGGATGGATTTGCGTGACGTAGCCGCGGTCGGCCAGGCTGTAGGCGTCGGGCGCATGATCCCGGTAATGCGCTTCGAGCGTCTTCTGGCTCATGCTGGCGCTGGTGGGCACCTGCTTGTGCAGCGCGGCGACATAGGTCCGGAAATCGGCCTGCGGCTCCAGATAGCGGTACACGGCGCTGAAGCGGCGCGGGTTGAGGTGGGTGCGCGCGTACAGGTCCTCGGCCATCTGCGCCGGCGTGTGCGCCTTGTGCCGCTGGTAGAAACGGTTGATGAAGACGCGGCCTTCCTGGTCGACGAAGCGGGCGAGGTAGGTTTCCCGCAGCGGATTGCTGGCGTCGTCCATGATGCGCGCCGCCGCGCCCGGGGTGCTGCTGGCGTAGTGCCGCACGATGTCGCGCATGATGCGGATGTAGACCAGGTTGACCGAATTCCGGGTGGCCTCCCACACGTCCATCACGCGGCCGTTGTCCTTGGGGTCGAAGTTGGCGAAGTTGTGCAGCCCGCCGCCGGTGAAGAAGGTTTCCGGCGAGGCCGAATAGGAACGCCCCATCGCGGCGTCGAGGGTGGTGGCCAGCGGCTCGTTGCGGTTCGTCAGCATGCGCCCGGCAACCCATTGCGACAGTACGTCGCGCTGCGGCAGCGCTTTCTGCTGCAGCGTCGCGGCGTCGAGCACGCGGTATTCGGCGTGCAGCCGGGCGATGATTTCCAGATAGGTGACGAGCGTGCGCAGCTTGGCGGTGGAACCGAGGTCCAGCCGCGCCTGGCTGTTGATGTCGAACGGCTGGTTGAGGTTGTCGGCCTGGATGCGCAGCAGGTTGCCCTGCGGTGTCTTTTCGTACAGCGTGAAACTGTAGATCACGCTCGCCAGCGGATTGTCGGGCTGCAGCAGGCGATGGCCGATCAGCCCCGACGCGGCGGCGGCGTCCGGCCTGGCCAGGCCTTGCAGATAGCCGCTGACGATTTTCTGCGCCGGCTGCTTGATGGTGGTGTCGACCTTGAGGTCGAGCCGGTCGAGATCGTACAGGCGCGGTTCGCCGAGCAGCTGCGCCACCCGGATGCGCTGCGCGTTGGCGGCTTTCTGGTCGACGAAGCGCGGCGGCGGCGGGTCGACGCGCTGGCTGGTGGTGCGCAGCTTCACCTGCTTGGCCTGGTCGGCCAGCGCGCGCGGAATCAGTCCGGCGCTGGCCAGCAGCTCGAGGTGGTCGTCGGTCAGCGCATCGAGCGCCTTGCGGTTGGCGGCGAGGTAGTACGACGGGCGGCGTTCGGCGACGACGAGCGACAGCGCATGCTTCAGCGCGCTGGCGTAGGCGGCGTCCCTGCCGCGCGGCATTTTGGCCAGAATGCGGTTCACCTCGGAAAAGTCCAGGCCGTACCAGGCCCACAGCCCATCGCCGATGCCGTTGACCTCGCCGTATCGCGGCGCGGCCGCCAGCGGCACGGTGTTGAGGTAGGCCATCACGGTCTTGCGCCGCATCGGCAGCGTGTTGGGGCCGTCGAGATAGGCGCGCAGGCTGGCGGTGCCCATCTGGCGCAGCTTCTCGCCCATGCTGCCGGTGAGGCCCTCGGGGGAGTGGCGGTATTTCTCGATCTGCGTCGGCAGCGTGCTGCCGCCGGGCACATTGCGGTCGGTGTCGATGAAGCTGATGCCCTTTTCCATCAGGGCCTGGGCGAGACGGTCCCATTCCACCGCGGGGTTGCGGGTGGGAAATTCCTCGGTGAGCAGCTCGCGGTTTTCGATGTAGAGCAACGCATCGACCAGCACCTTGGGAATCTCCTCGAAGCGGCCGTACACCCGCGACGGATGCAGCCCCTGATACAGCTTCGCGCCGTCGGTGTCGAGCAGGGTGAAGCCGGCCTGGTCTTTTTCGTGATACGGCAGAAACAGGCCGAGATTGTCGAGCCGCGCCATCTGGATGCTGATCCGGGCCTGCTGGTCGATCTGCCAGCCGGCTTTGTCGAGGCGGGCCAGATAGTCAGGCAGCTTGCTGTAGCCGAGGCGCACGTCGTAGGGCCCCTGGCCCGGAAAGCGGATGCGGTCGGACGGCCCCGGCCGGATCTGCCAGGTCATTTTCTGCGCGGTCTTGGCGAGGTACTTCGCTTCCAGCGCCGACGACAGCAATTCCCAGGCGACGAGTCCGACCAGCGCGACGAGCAGCAGCAGGAGGCCGATGCCGATGAGGATACGGCGAGGAATCTTGCGCATCTCAGATCCAGTTTTTCGCGGTGAGGAATTCGGAATACAGCGTCGCTTCCGGCGTGCCGGGCTCAGGATGCCAGTCGTAGCGCCATTTCACGATCGGCGGCAGCGACATCAGGATCGATTCGGTGCGTCCGCCCGACTGCAGGCCGAACAGCGTGCCGCGGTCGAACACCAGATTGAATTCGACATAGCGCCCGCGGCGGTAGGCCTGGAAATCGCGCTCGCGCTCGCCGTACGCCGTGTCCTTGCGGCGCGCCAGGATCGGCAGGTAGGCATCCAGGAACGCATCGCCCACGCTTTTCGTCATGCCGAACGCATGGTCGAAGCCGCCTTCGGAGAAGTCGTCGAAGAACACGCCGCCGATGCCGCGTGGCTCGTTGCGGTGCTTGAGGAAGAAGTAGCGGTCGCACCATTCCTTGAAACGCGGATGCAGTTCGGCGCCGAACGGATCGAGCGCCGCCTTGCAGGTGGCGTGGAAGTGGCGCGCGTCATCCGCGAATCCATAGTAGGGCGTGAGGTCCATGCCGCCGCCGAACCACCATACCGGGTCCTCGCCGTCCTTCATCGCGACGAAGCAGCGCACGTTCATGTGCACCGTCGGGGCGTAGGGATTGCGCGGGTGCAGCACCAGCGAGACGCCCATCGCCTCCCAGCGGCGCCCGGCGAGCTCCGGGCGGTGCGCGCTGGCCGACGGCGGCAGCTGGCTGCCGAGCACGTGCGAGAAGTTCACGCCGCCGCGCTCCAGCACCTTGCCCTCTTCGATCAGCCGCGAGATGCCACCGCCGCCATTCAAGCTGGACCCAGCCTTGTCCCCCTCTCCCTTGAGGGGGGAGGGCGGGGTGGGGGAACGTTCCCAGGCATCGGTGCGGAAGGGCAGGCCGTCGGCGGCTTCGAGCGCGGCGACGATGCGGGCCTGCAGGTCGAGCAGCCAGGTTTTGACTGCGCGTGTATCAAAGGGGGCGTAGGCAGACATCAGGGTCGAAGAACGGTTCCGGTGGCGAGGTCGATCAGGGTGGAAGGGCGGCGGCGCTGGCCGATGCGGCCGGCGATCACGCGCACCCGCGTGCCGAATATTCTGCGG
This sequence comes from Thiobacillus sp., assembly GCA_018262815.1. Taxonomy (GTDB): domain Bacteria; phylum Pseudomonadota; class Gammaproteobacteria; order Burkholderiales; family Thiobacillaceae; genus Thiobacillus. Next base: position 27,222 of record JADFDN010000008.1, read on the forward strand.
CATTCCGCTGCGGTTTTGGCAGGTTTTCTGCCGCTTTTGTTGGCGCTGGTGGAAACCACGGCCATGCCCAGGCTGCGGCAGAGCTGCGCGGCACCCGGGTGGGCGGTGACGCGTATGGCAATCGTCGGGCGGCCGCCGGTGAGCAGGGGCGGGCAGGTCGCGGACGCGGGAACGACCCAGGTCACGGGGCCGGGCCAGCTGGCTTGCAGCCTTCCCCGGTCGGCGGCAGCCAGGGGGCGGACAAAGGGCTGCAGGCGCTTGAAACGATCGGCGATCAGCAGCAGGCCCTTGGCGGCGCTGCGGCCCTTCAGCCGGATGAGCCGCGCCAGCGCCTGCCGGTTGCGCGGATCGCAGCCGAGGCCGTAGCAGGATTCGGTCGGGTAGGCGATCAGGCCGCCGCGCCGCAGGTAGGCGCGCAGATCCGTCGCTTCGCGCCTCACCCCTTACGCCTCACTTCTTCCGGTCAAGCGCGCGCCATCCGATGTCGCGGCGGTATTGCATGCCGTCGAAATGGATGCCGGCCACGGCCTCGTAGGCACGTTTCTGCGCCATGCGCACGCTGTCGCCGAGTGCGGTCACCGCCAGCACGCGGCCGCCGCTCACCACGGTGCGGCCATCCTGCTCGGCGGTGCCGGCGTGAAATACGTGCAGGTCGTCGGCAGCTTCCGGCAACGGGCCGATGACGGCGCCCTTATTCGGCGCGTCGGGATAGCCTCCGGCGGCGAGCACCACCGCCAGCGCGGTACGGCGGTCCCATTCGGTTTCGATCTGGTCGAGCCTGCCGTTGACGGCGGCGTCCACCAGGGCGACGAGATCGGACTTCAGGCGCATCATGATCGGCTGGGTTTCGGGATCGCCCATGCGGCAGTTGAATTCGAGCACCTTCGGCGCGCCGTCCGCAGACACCATGATGCCGGCGTAGAGGAAGCCGGTGTAGCGGATGCCGTCGGCGGCCATGCCTTCGACGGTGGGAGTGATCACTTCGCGCATGATGCGTGCGTGCAGTTCCGGGGTGACCACCGGCGCCGGCGAGTAGGCGCCCATGCCGCCGGTGTTGGGACCGGTGTCGCCGTCGCCCAGGCGCTTGTGGTCCTGGCTGGAAGCCAGCGCCAGCACGTGCTCGCCGTCGACCATGACGATGAAGCTGGCTTCCTCGCCCAGCAGGCATTCCTCGATCACCACGCGGTGGCCGGCTTCGCCCATGCTGTTGCCGGCGAGCATGGCGTCGACCGCGGCGTGCGCTGCTTCCGCGGTTGCAGCGACCACCACGCCCTTGCCGGCGGCGAGGCCGTCGGCCTTCACCACGATGGGCGCACCGTGCGAATCGATGTAGGCGTGTGCCGCCGCGGCATCGGTGAAGGTGCCGAACGCGGCGGTCGGGATGCCGTGGCGCGCCATGAACTGCTTGGCGAAATCCTTCGACGATTCGAGCTGGGCAGCGGCCTGCGTGGGGCCGAAGATCTTCAGCCCGGCGGCGCGGAAGGCGTCCACGATGCCCGCCGCCAGCGGCGCTTCGGGCCCGACGACGGTGAGCGCGATGTCGTCGTCACGCCGAACGAACTCGACCAGCGATGAAATTTCCGTCAGCGGGACATTGACGAGACCGTCCTCGGTCGCCGTGCCGCCGTTGCCGGGCGCGACGAAAACCTGCGAGACACGAGGGGATTGCGCGAGCTTCCACGCCAGTGCGTGTTCGCGTCCGCCGGAGCCGATGACGAGGATTTTCATAAGAGGTCAGGATTCAGGGATCAGGATTCAGCAAGTAAGGGATCAGGATTCAGGGATCAGGATTCAGGGGAGGAGCGGGCGTTGCCCGCGTTTTCAAAGAGACGCGGGCTTGGCCGCACATTCCCTGACCCCTGAATCCCGGCCCCTGAATCCTAGTGCCGGAAATGCCGCGTGCCGGTGAACACCATCGCGATGCCGTGTTCGTTCGCCGCCGCGATGACTTCGTCGTCGCGCATCGAGCCGCCGGGCTGGATCACTGCCTTGATGCCGGCGGCCGCGGCCTGGTCGATGCCGTCGCGGAAGGGGAAGAAGGCATCGCTCGCCATCACCGAGCCGGGCACCGGCAGGCCGGCGTGCTCGGCCTTGATCGCGGCGATGCGCGCGGAGTTGACGCGGCTCATCTGGCCCGCGCCGACGCCGACCGTCATGCGGTCTTTCGCATAGACGATGGCGTTCGACTTGACGTATTTGGCGACGCGCCAGGCGAACAGCAGGTCGTCCATTTCCTTGTCGGTCGGCGCGCGCTGGGTGACGACCTTGAGCTCGGCGTTGAGCAGCACGTCGGCATCCTGCACCAGCAGGCCGCCGGCCACGCGCTTCATGTCGAGCTGGGCCACGCTCCCCGTCCACTGCCCGCATTCGAGCAGCCGCACGTTCTTCTTCGCGGCGACGGCTGCGCTGGCTTCCGGGCTGACTTCGGGCGCGATGATGACCTCGACGAACTGGCGCTCGACGATGGCGGCAGCGGTGGCGCCGTCGAGGCGGCCGTTGAAGGCGATGATGCCGCCGAAGGCCGATTCCGGATCGGTCTGGTAGGCGCGGTCGTAGGCTTCCATGAGGTTCGCGCCATAGGCGACGCCGCAGGGGTTGGCGTGCTTGACGATGACGCAGGCGGGCGCGGCGTCGAACTGCTTGACGCACTCGAGCGCGGCGTCGGTGTCGGCGATGTTGTTGTAGCTGAGTTCCTTGCCCTGGATCTGCCGCGCGGTCGAGATCGTGCCGGCCGGGGCGTTGGTCTCGACGTAGAAGGCGCCGGCCTGGTGCGGGTTCTCGCCGTAGCGGCAGGTCTGCGCGCGGGTGAACTGCAGGTTCAGCTTCTCGCCGAAGGCCTCGCGTTCGTTGCTGACGTTGAGTGCGGTCAGGTAATTGCTGATCGCGCCGTCGTACTCGGCGGTGTGGGAAAACGCCTTCTTCGCCAGGTTGAAGCGGGTGGCGTCGGCGAGCGCACCGCCATTGGCCTGCATCTCGGTCACGAGCGCCGGGTAGTCGGCCGGGTCGGTGACGATGGCCACAAAACGGTAGTTCTTGGCCGACGAGCGCACCATCGCCGGGCCGCCGATGTCGATGTTTTCGATCGCGTCGTCGAGCGTATGCGGCTTCGATACCGTGGCGACGAAGGGATAGAGGTTGACGCACACGAGATCGATGTTGGGGATGCCATGCTGCTGCATCGTCGCCACGTGGTCGGCGAGGTCGCGCCGCCCCAGAATGCCGCCGTGCACTTTCGGGTGCAGCGTTTTCACGCGGCCGTCGAGCATTTCCGGAAAGCCGGTGTAGTCGCTGACGTCGATCACCGTGAGGCCGGCGTCGCGCAGCGCCTTCGCGGTGCCGCCGGTGGAGAGCAGTTCGACGCCTTGCGATGCGAGGGCGCGGGCGAAATCGACAAGGCCGGTTTTATCCGACACGGAGAGCAGGGCTCGCTGGATCTTCATTGGGGGACGAGGAGAAGGGTTAGTCGGAAAGGCCGTATTCGCGCATTTTCTTGCGCAGGGTATTGCGGTTGATGCCGAGCATGTCGGCCGCGCGCGTCTGGTTGCCTTCGGCGCGGTCGAGAATGTAGGCGAGCAGGGGTTTCTCCACCGCGCTGACCACCATGGTGTAGATCTCGCTCGGCGCTTCGCCATCCAGGTCCTTGAAATAGCGATTGAGCGACCGCCGCATGCAGGCGGCGATTTCGTTTTCTTCGATCATGATGAAGTTCCCTGTTATGCCGCGAGCCGCGAGGCAGGCTGCATGTCTTCCGCGTTATTGTTCTGGTGTTCGTAGCGCAACCGGCTGTCTGCGCGCGCTGCCTGGGCAAAGTAGTCGTTCACCACGGCAAGCTGTTCGGCCACGGTGTCGAGCTGGTTCATCGTGTGACGGAAGGCGCTGCTGCCCACCAGGCCCTTCGTGTACCAGGAGATGTGCTTGCGCGCCACCCGCACGCCGGTGACGTCGCCATAGAAGGCGTACAGATCATGGATGTGTTCGAGCAGCACGGCATGGATTTCGGCGACTTCCGGCTGCGGCAGGTGCGTGCCGGTCTGCAGGTAATGCTCGATCTCGCGGAAGATCCACGGTCGGCCCTGCGCGGCGCGGCCGATCATCACGGCGTCGGCACCGGTGTATGCCAGCACGTATTGCGCTTTCTCGGGCGAGGTGATGTCGCCGTTGGCGATCACCGGGATGTTCGCAGCCGCCTTGACGGCCTTGATGGTGTCGTACTCGGCCTCGCCGGTGTAGCCGCAGGCGCGGGTGCGGCCGTGCATCGCCAGCGCCCGCACCCCGGCGTTCTCGGCGATCTTCAGGATGTTCAGCGCATTGCGGTGTTCGCGGTCCCAGCCGGTGCGGATCTTCAGCGTGACCGGCACCTCGGGAACGGCCTTGACCACGGCGTCGAGGATGCGCCCGACCAGCGCCTCGTCCTGCAGCAGCGCCGAGCCCGCCATCACGTTGCACACCTTCTTCGCCGGGCAGCCCATGTTGATGTCGATGATCTGCGCGCCGCGATCGACGTTGTGGCGTGCCGCCTCGGCCATCATCTTCGGATCGGCGCCGGCGATCTGCACGCTGATCGGGTCGACCTCGCCGTCGTGGTTGGCGCGCCGCGCCGTCTTGGCCGAACCATACAGGAGCGAGTTCGACGTCACCATCTCGGACACGGCCATGCCCGCGCCCAGCTTCTTGCAAAGCTGGCGGAAAGGCCGGTCGGTCACCCCGGCCATGGGGGCGACGATCAGGCGGTTCTTGAGAAGGTGGCTGCCGATGCGCATAAGGAGTGGCATTTTACCCTCCTCGCGGGCCTCGACCAAGCCGGAAAAAATTACTTTTCTGCTGGCCCACAGCTGGCACGGCGGCTATGATCGACACGGTGCCTTTTCATCAATAAATCCAAGGGGGAAACATGAGCATCCTGTCTGAATTCAAGGAGTTTGCGGTCAAGGGCAATGCGATGGACCTGGCGGTCGGCGTCATCATCGGCGCGGCCTTCGGCAAGATCGTCGATTCCATCGTCAAGGATCTGATCATGCCGATTGTCGGCGCGGTGTTCGGCGGCTTTGATTTCTCCAATCTGTTCGTCGCGCTCGGGTCCGTTCCGGAGGGCGCGACGATGACGCTCGAGGGGCTGAGGGAAGCCAACGTGCCGGTGTTCGCCTATGGCAACTTCCTCACCATCCTGCTCAATTTCATCATCCTGGCGTTCATCGTCTTCATCCTGGTCAAGCAGATCAACCGCCTGAAAAAGAGCACACCGCCCGCGCCCGCCGCGACGCCGGAAGACATCGTGCTGCTGCGTGAAATCCGGGACAGCCTGAAAAAATAAAAGCCGCTGTTGCGCATGCGCAACCCGGCCATCGGCGGGGGGGCGACCCCTCCCGGTTTTGTTCTTTGGGCGCTTGTTGGGAAAGTACAATCGTACTATCTTTGCGTTGTCGAGACGTCCTGCTGGCGTCAGCAGTTTTCCTTTTTCGCGATACGGGAGCCTCAAATGATGAAACCGATGCATGCGGTTTGGCTGCTGGCCGGTGTGGTCACGCTGGTGGGCGCTACGGCCCGTGCGGCGGAGATGCCGGAGCGCGAACTGGGATTGCTGCTGGGCGGGGGCTGGGCGGACCAGGATCTGGTCGGCGGCCAGGATGACGAAGTCAACCCGCTGTTCGGCTTGCGCTATGGCCAGCGTTTGGGCACCGCCACCAATTTCTTCGGCGATCTGGTGTTCGGCCCCTATGACGGCAATCGCGTCGGCGATGCCGATGTGACCACGCTGCGTGGCGGTCTCGAATGGCTGTTCTCCAGGCAGCAGCGCTACAACTGGTTCCTGTCCGGCGGTCTGGGCGTGATGAACGTCAATACCGACAGCGGTCCCGATTTCACCCGCCCGATGGCTTCGCTGGGCGTCGGCCAGGCCTGGGAAGTGGGCGCCAACGACGCCTTTCGCTGGGAAGTGCGCGCCGATCAGTCGTTCGGCAACGATACTCTGCCGAATTCCGGCCTCACCAATTTCCAGGCGCTGCTGGGCTATTCCTGGGGACTCGGCGCACCGCTGGATTCCGACGGCGACGGCGTGGCCAACCGCATGGATCAGTGTCCCAACACGCCGTCGGGCGCCCGGGTCGACGCCCGGGGTTGCCCGCTGGACAGCGATGGCGACGGCGTGTTCGATGGTCTCGACCGCTGCCCCGACACGCCCGCCGGGCTGAAGGTCGGTGCCGATGGCTGTCCGCTCGACAGCGACGGCGATGGGGTTCCAGATTATCTGGACAAATGCCCGTCCGAGCCGGCGCCCGGCTCGGCCGACGGGTGTCCGCCCAAGGTCGTCGCGACCGAGCCGGCCCCGGCCGCCGAGCCTGCGGCGCCCCGCAAGCTGATGCTGGAAGGCGTGAATTTCGATAGCGACAGCGCCCGTCTGCGGCCGGAGTCCTTCGGGGTTCTGGACGGCGCGGCGGCTACGCTGAAGGAATGGGGCGAGGTCAAGATCGAAGTGGCGGGGCATACCGACTCGGTCAACTCCGACGCCTACAACCTGAAGCTGTCCCAGCGCCGTGCGGAGGCCGTGCGCGACTATCTGATACGGCAGGGCGTGGCAGCTGAGCGTCTTACCGCCAAGGGATACGGCGAAGCGAATCCGGTGGCCGACAACCAGACCGCCGAAGGCCGCTTCAAGAATCGCCGTGTGGAACTGATTCCGCAGCAGTAGGCGGAATTGCGTGAGCTGTACGGGCGCCTCGGCGCCCGTTTTTTTATGGTGCGCGGGTAACCGCGGGCCTAGTGCGCCGCCTCCCAGTTGCTGCCGGCACCTATGCCCACCCGCAGCGGCACCTTGAGTTCGGTGACGTTGCACATGTGCGCGGGCAGTTCGGCCCGAACGCGGTCGAGTTCGCGCTCGGGCACTTCGAGGATGAGTTCGTCGTGTACCTGCAACAGCAGCCGGCTGGCCAGTTTCTCGCTATCCAGCCAGCGCTGTACTGCGATCATCGCCAGCTTGATCAGGTCGGCTGCGGTGCCCTGCATCGGTGCGTTGATCGCGGCGCGCTCGGCGCCCTGGCGCCGCTGGCCGTTTTTTGCGTTGATTTCGGGCAGGTAGAGGCGGCGGCCGAACACGGTCTCGACATAGCCCTGGTTGCGCGCCGCTTCGCGCGTACGCTGCATGTAGTCGGCCACCCCGGGGTAGCGCGCGAAGTAGCGGTCGATATAGGCCTGTGCGGCGGCGCGCTCCAGATTGAGCTGGCTGGCCAGACCGAACGCGGACATGCCGTAGATCAGGCCGAAGTTGATCACCTTGGCCATGCGCCGTTGATCGCTGCTCACGTCATCGAGCGGCACGCCGAACACTTCGGCGGCGGTGGCGGTGTGGATGTCGCGATCCTCGGCGAAGGCCTTCAGCAGGCCGGGATCGTCCGACAGGTGCGCCATGATGCGCAGCTCGATCTGCGAATAGTCGGCCGACACCAGCACATGCCCGGGCGGCGCGATGAAGGCCTCGCGGATGCGTCGGCCTTCGGCGGTGCGCGCGGGAATGTTCTGCAGGTTGGGGTCGGAACTCGCCAGCCGGCCAGTGACGGCAGTCGCCTGCGAATAGCTGGTGTGCAGTCGGCCGGTGACCGGATGCACCATCTGCGGCAGCTTGTCGGTGTAGGTCGATTTCAGCTTGGCCATGCCGCGGTAATCGAGGATCGCGCGCGCGATGGGGTGGTCGAGCGCCAGCTGTTCCAGCGTATCCTCGTCGGTCGAGGGCGCGCCGCCCGGGGTTTTCTTGACGACCGGCAGACCTTTCTGGGTGAACAGGATGTCGCCGATCTGCTTGGGCGAACTGAGGTTGAACGGCTGCCCCGCCTCCTGGTAGGCGCGCTGTTCCAGTTCCAGCATCTTGCGACCGAGTTCGCCGCTTTGCACCGCCAGCAGGTTTCGATCGAGCAGCACGCCGGTGCGCTCCATGCGGAACAGGATCTCGGCCACCGGCAGTTCGATGTTGCGATAGACGAAGCTCAGCTTGTCCGACGCGGCGATCTGCGGCGCCAGCGCATCGCGCACGCGCAGCGTGACGTCGGCGTCCTCCGCCGCGTATTCGCTGGCGCGCTCGATCGCCACCTGCTCGAAGCCGATGCGCGACGCGCCCTTGCCGGTGACGTCGTCGTAGCTGATCGTGGCGAGCCCCAGGTGGCGCGACGTCAGGTTGCCGAGTTCGTGCGACTGATGGGCTTCCAGCACGTAGGACTGCAGCAGGGTGTCGTCGACCACGCCGCCGCCTCCGACTCCCCCAAGCGCGATGCCGTAGTTGGCGAAGACGTGGCGGTCGTACTTGAGGTGCTGACCGATGATTTTCGGTTCGGGATTTTCCAGCAACGGTTTCAGCTTCGCCAGCACGGCCGCGCGATCCAGCTGCGCGGGGGCGCCGGCATAGTGGTGCGCCAGCGGCAGGTAGGCCGCTTCGCCATACCGACCTTCGGGGCCCGGCGCGGGGGCGAAGGAGATGCCGACCAGCTCGGCCTGCATGGCGTTGAGGCTGGTGGTCTCGGTGTCGAGCGCGAACGCCGGTGCCGCGTCGAGCCGGGCGATCCAGGCGTCGAGCGCCGCTTCGGTCAGGATCGTTTCGTAATGCGCGCGATGGTCGCCGCTGCAGTCCTGTTGAGGGGTGTCGGGTTCGGCGGTGGCGGCGGCATCGAGTTCGCGCAGCCAGGTACGGAACTCGTAACGCTCGAACAGCGTGCGCAGCGCATCGAGTTCGCGCGGCTTCAGCACGAGGTCGTCGAAATCGAAGGGCAGCGCGACATCGCACTTGATGGTGATCAGCACGCGCGCCTGCGGCAGCCAGTCGCGTGCCGCACGAAGATTGTCGCCGACCACGCCCTTGATCTCGTCCGCGTGAGCCAGCAGGTTGTCGAGCGTGCCGTATTCGCCGAGCCACTTGACCGCAGTCTTGGGGCCGCATTTGGCGACGCCCGGCACGTTGTCGACGGCATCGCCGACCAGCGTGAGATAGTCGATGATGCGCTCGGGCGGCACGCCGAACTTGGCAGCGACGCCGGCCGGGTCCAGCGTTTCCTCGCTCATGGTGTTGACCAGGGTGACATGGTCGTCGACCAGCTGCGCCATGTCCTTGTCGCCGGTGGAGACGATGCTGCAGATGCCCTTTTGCGTCGCATGCCGGACCAGGGTGCCGATCACGTCGTCGGCCTCGACGCCGTCGATGATGACGAGCGGCCAGCCTTCGGCACGGATCGCCTCGTGCAGCGGCTCGATCTGGCTCCTGAGGTCGTCCGGCATCGGCGGGCGGTGCGCCTTGTATTCGGGATAGAGATCGTCGCGGAAAGTCTTGCCCTTCGCGTCGAAGACGCAGGCGATATAATCGGCTGCGTAGTCCTTCCGCAGCTTGTGCAGCATGGAGAGCACGCCCTTGATGGCGTTGGTCGGCTCACCCGCCCGGTTGCGCAGATCGGGCAGCGCGTGGAACGCGCGATACAGATAGGACGATCCGTCCACCAGCAACAGGATTTTTCCGGGATGGGTCACACTGAGATTGTTCACGAGGCGCTCGAAAATGCATTTGGATAAATTGCCTGCTCCCGCCGATCCGGCGCGTACCGCCGAGATCAATTATTCGGCGCGCGAGTCGTGGCGGATGCTGGGGATTATGGCAGAGTTCGTCGAGGCGACAGAACGCCTGGCCTCCATCCGTCCGGCGGTGTCAATCTTCGGCAGCGCGCGCACCCCGCCCGACCATGCGTATTACATGCTGACCGAGGACATCGCGCGCAAGCTGTCGGACGCCGGCTTCTCGGTCATTTCAGGCGGTGGCCCCGGCATCATGGAAGCGGCCAACAAGGGCGCCTATTTCGGCAAGTCGCCTAGCGTCGGCCTCAACATCCAGCTGCCGCACGAGCAGAGTGCCAACGCGTATCAGGACATCAGCCAGACCTTCCAGCATTTCTTCGCGCGCAAGGTCATGTTCGTCAAATTCGCCGCGGCCTACGTCGTCATGCCCGGCGGCTTCGGCACGCTGGACGAACTGTTCGAGGCGCTGACCCTGGTGCAGACCGGGAAAATCCTGCCTATTCCGATCATTCTGGTCGGCTCGAGCTTCTGGTCGGGGCTGGCCGACTGGGTGAAAACCCGGATGGTGGATGAAGGCATGATTTCGCCGGAAGACGTCGACCTGCTCCACATCCTCGATAAACCCGAAGAGGTGGTCGAGGCCATTTTCAGCCATTATGAAAAGCGCGGCTTCATCCCGTCGCTGGCCGAGCGCGAAATCCAGTTCAGTCTGTAAGCTGCCCCCACTATTTTTTTCTTCCGGAGCCTGTCATGCGTTATCCCATCCTGCTGCTGTCCCTGTTGCTGAGCGGTCTTGCCGTGGCCGCGGCACCGTCCGACCGCCCGCCCGAACTGAAGCCCGTTCCGGACGGTGCGCCGGGGCCCAGCGATGCACCGGCGGTGACGATCAAGCCGAGCAGTCAGGGGCGGGTCGTCGAATATCGCGCCAACGGCAGGCTCTACATGCTGAAAGTCATCCCCAAGGTCGGCAAGCCGTATTACCTGATCGACCAGAAGGGCGACGGCCAGTTTGCCCGCCAGGACAGCCTCGATTCCGGCATGCGGCCGCCGATGTGGGTGATCAAGGAGTTCTGATTCCGCCACTCATTTGAACGGTCGCGTTATTGCCTGCGGCCGCATGCCGGGGCTGCAAAGCCGACAAAGCGGCACCCGGCGCGCACCGCCTTGCGGTACTTCAGCGCGGGTTTCAGCCTGGCCTGAGGTCGCGTTACGAATGTGGCCGGAATAGCGGGGCGCGTCGGTTAGAATCCGCCGCATGAATACTGCTTCCAATCAAGACATCCCGCGCAAGGTCGCGGCCAGCCAGGGTTACCAGTGGGTGGTTGCGGGCTTTCGCATGTATCGCAAGAATCCCCTGTTGCTGTCCGCCGCCTTCGGCGTGTTGTTCGGCATGGTGATGGCGCTCGGCCTCATCCCCGTGGTGGGCGGCTCGCTGTCGGAGCTGGCGTCGCCGCTGATGGTGGCCGGCTTCATGGCCGCCTACCGCGCGCTCGACGACGGCAAGGAGCTCGAGCTGCCGCAGTTCCTGGCCGGCGTGCAGGGTCCCGCCATTCCGCTGATGACCGTCGGCGCGGTGCAATTGCTCGGCACCCTGCTGATCGGGCAGGTGATGCTCGGGATGGGGTTCGATTCGCAGGCCCTGATGGCGGCGGCGCAGACGCAGAAAGACCCGGCCGAAATGCAGGCGGTTCTGAATCAGTCCATGCCTGCGGTGCTGACCGGGCTGGTGCTGTTTACGCCGCTGATCATGGCCACCTGGTTCGCACCCGCGCTGATCCTGTTCGGCGGCGCCCGCCCGGCCACCGCGCTGGGCGTCAGCCTGAAGGCCGTCACCCGGAACTGGCCGGCGATGCTGGTGAACGGCCTTACGCTCGGCCTGTTGCTGTTCCTCGCTGCGCTGGTGCCGATGCTGCTCGGCCTGCTGGTCGCGATGCCGGTGCTGTTCGGTTCGCTGTATGCGTCGTATCAGGACCTCTTTGCGGTGTGGGCGGACGACAGCGCGGTATCCCTCTAAAGAGGCCCCGATCAGACAGCCGACAATTTGGCGTAGGCCAGCGCCAGCCACTTGGTGCCGGCGTCGCGGAATTTCACCTGCACCCGCGCGTCGGCGCCGCGTCCCTCAAAGTCGATAATGATGCCGGTGCCGAACTTGGCATGGGCGACGCTCTGCCCCACCTTGTAGCCGGTGTCGTTGCCGGTCTGCGTCGGGCGCTTCGTGCCGTAGGCGCTTGCCGGCTGCTGGACGCCTGACGGGTAGCCGGGGTCGTTGCGGCGGTTCAGGTGCATCAGTACCTGTTCCGGCAGTTCCTCGAGGAAGCGCGACGGCAGGCTGTAGCGGATCTGGCCGTGCAGCATGCGCGACTGCGCATGCGACAGGTAGAGCCGCCGCCGGGCGCGGGTGATCGCCACGTACATCAGCCGCCGCTCCTCCTCCAGGCCGTTTTCCTCGTGCGCGCTCTGCTCGTGCGGAAACAGGCCTTCTTCCAGGCCGGTGATGAAGACGGCGTGGAATTCCAGCCCCTTGGCGGCGTGCACCGTCATCAGCTGCAGCGCATCGTGGCCGGCGCCGGCCTGGTGTTCGCCGGCCTCCAGCGCGGCATGGGCCAAAAAGGCATCAAGGGTGTTTTCCTCCGATTCCTCCGAGAACAGCGCGGCAGCGTTGACCAGTTCGTTGAGGTTCTCCAGGCGGTCGGCGCCTTCCTTGTCGGCGCGGTAGTAGTCGGCCAGCCCCGAAGCCTCGATCACGTGGTCGATCGCTTCGGGTAGCGGCAGGTCGCGCGTGGCCGCCTTGATGTCCTCGATCAGCCTGGCGAAGCCCGCCACCTTGCCGCTGCCGGTGCAGGCGGCTTGCCACAGGCTTGCGCCCGAGCGCGCGGCGGAATCGGCCAGTTGCTCCAGGCTGCGCGCGCCGATGCCGCGGGTGGGGAAGTTCACCACGCGCAGAAAGGCGCCGTCGTCTTCCGGATTGGTCAGCAGACGCAGGTAGGCGAGCGCGTGCTTGATTTCCTGGCGCTCGAAAAAGCGCAGGCCGCCGTAGACCCGATACGGCACGCTGGCCGAGAACAGCGCGTGTTCCAGCACACGCGACTGCGCGTTGGAGCGGTATAAGAGCGCCATGTCGGCCAGGTTCACCCCTTCGCGGTTGAGCGCGCGCACCTCGTCGACCACGAAGCTTGCCTCGTCCTGATCGGAATAGGCGTCGAAGATGCGGATCGGCTCGCCTTCGCCTTCCGCCGTCCACAGGTTCTTGCCCAGACGGTGCGCGTTCTGAGAAATCAGCGTGTTGGCGGCGGTGAGGATGTGGCCGTGGCTGCGGTAGTTCTGCTCCAGCTTGATCACGTTGCCGTGCGCGAACTCGCGTTCGAACTCGGCCATGTTGGCGGTGTTGGCGCCGCGGAAGGCGTAGATCGACTGATCGTCGTCGCCGACCGCGAACAGCGCCGTGTGCGGGCCGGCAAACAGCTTCAGCCAGCGGTACTGCAGCGTGTTGGTGTCCTGGAACTCATCGATCAGGATGTGGCGGAAGCGGTCCTGATAGTGCTGGCGCAGCGGCTCGTTGCGGTACAAGAGTTCGTATGAGCGCAGCAGCAGTTCGGGAAAATCCGCCACCCCTTCGCGCTGGCATTGCGCGTCGTAGGCCTCGTACAGCTCGGCCATGCGCATCGAGTATTCGTCGAAGGCCTCGGCATCGCGCGCGCGGCGGCCGGCCTCCTTGTGGCCGTTGATGAACCACTGCAGCTTCTTCGGTTCGTATTTCTCGGTGTCCACGTTCATCGCCTTCATCAGGCGTTTGATCGCGGAGAGCTGGTCCTGCGAATCGAGGATCTGGAACGACTGCGGCAGTCCCGCTTCGCGGTAATGCGTGCGCAGCAGCCGGTTGGCCAGCCCGTGGAAGGTGCCGACCCACATGCCGCGCGTGTTGATCGGCAGCATCGCCGAAATGCGCGTGAGCATCTCCTTCGCCGCCTTGTTGGTGAAGGTCACCGCGAGAATGCCGTGCGGCGACACCTGTCCGGTCTGGATCAGCCACACGATGCGGGTGGTCAGCACGCGCGTCTTGCCCGAGCCGGCTCCGGCCAGAATCAGCGCGGACTCGTGCGGCAGCGTGACGGCCGCGCGCTGTTCGGGGTTGAGGTTTTCCAGCAGATGGGCGGGCATACGGGGGTAAAATCAGGCGATCAATGACGAATTATAAGGGGGGAGCGATGGTGAAAATCCTGTTTTTCGGCGACCTGGTGGACACGCTCGGCATGGCGTCGGACGAAATCGACTTGCCGCCCGACGTGACCGACATCGAGCGTCTGCTGTTCGTGCTGTCCAAACGCGGCGAGATGTGGAAGAAGATGCTGCTCGGCAATCCCAAGCTCAACATCACCATCAACAAGCAGTTCGCCGACAAGTCCGCGCCGGTCAGGGACGGCGACGAGATTGCGCTGGTAGGGTTCGCGGTGGTTTGAGCGTGCAGCGTCCCGGCCTGCGAGCGTTTGTTCCATGACTACGGGCGCCTAGCCATGCCTGTCTTCAGTCCGTCCCGTCCACCCCGTTCCCTGCTGGCGGGCGTCATCGTCTTTCTGCTCGCTGCCGCGCTGTCGGGCGCGATCGTCTGGCAACTGGAACAACATGCCATCGAACGCGAGCGGGTGCGCGTCGCGCATCTGGCAGGCGACCATGTCCATGCGATCGAACACACCATCGAACATGCCATGTCTGCGGCGCATGCGCTGGCAGCCCTGGTGCGCCAGGGCAACGGCGCCGTGTCCGATTTCGAGACGACCGCTGGCAAGATGCTGCCGTTTTACCCGGGCGTATCCGAGCTGGCGCTGGCGCCCGGCGGGGTCATCCGGGACGTTGCGCCGATGGCGGGGAACGAGCGGGCGGTCGGTCTGGACCTGTTGGCCGCTCCGGCGCAACGCAAGGAGTCCCTGAGTGCCCGGGACAGCGGCAGGCTGACCCTGGCCGGACCGCTTGAACTGGTGCAGGGCGGAACCGGGGTGGTCGGGCGGCTGCCGGTTTTTCTGCAAGACGGCAGTGGGCGTTCGGTATTCTGGGGCTTCACCCTCGTCGTGATGCGCCTGCCCGGCGGGCTGGATATGGCCCACTTGTCGAGTCTTGATCAGCAGAGTCTGGCTTACGAACTGTGGCGCGTTCTGCCGGACAACGGAAAGAAGCAGATCATCGCCCGCTCATCGTCGGCGCCGCTGGTCGAACCCGTGGAGCAGGCCCTGAAAGTCCCCAATGCCACCTGGACGCTGAGCGTTGCGCCGGTCAGGGGCTGGGCTCATCCGCTCGAGACCTGGACGCGGCTGGCGCTGGGCATCCTGGTCAGCCTGCTGCTGGGCTATCTGGCGAGGATTTTTTTCGAGTTGCGGGCGCAAAAGCAGCTGCTCGAAGCACGCGTCGCCCGGCGCACCGCCGAAATTCTTGCAGCGCAGCGCCAGTTGAAGTCCACCCTCAACGCGCTCCCCGACCTCGTCTGGCTGAAGGATGCGGACGGCGTCTATCTGAGCTGCAATCCGATGTTCGAACGGTTTTTCGGCGCCCGCGAGGCGGACATCGTCGGCAAGACCGACTACGACTTTGTCGGACGCGAGCAGGCGGACTTCTTTCGCGAGCATGACCGCGCGGCAATGGCTGCCGGCGAGCCCAGCATCAACGAGGAATGGCTGAGCTTCGCCGACGATGGCAGCCGCAGGCTGTTTGAAACGATCAAGACGCCCATGCTGGATGACGACGGGCAACCCGTCGGCGTGCTGGGTGTCGCCCGCGACATCACCAAGCGCGCGCAGGCGGAACAGGCGCTTCTGCAATCCCGGCAGCAGGCGCAGCAATACCTCAACATCGCCGGCGTGATGCTGATTGCGCTCGACGCCGATGGCCGGGTGCAGCTCGTCAACCACAAGGGTTGCGACATGCTGGGCGCGCCCGAGTCGGAGATCCTGGGCAAGGACTGGATCGGCCATTTCCTACCGGAACGCGTGCGGCAGGACGTCCGGGAGAACGTCGCGCGGATGATGAAGGGCGACATCGCACCCGTCGAATACATGGAAAATGCCATCCTGACCCGCAAAGGCGAGGAACGCATGGTGGCCTGGCACAACGTGCTGCTGCGGGACGAATCGGGCCGGATCAACGGCGTGCTCGCTTCGGGAGAGGACATCACCGAACGCAAGCTGGCGGAACAGGCCCTGCGCGATTCCCGAGAGCGCCTGCGCCTGCTGCTCGATTCGATGGCCGAGGCGGCTTATGGCGTGGATTTCGACGGCAACTGCACTTTCGCCAACCGGGCCTTCCTGAAAATGCTGGGCTATCAGAACGAGGACGAAGTGCTGGACAAGCGCATCCACGCACTCATCCATCATTCTCGTGCCGACGGCAGCGCCTATCCCGAAAGCGAATGCGGCATCCATCGCGCCTACCTGTCGAACCAGGCGATGAACGTCACCGACGAGGTGTTCTGGCGCAAGGACGGCGTGGCGATCCCGGTCGAATTCTGGTCGAACCCGATCGTCACCGACGGCGTGGTGGTGGGGGCGATCGCGACCTTCATCGACATCACCAAGCGCCAGCAGGCCGAGGCGCAGCTGGCCCTCGCCGCCAAGGTGTACGAACAGAGCGGCGAAGGGATCCTCATCACCGATGCACAGGGCACCATCATCATGGTGAACCAGGCATTCACCGCCATCACCGGCTACAGCGAGGCCGAAGCGCTGGGTCAGACACCGGGCATGCTGGCCTCAGGGCGCCACGACCAGGCCTTCTACCGCGCGATGTGGGAAGCCATTTCCACGCAGGGACGCTGGCAGGGCGAGGTGTGGAATCGTCGCAAGGACGGGGGGCTGTATCCGGAGCTGCTCTCGATCATCCGGGTGCTCGATGCGCAGGGCGCAGTCACCCACTACATCGGCATTTCAAGCGACATCACCCAGCACAAGGAGGCGCAGGCGCATATCCAGCGGCTGGCGCACTTCGATCCGCTCACCAAACTACCGAACCGTGCCCTGCTCAACGACCGCGTCAGGCACGATCTCAGTACCGCCCAGCGCAATCATGCCGAGCTGGCGATCATGTTCGTCGACCTCGATCACTTCAAGAACGTCAACGACACGCTCGGCCACCGCATCGGCGACGCGTTGCTGATCGAGGTCGCCGAGCGTCTGAAGGGTGTGGTGCGCGAAGTGGACACGGTTTCGCGCCAGGGCGGCGACGAGTTCATCCTGCTCCTGCCTGACACCGGAGCCGACGGCGCGGCGCACGTGGCGGGGAAGCTGCTGGAAGCCGTCGGGCAGCCCTATCAGATCGAGGGTTTCGAACTGAGCGTGACCCTGTCCATCGGCATTGCCCTGTACCCCGGCGACGGCGAGGATTTCGAATCGCTCTCCAAATGCGCCGATGCGGCCATGTATCGCGCCAAACACGACGGCCGCAACACCTACCGTTACTTCACAGCGGAAATGCAGGCGCGGTCGGCCCACAGCCTGCAAATGGAAAACGCGCTGCGCCGTGCGGTGGAGCGCGAGCAGCTGCTATTGCACTATCAGCCCCAGATCTCGCTGCAGGATGGCCGCCTCGTCGGCATCGAGGCGCTGCTGCGCTGGGAGCATCCGGAACTCGGCATGATTGCGCCGGCCGACTTCATTCCCATCGCGGAAGAAAGCGGCCAGATCCTGCCCGTCGGTGAATGGGCGCTGCGCAGTGCCGTCCGGCAGATGAAAGCGTGGATCGATGCCGGCCTGACGCCGATGACGATGTCGGTCAACCTGTCGGCCGTGCAGTTCCGTCATCCGCACCTGCCCGAGCTGGTGACCCAGATTCTCGACCAGACCGGCCTGGCGCCGCAGTACCTGGAACTGGAACTGACCGAGAGCGTCGCCATGGACGATGCGCCGGCGGCCATCGCCGTGATGGACCGGCTGAACGCGCGCGGTATCCGCATGTCGATCGACGACTTCGGCACCGGCTATTCCTCGCTCAGCTATCTCAAGCGCTTCAAGGTCCACCGGCTCAAGATCGACCAGTCCTTCGTGCGCGACATCGGCGAAGACCCGGAGGACCGTGCCATCGTCGGCGCCATCATCAGCCTGGCGAGCAGCCTGGGACTGCTCACCATCGCCGAAGGCGTCGAAACCGAAGGGCAGCTGGCCTTCCTGCGCGAACAGGGGTGCAACGAGGTGCAGGGCTATTACTTCAGCAAGCCGAAGCCGGCCGATGCGTTCGAGGCGTTCGTCCG
>JADFDN010000090.1 GCA_018262815.1 Thiobacillus sp.
CGACGTTCATGAATTTCGAAACTTCCTGATTGCCGAATTTCGGATCAGGCAGGATTTCACGTTTGGGGACTTCGCGACGACGGGGCATATTCCTGTCTCTCTATCTAGTTAAGCTTGCTGGCCGATTAGGCTTTCTTGGGACGCTTTGCGCCGTACTTCGAGCGCGACTGCTTGCGATCCTTCACGCCAGCGGTATCCAGGCTGCCGCGAACGGTGTGGTAACGCACACCCGGCAAATCCTTGACCCGACCACCGCGCACCAGCACCACCGAGTGCTCCTGCAGGTTGTGGCCTTCGCCGCCGATGTAGCTGATGACCTCGAAGCCGCTGGTGAGCTTGACCTTGCAGACCTTGCGCAGGGCGGAGTTCGGTTTCTTGGGCGTCGTGGTGTACACGCGGGTGCACACGCCGCGGCGTTGCGGGCAGGCCTTCAGGGCCGGAACCTTGCTCTTTTCCACCGGCGCCTGGCGCGGCTTGCGGATCAGCTGGTTAATCGTTGGCATGTCAAAAATTCCGAAAAATTAAGGTGAGCGTATCGTTTCTAAAACAAGCGGGACGGCATGCGCCGTCCCGGGCTACAGTCCTGCGCTTCCCGACGGACTTGCGGCCGGAAAAAGACGCGTGATTCTAGGGGAGAGCCGCCCCCCTGTCAAGCCACTTCCTGATTCTCGGCAGGATTCACATCGCCGCCCTCGATCAGGTGCGCAGCGCCCAGATCCTCTCCTGCCGCCTGGCGACGACGGGTATTGTGGTAGGCCAGACCGCTGCCCGCCGGGATCAGACGTCCGACAATCACGTTTTCCTTCAGGCCGCGCAGCTCGTCCTTCTTGCCCATGATGGCCGCCTCGGTAAGCACGCGGGTGGTCTCCTGGAAGGAAGCCGCCGAAATGAAGGAATCGGTCGACAGCGAGGCCTTGGTGATGCCGAGCAGAATCGGATCGTATGTCGCCGGCTCCTTGCCTGCCGCCGCCATGTCGTCGTTGATCTGCAGCACTTCCGAGCGCTCGACCTGCTCGCCGGGAATGAGACCGGTGTTGCCCGGATCCACCACCACCACGCGGCGCAGCATCTGACGCACGATCACCTCGATGTGCTTGTCGTTGATCTTCACGCCCTGCAGACGGTACACGTCCTGCACTTCGTCGGTGATGTAGCGCGCCAGCGCTTCCACCCCCTGCAGACGCAGGATGTCGTGCGGATCGACCGGACCGTCGACGATCATTTCGCCCTTCTGGACGATCTGACCGTCGTGTGCGGTCACATGCTTTTCCTTGGTGATCAGGTACTCGTGCGCCACGCCGTCGAGGTCGGTAATGACCAGACGCTGCTTGCCCTTCGTATCCTTGCCGAAGGAGACCGTGCCGGTCACTTCTGCCAACACGCCTGCATCTTTCGGCGAACGCGCCTCGAACAGTTCGGCCACCCGCGGCAGACCGCCGGTAATGTCGCGCGTCTTCGAGGTTTCCTGCGGGATACGCGCGATCACGTCGCCCACCGCCACATCCTGGCTGTCCTTCACCGTGATGATGGAGCCGATCTGGAAGGTGATGTTGACCAGGGTATCGGTCCCAGCCAGCTTGAGCTCGTTGCCGGCCTCGTCCAGCAGTTTCACCTGCGGACGCAGGCCCTTGCCGGCGCTGCTTGCCTTGCGCTTGGGATCGATGACGACCAGCGTGGACAGGCCGGTGACGTCGTCGAGCTGCTTGGCGACGGTGACGCCCTCCTCGATGTTCTCGAAGCGGATGCGTCCGGCGTACTCGGTGATGATCGGGCGGGTGTGCGGGTCCCAGGTCGCCAGCACGGCGCCGGCCTTGATCTTGGCGCCGTCGGTCACCATCAGGGTGGCGCCGTACGGCACCTTGTGACGCTCGCGCTCGCGCCCGGCATCGTCCGCAATGATCATTTCGCCGCTGCGCGAAATCGCGACCAGTTCCTTGCGGGCGTTGGTCACGTAACGCATGGTGGCGGTGTACTGCACGGTGCCGTTGGACTTGGCCTCGAGCTGGCTGGCCGCTGCTGCACGCGACGCGGCACCGCCGATGTGGAAGGTCCGCATGGTGAGCTGGGTACCCGGTTCGCCGATCGACTGCGCGGCGATCACGCCGACCGCTTCGCCGACGTTGACCTGATAACCGCGGCCGAGGTCGCGGCCATAGCACTTGCCGCAGAGGCCATAGCGCGTCTCGCAGGTGAGCGGCGTGCGCACCTTGACTTCGTCGATGCCCAGAGCCTCGATGGTCTCGACCGCATCTTCTACCAGCAGCGTGCCGGCCTCGAACACGGTTTCCTGGGTTTCGGGATGAATGATGTCGCTGGCAGCCACACGGCCGAGAATCCGCTCGCGCAGCGCTTCGACCACTTCACCGCCTTCGACCAGCGCCTTCACCACCAGACCGTTCTTGGTGCCGCAATCGTCCTCGACCACCACCAGATCCTGCGTGACGTCGACCAGGCGACGCGTCAGGTAACCGGAGTTCGCGGTCTTCAGCGCAGTATCGGCCAGGCCCTTGCGAGCGCCGTGGGTCGAGATGAAGTACTGAAGCATGTTCAGGCCTTCGCGGAAGTTCGCCGTGATCGGCGTCTCGATGATGGAGCCGTCCGGTTTCGCCATCAGGCCGCGCATGCCGGCCAGCTGACGGATCTGAGCCGCGGAGCCGCGGGCGCCGGAGTCGGCCATCATGTAGATCGCGTTGAACGATTCCTGGGTGACTTCCTTGCCGTGACGGTCGATGACCTTCTCGCCGCCCAGCTGACCCATCATGGCCTTGGCGACGGCGTCGCCGGCGCGGCCCCAGATGTCGACCACTTTGTTGTAGCGCTCGCCCTGGGTCACCAGACCCGAGGTGTACTGCGACTCGATTTCCTTCACTTCGGCTTCGGCGGCGCCCAGGATCTGGCCCTTCTCGTTCGGGATCAGCATGTCCTTGATGGCGATCGACATGCCCGCGCGGGTCGCGAAGGTGAAGCCGGTGTACATCAGCTTGTCGGCGAAGATCACCGTCTCGCGCAATCCGCAACGACGGAAGCTGGCGTTGATCAGCTTGGAGATTTCCTTCTTCTTCAGCGCCTTGTCGACGAAGCTGAACGGCAGCCCCGGCGGCAGAATCTCGGACAGCAGCGCACGACCGATCGTGGTCTCGACGCGCTTGATCGTCTCGACGCGATTCTTCTCGGCGTCCAGCGTCACTTCCTTGATGCGCACGGTGACGCGGGCATGCAGCTCCGCCTCGCGGTTGTCGTAGGCACGGCGTGCCTCGGTGACGTCGGCAAACAGCATGCCTTCGCCCTTGGCGTTGATCTTCTCGCGCGTCATGTAATACAAGCCCAGCACGATATCCTGCGACGGCACGATGATGGGTTCGCCGTTGGCGGGCGACAGCACGTTGTTCGACGCCAGCATCAGGGTGCGGGCCTCGGTCTGCGCTTCCAGCGACAGCGGCACGTGGACGGCCATCTGGTCGCCGTCGAAGTCGGCGTTGAACGCCGCGCACACCAGCGGGTGCAGCTGGATCGCCTTGCCTTCGATCAGCACCGGCTCGAACGCCTGGATGCCCAGGCGGTGCAGCGTCGGCGCGCGGTTCAGCATCACCGGATGCTCGCGAATGACCTCTTCCAAGAGATCCCACACGATCGGTTCTTCGTCTTCCACCATCTTCTTGGCGGCCTTGATCGTGGTCGCCAGCCCCAGCACTTCGAGACGGTTGAAGATGAAGGGCTTGAACAGCTCGAGAGCCATCTTCTTCGGCAGGCCGCACTGGTGCAGCTTCAGCGTCGGACCGACGACGATGACCGAACGGCCGGAGTAGTCGACGCGCTTGCCCAGCAGGTTCTGGCGGAAGCGGCCGCTCTTGCCCTTGATCATGTCGGCCAGCGACTTCAGAGGACGCTTGTTGGCGCCGGTCATCGCCTTGCCGCGACGGCCGTTGTCGAGCAGCGAGTCCACCGCTTCCTGCAGCATGCGCTTTTCGTTGCGCACGATGATTTCCGGCGCCTTCAGTTCAAGAAGGCGCTTCAGGCGGTTGTTGCGGTTGATGACGCGACGGTACAGATCGTTCAGGTCGGAGGTCGCAAAGCGTCCGCCGTCCAGCGGCACCAGCGGACGCAGCTCGGGCGGCAGCACCGGCAGCACTTCGAGGATCATCCACTCGGGCTTGATGCCGGACTTCTGGAAGCCCTCGAGGATCTTCAGACGCTTCGACAGCTTCTTCAGCTTGGTGTCGGAGCCGGTCTTGCTGATTTCCGAGTGCAGGCTTTCGACCTCGGTGTGCAGGTCGATCGAACGCAAGAGTTCGCGCACGGCTTCCGCGCCCATCAGCGCCTTGAACTCGTCACCGTACTCTTCCAGTTTGGCGAGATAGTCTTCCTCGGTCAGCAGCTGGCCGCGGTTGAGCGGCGTCATGCCCGGCTCGACCACCACGAAGCCCTCGAAGTAGAGCACGCGCTCGATGTCGCGCAGCGTCATGTCGAGCACCATGCCCAGACGCGACGGCAGCGACTTCAGGAACCAGATGTGGGCGACGGGCGAAGCCAGCTCGATGTGGCCCATGCGCTCGCGGCGCACCTTGGACAGCGTGACTTCGACGCCGCACTTCTCGCAGATGACGCCGCGGTGCTTGAGGCGCTTGTACTTGCCGCACAGACATTCGTAGTCCTTGACCGGGCCGAAAATCTTGGCGCAGAACAGGCCGTCACGCTCCGGCTTGAAGGTGCGGTAGTTGATGGTTTCCGGCTTCTTCACTTCGCCGTACGACCAGGAACGGATTTTCTCCGGCGACGCCAGGCCGATCTTGATGGCGTCGAACTCTTCCTCGTGGGTGGCCTGCTTGAATAGATCCAACAGTGCTTTCATGGCTGTGTCCTCACCCCTAAATTAATAACGTTCCAGATCGATGTCGATGCCGAGCGAGCGGATTTCCTTCACCAGCACGTTGAAGGATTCCGGCATGCCGGCCTCGATCTTGTGGTCGCCCTTGACGATGTTCTCATACACCTTGGTACGACCGTTCACATCGTCGGACTTCACCGTCAGCATTTCCTGCAGCACGTAGGACGCGCCGTAGGCTTCCAGCGCCCACACTTCCATTTCGCCGAAGCGCTGGCCGCCGAACTGCGCCTTGCCGCCCAGCGGCTGCTGGGTGACCAGCGAGTACGGGCCGGTGGAGCGCGCGTGCATCTTGTCGTCGACCAGGTGGTGCAGCTTCAGCACGTGCTTGTAGCCCACCGTGACCTGGCGGTCGAAGGCTTCGCCGGTGCGGCCGTCGTACAGCGTGACCTGACCACCTTCGGGCAGACCGGCCAGCGTCAGCATCTGGCGGATTTCGTCTTCCGAGGCGCCGTCGAACACCGGCGAAGCGAACGGCACGCCCTTCTTCAGGTTGCGCGCCAGCTCGATGATCTCGTCATCGCTGAAGCCGTCGAGGTCTTCCACCTTGCCGGACTGGTTGTAGATCTGCTTCAGGAAGTTGCGCAGATCCTTCACCATCGACTTGGTCTGCGCCGCCAGCATTTCGCCGATGCGCTCGCCCAGTCCCTTGGCGGCCCAGCCGAGGTGGGTCTCCAGGATCTGGCCGATGTTCATCCGCGACGGCACGCCGAGCGGGTTCAACACGATGTCCACCGGACGGCCGTCGGCCATGAAGGGCATGTCCTCGACCGGAACGATCTTGGAGACCACACCCTTGTTGCCGTGGCGGCCGGCCATCTTGTCACCGGGCTGCAGACGGCGCTTGACCGCCAGGTAGACCTTGACCATCTTCTGCACGCCGGGCGGCAGTTCGTCGCCGGCGGTGAGCTTTTTCTTCTTCTCCTCGAACATCGCATCGAATTCGATGCGCTTCTGCGTCAGGCTGTCCTTCAGCGACTCGACCTGCCGGCTGGCTTCGTCGTCGGCCAGACGGATGTCGAACCAGTCGTGGCGGTTGACCGACTCCAGATAGTCCTTGGTGATCTTGCTGCCCTTGGCGAGCTTCTTCGGACCGCCGTTGGCGATCTTCAGGTGCAGCAGCTTTTCCAGGCGCGCGAAGGTGTCGTCCTCGACGATGCGCATGCGGTCGGTCAGGTCTTTCTTGTACTCGGCCAGCTGCGTGTCGATGATCGACTGCGCGCGCTTGTCGCGTTCGATGCCCTCGCGGGTGAACACCTGCACGTCGATGACGACACCGGACATGCCCGACGGCACTTTCAGCGAAGTGTCCTTCACGTCGGAGGCCTTCTCGCCGAAGATCGCGCGCAGCAGCTTCTCTTCCGGCGTCAGCTGGGTTTCGCCCTTGGGCGTGACCTTGCCGACCAGCACGTCGCCGGCTTCGACTTCGGCGCCGATGGCGATGATGCCGGAGTCGTCGAGGCGCCCCAACTGACGCTCGGCCAGGTTGGAGATGTCGCGGGTGATTTCCTCGGGACCGAGCTTGGTGTCGCGCGCCACCACCGACAGTTCCTCGATGTGGATCGAGGTGTAGCGGTCTTCGGCGACGACCTTCTCGTTGATCAGGATCGAGTCTTCGAAGTTGTAGCCGTTCCACGGCATGAAGGCGACCAGCATGTTCTGGCCCAGCGCCAGCTCGCCCATGTCGGTCGAGGCGCCGTCGGCGATGACGTCGCCGCGGGCGATGACGTCGCCCACCTTCACCAGCGGACGCTGGTTGATGTTGGTGTTCTGGTTGGAGCGCGTGTACTTGATCAGCGAGTAGATGTCCACGCCGACCTCGCCCGCACGCGCCTCTTCGTCGTGCACGCGGATCACGATCCGGCCGGCGTCGATATAGTCGACGATGCCGCCGCGATGTGCGGTCACCACAGTGCCGGAATCGACCGCGGCGGTGCGCTCGATGCCGGTGCCGACGAAGGGCTTCTCGGGACGCAGGCAGGGCACCGCCTGGCGCTGCATGTTGGAGCCCATCAGCGCGCGGTTGGCGTCGTCATGCTCAAGGAAGGGGATGAGCGAAGCCGCCACCGACACGATCTGCGCCGGCGCCACGTCCATGTATTCGATTTTGTCCGGGGCCGACAGCGTGAATTCGTTCTTGTAACGACACGACACGAGGTCGTCCTTGAACTTGCCCTTGGCATCGAGATCGGCGTTGGCCTGCGCAATCACGTACTTGCTTTCCTCGATCGCCGACAGGTATTCGATTTCGTCGGTCACCTTGTGATTGACGACCTTGCGGTAGGGCGTTTCGATGAAGCCATACCAGTTGGTTCGCGCAAACAGGGCGAGCGAGTTGATCAGGCCGATGTTCGGGCCTTCCGGCGTTTCGATCGGGCAGACGCGGCCGTAGTGGGTCGGGTGCACGTCGCGCACTTCGAAACCGGCACGTTCGCGCGTCAGGCCGCCGGGGCCGAGGGCCGACACGCGGCGCTTGTGGGTGATCTCGGACAGCGGGTTGGTCTGGTCCATGAACTGCGACAGCTGGGACGAGCCGAAGAATTCCTTGATCGCCGCCGATACCGGCTTGGCATTGATCAGGTCGTGCGGCATCAGATTGTCGGACTCGGCCTGCGACAGACGCTCGCGCACCGCGCGCTCGACGCGCACCAGGCCGGCGCGGAACTGGTTCTCCGCCAGCTCGCCGACCGAACGCACCCGACGGTTGCCGAGATGATCGATGTCGTCGATCTCGCCGCGGCCGTTGCGCAATTCGACCAGGATCTTGATGACGGCGACGATGTCTTCGGTCGACAGTGTGCCGGTGCCGGTCAGTTCGTCGCGACCGATGCGGCGGTTGAACTTCATGCGGCCCACGGCCGACAGGTCGTAACGGTCTTCGCTGAAGAAGAGGTTGCCGAACAGCGCATTGACCGCGTCTTCGGTAGGCGGCTCGCCCGGGCGCATCATGCGGTAGATCGCCACCTTGGCAGCATACTCGTCAGTGGTGTCGTCGGTGCGCAGCGTCTGCGAAATGAAGGCGCCGTGGTCGAGGTCGTTGGTGTAGAGCGTGTGGAACTTGTCCACGCCCGCCGCGGCCAGCTTGGTCAGCAGCTCCTCGGTGATCTCGTCGTTGGCGCGCGCCACCAGCTCGCCGGTGTTCTTGTCGACCACGTCGTGCGACAGCACACGGCCCACCACGAATTCGGCCGGCACGGCCCATTTCTTGACGCCGGCAGCATCGAGTTCACGGATGTGCTTGGCGGTGATGCGCTTGTCTTTCGGCACGATGACGTGATCGTCCTTGCCGCAGATATCGAAGCGGGCGATCTCGCCGCGCAGGCGCTCGGGAACCAGTTCGAACTGCACGCCCTGGCTGTTGATGTAGAACGTATCCTTGCTGAAGAAATCATCCAGGATGGTGGCCGGCGTGTAGCCCAGCGCTTTCAGCAGGATGGTGACCGGCATCTTGCGGCGGCGGTCGACGCGGAAGAACAGGATGTCCTTGGCGTCGAACTCGAAGTCCAGCCAGGAGCCGCGGTAGGGAATCACGCGCGCGGAGAACAGCAGCTTGCCCGAGCTGTGGGTCTTGCCGCGGTCGTGCTCGAAGAACACGCCGGGCGAACGGTGCAGCTGCGACACGATGACGCGCTCGGTGCCGTTGATGACGAAGGAGCCGGTCGGGGTCATGAGCGGAATCTCGCCCATGTAGACTTCCTGTTCCTTGACTTCCTTGATCGTCGGCTTAGACGCCTCCTTGTCCATGATCACCAGGCGCACCTTGGCGCGCAGCGGCGCGCAATAGGTGAGGCCGCGCTGCTGGCATTCCTTGATGTCGAACACCGGCTCGCCCAGCAGATAGCTGACGTATTCCAGACGCGCATTGCCGCTGTGGCTGACGATCGGGAAAATCGAGGTGAACGCGGCCTGCAGGCCTTCGTTCAGGCGCTCGTCGCGCGAGCGGCCTTCCTGCAGGAAGGCGCGATAGGAATCAAGCTGGGTCGCCAGAAGAAACGGCACCGGAAGGGTGTTGGTGCGACTGGCAAAACTCTTGCGCAGACGTTTTTTCTCGGTAAAGGTGTAAGCCATGGGGTCTCCTTGACGATCAGGGGCGAACGGGCACGTGAGGTGCGGCCTGCGCTATGTAAGGCACACGCAAAAAGCAAACGACCCGGAAGCCGTAACCGGGTTCCGGGTATTTG
>JADFDN010000091.1 GCA_018262815.1 Thiobacillus sp.
AAGGGAGTGCTCTGCCACTGAGCTACATGGGCCTTGGACTTACTACCAAATAAGCCCATACAAAAACTGGAGCGGGTGAAGGGAATCGAACCCTCGTCTTAAGCTTGGAAGGCTTCAGCTCTACCATTGAGCTACACCCGCAAGGAGTGGGCCGTGGTAGTAAAGCCGCTAAAGCGTCAACAACCACGCTCCACCCGCTTCGCCCTGCTCTAACTGCAAAAACTGGTGGTGGGGGAAGGATTCGAACCTTCGAAGGCAGAGCCGTCAGATTTACAGTCTGATCCCTTTGACCGCTCGGGAACCCCACCCAAACGAAGCGCGAGATTATAGGGGGCGACGGAACCCCCTGTCAAACACCCTTACAGGAAAATTCCCGGTTTCGCGCACTAAATTTCACACGTTGAACAGGAAATTCAGGACATCGCCATCCTTGACGACATACTCCTTGCCTTCGGCGCGCATCTTGCCCGCCTCCTTGGCGCCCTGCTCGCCCTTGCAGGCGATGAAATCCTCGAACGCGATGGTCTGCGCGCGAATGAAGCCGCGCTCGAAATCGGTGTGGATGACGCCGGCCGCCTGCGGCGCAGTGTCGCCCTTGTGGATGGTCCAGGCTCGCACCTCTTTCACTCCCGCGGTGAAATAGGTCTGCAGGCCGAGCAGATCGTAGGCGGCACGAATCAGGCGATTGAGCCCCGGCTCGTCCCAGCCGAGCTCCTTCAGATACTCCAGGCGGTCTTCCGGCGACAGCTCCTGAAGCTCGGCCTCCAGGGCGGCGCACACCGGAACGACCGGCGCGCCCTCCTTTTCGGCAAAGGCCTTCAGCGCATCGAGCATGGGGTTGTCGTGAAAGCCGTCTTCGCTGACGTTGGCGACATACAGCGTAGGCTTGACCGTCATCAGGCACAGCGGCTTGATCGCCTCCAAGCCTTCCGCGTCCAGCCCGGCCGCACGCGCGGGACGGCCTTCGTTCAGCGCAGCCAGCACCGGCTTCAAGGCCTCCGCGATGACCTTCGCTTCCTTGTCGCCCCCGCGCGCCGCCTTCTCATACCGAACCAGGGCTTTTTCGGCACTGGCCAGGTCAGCCAGCGCCAACTCGGTCGCAATGGTCTCCACATCCGACAGCGGGTCGACCTTGCCAGAGACGTGAATCACGTTTTCGTTGTGAAAACAGCGCACCACGTGGCAGATCGCGTCCGTTTCGCGGATATTCGCCAGAAACTGGTTGCCCAGACCCTCGCCCTTGGAGGCGCCCGCGACCAGACCGGCGATGTCGACGAACTCGACGATCGCCGGCACGATGCGCTGCGGATTGATGATCTCGGCCAGCTGCGCCAGGCGCGGGTCCGGCACTTCGACCACGCCGGTGTTCGGCTCGATGGTGCAGAAAGGATAGTTTTCCGCGGCAATGCCTGCCTGGGTCAGCGCATTGAACAGGGTGGATTTTCCGACGTTGGGCAGACCAACGATGCCGCACTTGAGACTCATGTTTTTTCCTGGGATGGGGTGGGTTTGGTGTTGGCGCGCTGGGTGGCGGCGTTCCACTCGCCTTTTTCGATCAGCGGCATCAGATCGACCGCACGTTCGATGGCGGCGTCGATCTCGGCCTGCTCTTCGCGGCGCGCCGGCTTCAGCACATAGTTCACGACTTCGTTGCGGTCGCCCGGATGGCCGATGCCGATCCTGAGCCGCCAGTAATCCTGGGTGCCCAGATGCGAGGCGATGTCCTTGAGGCCGTTGTGCCCCCCCATGCCGCCGCCGAACTTGAGCCGCAACTGGCCGGGTGGGATATCGAGCTCGTCGTGCACCACCAGGATTTCGCCCGGCTCGATCCGATGAAAGCGGGCCAATGCGCCGACTGCCTGACCCGAACGGTTCATGAAGGTCTGCGGCAGCAGCATCCAGACATGCTTCGGGCTGCGTCCGACGATGCCATGAAAGCGCGATTCATGCGCAAGCGGCACGCCCCAAGCCTGAGCGAGGCGCGCGCAAAACCAAAACCCGGCATTGTGCCGGGTTTCTTCGTAGTCGCGTCCCGGGTTACCGAGGCCGACAATCAGGCGGGGGGCGATCTGGCTTGGCGCTGTCATGCCGCACACGACGCGCAATCCCCGGGAACGCACTTCCCGGGGATTGCGCAGCCGGCTTACGCCTCGGGAGCTGCCGGAGCTTCTTCAGCCACACCGCCCTTGGGCGCGTTGATCGACGCCACGGCGGGGTTTTCCTGCTTCACATGCGCAACCAGCTCGACGCCTGCGGGCAGCGTCAGATCATTCGCATGAATGGAATGACCAACCTCCAGCGCGCCCATGTCCACTTCGATGAACTCGGGCAGGCTGCCGGGCAGACACTGGACGTCGAGCTCGTTGACGATATGGTGCGGCTTGCCGCCACCGGTCTTGACGCCCGGGGCCACGTCGGCATTGAGGAAGTGCAGCGGCACCTTGACATGGATCTTGTGATCCTTGTCGACACGCTGGAAGTCGACGTGCAGCACCTGCTGCTTGTAAGGATGCCACTGGGTGTCGCGCAACAGAACCGATTCCTTGGCGCCGTCGACGTTCAGCGTCAGCACGGAAGCATGGAATGCCTCCTTGCGCAGCGCGTGGTAGAGGGCGTTGTGATCCAGCTCGATCTGCACCGGGGCGGCAGTGCCGCCGTAGACGATGCCGGGAACCTTGCCCGCGTGACGCAGACGGCGGCTCGCACCCGTACCTTGCAGTTCACGCTTGGCAGCAATAACTTCGATATTCATAGGTTTTCTCCAAAATAACCGCTTAATGATGCATGGCCGATATGGCCAATGCATGCTCAAAGCCCCCGCGACCAGGGGCATTCAACCAACCCTACTCGATGAAGAGCGAGCTGACGGAATCTTCGTTGCTGATGCGGCGGATGGTTTCCGCCAGCAGCTCAGCCACCGACAATTGCCGGATTTTTGTGCAGCCGCGCGCGTCGTCGCGCAGCGGGATGGTGTCGGTCACCACCAGTTCGTCGAGCGCGGAATTCGTCACGCGCTCGACCGCGCTGCCGGACAGCACGGCGTGGGTGCAATAGGCCATGACCTTTTTCGCACCATGCTCCTTCAAGGCATTGGCCGCCTCGCACAGCGTGTTGGCGGTATCCACCATGTCGTCCATGATGATGCAGGTGCGGTCCTTGACGTCGCCGATGATGTGCATCACCTTGGCCACGTTGGGTTTGGGACGGCGCTTGTCGATGATCGCCAGATCGCACTCGAGACGCTTGGCAATCGCCCGCGCCCGCACCACGCCGCCCACATCGGGCGACACCACCACCAGATCCGGATGGTTGCGTTTCCAGATGTCGCCCAGCAGGATCGGGCTGGAATAGATGTTGTCGACCGGAATGTCGAAAAAGCCCTGGATCTGGTCGGAGTGCAGATCCATCGTCAGCACCCGGTCCACCCCCGCACCCTGCAGCATGTTGGCCACCACCTTGGCGGTGATCGCCACCCGTGCCGAGCGGGTGCGCCGGTCCTGGCGCGCATAGCCGTAATACGGGATCGCCGCGGTGATACGTGCAGCCGACGCACGCTTCAGCGCATCGACCATCACCATCACTTCCATCAGCGTGTCGTTGGTCGGCTGACAGGTCGACTGCAGCACGAACACGTCCTTGCCGCGCACGTTCTCGAGAATTTCGACCATCACCTCGCCGTCGGAAAAGCGTGACACCGTGGCGCGGCCGAGATGGATATTGAGATGGCGCACCACATCGCTGGCAAGACGCGGATTGGCATTCCCGCTGAACACCATCAGGTTATCTATGGACACACAAGTCTCCGGCGACAGGACTGGACCGACACAACAACAAAAACAGCCGCCACCGGCGGCTGTTCGCTCAATCTGGCTGGGGAGGTAGGGATCGAACCTACGAATGTCGGAATCAAAATCCGATGCCTTACCACTTGGCGACTCCCCAATTAATGGGCACTACCCGGCGCAATAGTCGTACAAGGGATGCCTGTCGAGACCCTGCGCCACAAACCCCTGCATCGTTTCGGGCAGCTGGCGCAGCACATTTTGCGCCGCCGCCTCCGTTCCGAATGATGCAAACACGCAGGCACCCGATCCGGTCATTCGCGCCTCGCCGAATTGCGCCAGCCATTCGAGATGGCGGGCGACTTCAGGATAGCGGCTGACGACCACGGACTGCAGATCGTTATGACCCATGCCTGCGGAAAAGGGCGCTATTTTGAGGGCTGGCGTGTTGCGTGTCAATTCCGGCGCAGCAAAAATTGCGGCGGTCGGCACCTGCACCGGCGGCATCAACACCACATACCACGCCGGCGGCGCGCTCACCGGGTGCAGGATTTCGCCCACGCCTTCGGCAAACGCGGTCTGGCCGAACACAAAGACGGGGACGTCGGCGCCTATTTGAAGCGCCAGTTTTTGCAGGGTTTTTCGTGGCAAATTGACCTGCCACAGGCGGTTCAGGGCCAGCAGCACGGTGGCGGCGTCGGAGCTGCCGCCGCCGAGGCCGCCGCCCATCGGCAATATCTTGTCGAGACGGATATCCACCCCGGCACCGGACGGGGCGTACGCCTGCAGCAGTCGCGCCGCGCGCACGGTCAGGTCGTGATCCGCCGCCACACCGGGCAGGTCGCCTTCGCGCACCACCCGGCCATCATCCCGCAAGCTCAGATGCACGGTATCGGCCCGGTCGATCAGCTGGAACACGCTCTGCAGCAGATGGTAGCCGTCGTCGCGCCGGCCGATGACGTGCAGGAACAGATTGAGCTTGGCGGGAGCGGGGTAGGCGTGGCTCATTCGGTGCGCCAGCTGTCCGCCACCAGGCGAATTTCCAGTCCCTCGCGGGCCACCACCAGCTTGCGCGGTCGCGCAGGCATGTCGGCGGCGTATTGCAGGTAATCGATCACCCAGCCATTCTGTTTCAGCTGCGCAAGACGGCCGGCAGCATCATGGGTGGCCTCGTACGCATGGGCCGGATCGGGACGCGCCTGCACCCACCAGGTCAGCCCGGCTACCGGCAGCGCATAGCCGAGCGCTTCGCGCGTCAGCGTATCGGCATCGGGGGCGTGGCGCACAGGCTGGTTCGGCATATCGAGCGCGACACCGTCGGCATCGCGCACGATGCGCGCCACGCCCTGGCCCAATGGCGAGGTCATCAACACCTCGTCCGTTTCTCCGCGATGCCGCCAGTGGATCTGGCCCGACATGCTCTGCTCGCCGCTCTGGACGCCAATTCGTCCCTGCAGGACCCAGGTGTCGGCGAAAGCCGGTTCAATTTCGGTACGCGATGCCGGCGGAATCGATGCGCAGCCGCCCAGCATCAGCGCCAGCAGCGCTGCCACGGTAATGGTGCGCATCAGGGTTGGTGGCGCCGCAGCGTTTCCAGCAGCACTTCGTTTTGCGGGTGGGTCTGCAGGCTGGTCTGCCACAGCTTGCCCGCCTCATCGCGCTGGCCGCGCGCCCACAGGACCTCACCCAGATGCGCCGCGATTTCCGGGTCGGGACGAACCTTGTAGGCGCGCTCCAGATATTCCTGTGCCCGCGTCAGGTTGCCCGAGCGGTATTGCGCCCAGCCCACGCTGTCGAGAATGAAGGGATCGTCCGGCGCCAGCGTCAGCGCCTTGTCCAGCAGGGTCACCGCCTCGGCCAGCCTGTCGGTGCGATCGGCCAGCGTGTAGCCCAGTGCATTGTAGGCCTGCGCGTCGTCGGGACGCAGCACCATCACGCGGCGCAGGTCTGTTTCCAGCACATCGAGCTTGCCCAGTTTCTCGGCCGCCATGGCGCGGTCATAGAGCAGCTCCGCCGAATCGGGATATCGCTTGAGCCCATCCGACAGCAGCTCGAACACTGCGGTGGGCGATCCGCCATCCCGCAGCAATTCGGCCTGCGCCTGGATCAGGCGCACATTTTGCGCCTCGTTTTCGCCCTGCGTGGCTGCCAGCAGCGCACGCGCCTCATCGGGTCTGCCGGCCCGCGCCAGCAGCGCAGCCTGGCGGGCACGCGCCGGCACCAGATAATTGCCCGTCTTGACCTCGGAATAATGGGCCGCAGCCACGTCAGGCAGTTTCATCTGTTCGGCCACCTGGCCCAGGTAGTACTGTACGGTGTCCGTTTCGCGCGGGTTGGATTCGAGGGTACGCGTCAAGAAGTCGCGCGCCATCTCGACATCCCCCATCTGGAATGACAGCAGACCCGCCGCCAGACTGACTTCGGCATTACCCGGAAAATCGTTGGCCAGGCGCGTGAACTCCGCGCGCGCCTCGATGAACTGGTTCGCGTTGACCAGCGCGCGCGCATAGGCCAGGCGCACTTCGCGCGCGCCAGGGTAGCGCCCCAGGAAGTCGCGCATGAACCCCATTGCATCGGCGATCGACGTTTTACCGAGCAACTGGGCCTGGCGCATCGCCGCAGGCTCCCAACCGGGACGCAGTTCGTTCGCCTTCTGCAACGCAGCAATGGCGGCATCGAATCGGCCGGCAGCGGCGGCAGCCTGGGCCACCGCGAAACGCGCTTCCGGCAAGTCCGGATAGTCAGCGGCCAGTCGTTCGACCAGCTCCAGAGCCGCCTGCGTATCGCGCAATTTTCCCATCAGGGCCGACAGATGCAGGAAGCCGTTCGCCGTGTTGTCCTTCAACAGGACGCGCAGAATGGGCTCCGCCTCGACGAGTTGGTCTTCGCTCAGCAGCAACGCGGCCAGGGTCTGCTGCGCGCGCTCCGAGTCCTGCTCGGACGCTGCCCACAGGCGGGCCGCTTCCAGCGCCCCAGCCTGGTTGCGCGCAAACATCGACACTTCGACGGCACGACGGGCAACGCGCGGATCCTGCGTCTGCCGGGCCAGATCGAGATAGGTCGACTGGGCGATACCGATCGCGCCGCGCTGGCCGGCCACCTCCGCCACCAGGAACTTGAACAGGAGGTCAGGGGTGAGCGGCTGACGCGGCAGTGCAGCCTCGGCCTTGGCTGCCGCCAAAGCCTCAGGATCGACAGCCGGCCCGGTCGCCGCCTCGGCAGGAGCCTGCGCATGTGTTTCCGCCACCACCGGCTGCGACGCCTTGACGCCGGGCTGGCTGCACGCCGTGGCGAACAGCAGCGCTGCGTACAGGGGAAGAATTTTCAGGTGAGCCATGTTGTGCCTTAGGGAGGGAGTTGCTTGCCACGATTCTAAGCGTTCGATGCGCGCCTGCAAGCAAGGTTCATTTGTGCCATGTTACGAAGGCGGTGTGCCGCCCTCTCGCAGCAAACAAAGTTTCGTCCCCAGACCGGGAAGGCCACAGGGCGTGCAATACGTTCTGTAGAATTGCAGGGTATCGTCCGGCTCCTCCGTGCCGCCCCGCATCCCCGGATGCTGAGCCACGCTTCGATACTTCGTCATATCGCCACACAACCCGTCCCCGCGCCATGCCGGAATTGCCTGAAGTCGAAACCACCCGTCTGGGGCTGTTGCCGCGCCTGCAAGGTCGCACGCTCACCCGCATCGTGGTGCGCAATCCACGCCTGCGCTGGCCGGTACCCGATGATCTGGCCTCGCGCCTGGCCGGACAGGAACTCCGCTCGCTCGACCGGCGCGGCAAATACCTGCTGTTCGATTTCGGTTCCGCCACGCAAATCGTGCACCTCGGCATGTCGGGCAGCCTGCGCTTTGCCGGGTCCGACGAACCCGCCGCGCTGCACGACCATGTCGACTGGCTGTTCGACGACGGCACCACGCTCAGGCTGCGCGACCCGCGCCGCTTCGGCGCGGTATTGTGGACCGACGACGTGGCGCGGCATCCGCTACTGGCACACCTGGGGCCCGAGCCGCTGACCCCGGCATTCGACGCGGCCTATCTGCATGCGCAGTGCCAGCGCCGCAATGCCGCCATCAAGCAGGTCATCATGGATGCACAGGTGGTGGTCGGCGTCGGCAACATCTATGCGTCCGAGTCGCTGTTCCATGCCGGCATCCGCCCCGCCACGGCCGCACGCCGACTCAGCCGTCCCGCATGCGCGCGACTGGCGGCAGCCATCAAGCAGGTGCTGGCTGCGGCCATTGCCGCGGGCGGCAGTTCGCTGCGCGACTACGTTGCGACCGACGGCGAACTGGGCTATTTTCAGTTGCAGACGCGGGTATACGACCGCGAAGGCCTGCCCTGCAAGATGTGCGCCACCCCGGTCCGCCGCATCGTGCAGGGGCAGCGCGCAAGCTTTTACTGCCCCGACTGCCAGCGCTGAAGCGGGCTGCGCCGAATCAAGTTTGTCATTAACATGTCGTTAAATGACTGTGCCTTATTGGTGGCCCCCGCATGAAGCCCACGACCCTGGTTGACGAATTCGAGCATTACAGCAGCTGGCGCGATGCCGTGTACGTACGCATCGAGGCCCTGCGCGACTGGCTCATCGCCCAGGAGCTGGGCGATGCCGAATCCGAGATGCGACTGAGCCAGTTGCTGGGCCGCCTGCAGGAGGACACGCTGAACGTGGCCTTCGTTGCAGAGTTCTCGCGCGGCAAGTCCGAGCTGATCAACGCGATTTTCTTTTCGGACTACCGCCAGCGCGTGCTGCCGTCGTCCGCCGGGCGCACCACCATGTGCCCCACCGAACTGTATTACACCCCCACCCAGCGCCCCTCGCTGCGCCTGCTGCCGATCGAGACCAAGACCCTCGATGGCAGCATTGCCGACTTCAAGCGCGAGGCCGGTGCCTGGACCGAATTTCCGCTCGACCTCGATTCCGCCGACGAGATGAGCGCCACGCTGATGCGCCTGGCCGACACGATCGAAGTCGATGCCGCCACCGCCGAAGCCTACGGCCTGATCAATCCCGATGACGAGGAAACCGCGCGCAATCTGGCGCGTGACGGCGGCATCGCGATTCCGCGCTGGCGCCACGCACTGATCAATTTTCCGCATCCGCTGCTGAAGCAGGGGCTGGTCATTCTCGACACCCCGGGCCTGAATGCCATCGGCACCGAGCCCGAACTGACGCTCAACATGCTGCCCAGCGCCCATGCAGTGCTG
>JADFDN010000092.1 GCA_018262815.1 Thiobacillus sp.
GGTGCCCTTGATCAGGTTGTTGAGGTTGGTGACGTAGGCCTGGTGGTGCTTGGCGTAATGGTATTCGAAGGTTTCCTTGGACATGTGCGGCGCGAGGGCGTCCATGGCGAAGGGCAGTGCGGGCAAGGTGTGTTCCATGACTCTCTCCTGAATTGAACGAACAACAATCAATATAGTGTGTCGAGCAAGCATGACAGCCTGATGCCAGCTGCGCTTGAACGGGAGGACAAGCGTGCCGATAGCCCATCCTGGATGGGCCCGCAGGCATCGACTGTGGCTTGTGTGTGGCCGGACGCGCTGTTCTGTCCGGCTAGTGTTGTGACGTGCCTGAATGCTGCACGTTCAACGGAATATTGGTCGGGGCGAGAAGATTCGAACTTCCGACCCCCTGCACCCCATGCAGGTGCGCTACCAGGCTGCGCTACGCCCCGACGAAGCCCGAGATTCTAACAGAGGAGCGACGCCCGGCGGAAGGGCATCAGCCCAATATTTTCAGGATGGCGGTGATTTCAACGCGCAGCGCGCCGACATCCGGCGCACCCGCTTCCGGCGCAGGTGCAGTTTCGGCAGGCGCTTCGGCATCGTGTTCCAGTCGCTGCCGCGCGCCGCTGATGGTGAAGCCCTCTTCGTACAGCAGTTCGCGGATGCGGCGGATCAGCAGGACTTCGTGGTGCTGGTAGTAGCGGCGGTTGCCGCGCCGCTTGACCGGGCGCAGCTGGGTGAATTCCTGTTCCCAGTAGCGCAGCACGTGGGCCTTGACGGCGCAGAGTTCCGACACCTCACCGATGGTGAAATAGCGTTTCGCCGGAATCGGCGGCAGTTCACTCTTCGCTGGGCGTTCCAACCTGGGCGCCTTCGACTTGGGACTTGAGTTTCTGGCTGGCGTGGAAGGTCACCACGCGGCGCGCGGAAATCGGCATTTCTTCGCCGGTTTTGGGATTGCGGCCCGGACGCTGCGGCTTCTCGCGGCACTGGAAATTGCCGAAGCCGGACAGTTTGACGATGTCGCCCTTTTCGAGCGACAGGCGGATTTCGTCGAAAAAGGACTCGACGACGTCCTTGGCCTCGCGCTTGTTCAAACCCACTTTATCGAACAGCAGTTCGGCCAGATCAGCTTTGGTCAGGGTGCTCATGGTCGTTTATGGCAGGAATGGCTTAAAAGAAATAAGGTCATGCACGCAAGCTGGCATTGCATTGACGAAGCGCGGCATCGACCAGTTTCTGCACTGCATCTTCCACTTCCTGATCCGTCAATGTGCGTTCAGTATCTTGCATAACTACCCGGATAGCAAGGCTTTTTTGGTTTTCACCCATGCCTTTTCCGCGATAGTCGTCGAACACGTCGATGGCGCGCACCGCGTCGGCCGCGGCGTCGTGCAGCACGGCCAGCAGTTCGCCGGCCGGGGTGTGGGCGTCCAGCACGAACGCCAGGTCGCGCCGCACCGACGGGAAGCGCGACTGCGTCGCGTGGCGCGGCAGGCGGCGCTGCGCCAGCACCTCGCTGTCGAGTTCAAACAGCACCGGGGCGGACGGCAGGTCGAATGCCTGCACCAGGCGCGGATGCAGGGCACCGATCCAGCCGATGGCACGGCCATCGGCCCAGACTTCGGCGCACTGGCCCGGGTGCAGCGCGGGATGCGCACCGCGCCGGGCATCGAGCGCACGGCCGAGCACCTGCTCCAGGTCGCCCTTGAGGTCGAAGAAATCGACGCGGCGCGCGGCAGCGCCCCATTGCTCGGGCAGCACGTCACCGTAGGCCAGACCGCCCAGCTTCATCGGCTGCTCGGTCTGCGAGCGGTATACCCGTCCCAGCTCGAAAATGCGCACCCGGGCCTGCTGGCGGTTGAGGTTGTGGCGCAGGGTTTCGAGCAGGCCGCCCCACAGCGTCGTGCGCATCGCCGACAGCTGGCTGGCCAGCGGATTGGCCAGCGGCAGCGGGCGGGCGCCAGCATCGAGCGCGGTTTCCCACGCCGGGTCGACGAAACTGTAGGTGATGACTTCCTGGTAATCCAGATCGACCAGCATCTGGCGCAGGCTGTCGTCGGCCAGCACGGTTTCGTCCTGCGGCAGCATGCGCGAGGGGGCGGCCGGCGGCTGCGCCGGAATGTTGTCGTAGCCGAACAGGCGTACCGCCTCCTCGATCAGGTCTTCCTCGATCGTCAGATCGAAACGGAAACTGGGCGGCGTGACGATCAGGCGATCGTCCTGGCGCTCGACCCCGGCGCCGAGCGCAATCAGGCCACGCACCACGTCGTCCGCGTCGATTGCGACGCCGGCCACGCGCGCGAGGCGGGCCAGCCGCAGGGTGATCGGCTCACGAGTCGGCAAGCCTGCGGCGGCCTCGGTGATCGGTCCGGCCTGGCCGCCGCAGATTTCGAGCAGCAGCTGGGTGGCGCGTTCCATCGCCCGGCGGGTGGCGCCGAAGTCGACGCCGCGCTCGAAACGATGCGACGAATCGGTGGACAGCCCCAGTCGCCGCGCGCGACCGGCAATCGCGGCCGGCGCGAAGAACGCGGCTTCGAGGAACACATCGACCGTGACGCGCTCCACGCTGGTCGGCAGCCCGCCCATGATCCCGGCCAGCGCCACCGGCCCGGCGGCATCGGCGATCACCAGCATGTCGGGGGCGAGTTCGGCCGTCTGGCCGTTCAGCAGCTCGAGTGTTTCGCCGGCGCGCGCCAGCCGCACCTCGATGCCGCCGTTCAGGCGCGACAGGGCGAAGGCATGCATCGGCTGGCCGAGTTCGAGCAGCACGTAGTTGGTGATGTCGACCGGCGCCAGCAGCGGACGGATGCCGCTGCGCTCCAGCCGTTCCGCCATCCAGCGCGGCGTGGCGGCCTGCGCGTTGATGCCGCGCACCACGCGCCCCAGATAGAGCGGGCAGGCGTCCGCTGCCGCCACCTGCACCGGCAGCGTGTCCTGGATGCGTTCTACGACTTCGTCGACCTGCGGCAGCCGCACCTCGGCACCGGTGATCGCGCCGACTTCGCGCGCCAGCCCCTGCATCGACAGGCAGTCCGCGCGGTTGGGGGTGAGCTTCAGCGTGATCAGCGTGTCGTCCAGATTGAGCCAGCTGCGGAAATCCTCGCCCACCGGCGCATCGTCATCCAGCACCATCAGGCCGTCGGCCGCGCCTTCCAGGCCCAGCTCCTTGGTCGAGCACAGCATGCCGAAGGATTCGACGCCGCGCACCTTGGCGACCTTGATCTCGATCCCGGGCAGCGTCGCCCCGGGGCGCGCGCACGGCACCTTGAGGCCGGCCGCCGCATTCGGCGCGCCGCACACGATGGTGACCGGCGACGCTTCGCCGACGTCGACCTGGCACACGCGCAGGCGATCTGCGTCGGGATGCTTCTCGGCCGAGAGGATCTCGGCCACCACCACGTTGCTGAACGGCGGCGCGGCCGGAGCCAGGGCTTCCACCTCGAGACCGGCCATGGTCACGGCGTGAGCGAGCTGGGCGGTATCGAGCGCGGGATTGACCAGGCTGCGCAACCAGGATTCTGGAAATTGCATGATGTATTCGCTCTAATTAATTGAATTGCTTAAGGAAGCGAAGGTCGTTCTCGAAAAACAAGCGCAGGTCGTCGACGCCGTAGCGCAGCATCGCCAGCCGCTCGACGCCGAGGCCGAAGGCGAAACCGACATAGCGTTCGGTATCGATGTTGACGTGTTTGAACACGTTGGGATGCACCATGCCGCAGCCCAGCACTTCCAGCCAGCCGGTGTGCGAGCACACGCGGCAGCCCTCGCCGCCGCACATCACGCAGCCGATGTCCATTTCGGCCGAGGGTTCGGTGAACGGGAAGAACGAGGGGCGGAAGCGAACCGGCAGGTCGTCGCGCTCGAAGAAGTTGCGCATGAAGTCGGCCAGCACGCCCTTGAGGTCGGCGAACGACACCGATTCGTCGACCCACAGGCCTTCGATCTGGTGAAACATCGGCGTGTGCGTCACGTCGGAGTCGCAGCGGTACACCCGCCCCGGCGCGATGATGCGCAGCGGCGGCTGGTGGCTCTGCATGTAGCGCACCTGCACCGGCGAGGTATGGGTGCGCAGCAGCTCGCCGCTCTGGAGGTAGAAGGTGTCGTGCATCGCCCGCGCCGGATGGTCTTCCGGGATGTTGAGCGCGGTGAAGTTGTAAAAGTCGGTTTCGATCTCCGGCCCGGTCGCCACCTCGAAGCCGATCGAGCGGAACAGTGCCTGGATGCGCGAAAGCGTCCTCGACACCGGATGCAGACCGCCGCGCCCCGCACCGCGCCCCGGCAGCGTCACGTCCAGCGTTTCGGCCGCCAGCTGGCGATCCAGTTCGGCCTGCTGCAGCGTGTCGCGGCGGTCTTTCAACGCAACCTCGACCGCCTGCTTGGCCTCGTTGATGCGGGCACCGGCGGTCTTGCGTTCGTCGGCGGGCATCGCGCCCAGGCTTTTCAGCAGTTCGGTGAGCTGGCCGCTCTTGCCGAGATAGACCGCCTTGACCTGTTCCAGTGCGGGCAGATCGGCACTGCCCTGGATGGCGGCAAGGGCTTCGGCAACGATTTCATTTGGATTGCGCATGGCGGTGATCTGGAAAATCTCGAATTTGTCCACGAAGGACACGAAATTCACGAATCAAAACAACAGGGTCTTCGCGCTTCTTCGTGTGCTTCGTGGATAAACGTTTTCAATACAGCACCAACAAAAAAAGGCCTTGCGGCCTTTTCTTGTTGCTTCGGTGTTGCTTACGCAGCGAGCTTGGCCTTGACCTGTTCGACGATCTTGGCAAAGGCATCCTTGTCGAAGATCGCGATGTCGGACAGCACCTTGCGGTCGATCCCGATCTCGGCGCGGGAAAGGCCGTTCATGAACACGCTGTAGGTCAGGCCGTGCTGCCGCGAGGCGGCGTTGATACGGGCGATCCACAGTGCGCGGAACTGGCGCTTGCGCTGACGACGGTCGCGGTACTGGTACTGACCGGCCTTCATCACCGCTTCGTTGGCGACGCGGAATACGTTCTTGCGACGGCCGCGATAGCCTTTGGCGGCATCGAGGACTTTCTTGTGGCTGGCGCGGGCGGTTACGCCCCGTTTGACGCGTGGCATCTAATCTCTCCTTATGCGTAGGGCAACATGCGTGCAACCGCTTTGTGGTTGCTGGCATTGACGGTTTCCATGCCGCGCAACTGGCGCTTACGCTTGGTGCTCTTCTTGGTGAGAATGTGACGCATGAACGCGTGCGAGCGCTTGAACCCGCCGCCGCCCAGCGCGCGGAACCGCTTGGCGGCGCCGCTCTTGCTTTTCATCTTAGGCATGATGCTTCCTTTTATCTCATGCGGCCAGGTGATCCCACGGCGTGGAATGCTTCACCAACCCGACTGCACGTATTGTGTGGCGTTGTCAGAGAAACGCCGGTCTCGTAAACCTTAAACCTTCTTTTTCGGCGCCAGCATCATCACCAGCTGGCGGCCTTCCATCTTCGGGAACTGCTCGACCACCGCGATTTCCGCAAGGTCAGCCGAGACACGCCGCAGCTGGTTCATGCCGATTTCCTGGTGGGCCATTTCGCGGCCCCGGAAACGCAGCGTAATCTTGGTCTTGTCGCCTTCTTCAAGAAACTTGATCAGGTTGCGCAGCTTGATCTGGTAATCGCCCTCGTCGGTACCCGGACGGAACTTGATTTCCTTGATCTGGACCTGCTTCTGCTTCAGCTTGGCTTCGTGCTGCTTCTTGCTTTCCTGGTACTTGAACTTGCCGTAGTCCATGATCTTGCACACGGGCGGCTGGGCCGTCGGCGCAATTTCAACCAGGTCGAGGTCAGCTTCTTCTGCCTGACGCAGCGCATCGTATATCTTCACGATGCCAAGCTGTTCACCTTCCACACCGACCAAACGCACTTCCGGGGATGTAATTTCTCCATTGATGCGGGTCTGTTTCTTTTCTGTCGCGATGAGTCGTTCTCCAAATAAAAACCTGACGCTTTGCGCCAAGGCAAAAAGGTCAAACAAATAAAGAAGGCGCGGTGCCGAATCCCTTGCGGGAGGCCCCAACGCCTTGTTTGACCGCTGTTACTGACGCGCCAGCATTTCAGCTTTCAGGCGCGCAATCAAGTCATTCAAACCGAGCTGCCCCAGGTCCTGGTTGCCGCGGGCACGGACGGAGACCACACCGGACTCCATTTCCTTGTCGCCAACGACCACCTGATAAGGCAGCTTCTGCAAGCTATGTTCCCGGATTTTATAGTTAATTTTGTTATTACTCAAGTCCGAAACGGCCCGGATGCCCGCCTCGCGCAGCGCCTGGGTGACTTGCTGCGCATAGCCGGCCTGGTTTTCGCTGATGTTCATCACCATCACCTGCACCGGCGCCAGCCACAGCGGGAAGTTGCCGGCGTGGTGTTCGATCAGGATGCCGATGAAACGCTCCATCGAGCCCAGGATCGCGCGGTGCAGCATCACCGGGGGCTTGCGGCTGTTGTCCTCGTCGACGAATTCGGCGCCGAGGCGCACCGGCAGGTTGAAATCGAGCTGGATGGTGCCGCACTGCCACAGGCGGCCGAGCGTGTCCTTCAGCGTGAATTCGATCTTGGGGCCGTAGAACGCGCCCTCGCCTGGCTGCAGGTCGTAGGCCAGGCCGTTCTTGTCGAGCGCCCCCGCCAGCGCGGCCTCGGCGACGTCCCAGCTCTCGTCCGAGCCGACGCGCTTGTCCGGCCGGGTCGACAGCTTGACCAGCACGTCGTTGAAGCCGAAGTCGGCATACACCTTCTGCAGCATGACGATGAAGTCGGCCACTTCCTGCTCGATCTGGTCTTCGGTGCAGAAAATGTGGGCGTCGTCCTGGGTGAAGCCGCGCACCCGCATGATGCCGTGCAGCGCACCCGACGGCTCGTTGCGGTGGCAGGAACCGAATTCGGCCAGACGCAGCGGCAGGTC
Organism: Thiobacillus sp.; assembly: GCA_018262815.1. Lineage (GTDB taxonomy): Bacteria > Pseudomonadota > Gammaproteobacteria > Burkholderiales > Thiobacillaceae > Thiobacillus. The sequence continues at coordinate 6,903 of JADFDN010000092.1, forward strand.
GCGGTAGGAATGCAGGCCGCTGTTGAAGATCTGCACGTGTCCGGGACAGTTCATCGGCTTCACCGCGTAGTCGCGGTTTTCCGAAGAGGTGGTGAACATGTTGTCGCGGTAGTTTTCCCAGTGGCCGGATTTCTCCCACATGCTGCGGTCCATCACCGCTGGGGTGCGCACTTCCTGGTAGCCGTACTCGACGAACTTCTGCCGCATGTACTGCTCGATCTGCTGCCACACGATCCAGCCCTTGGGGTGCCAGAACACCATGCCCGGCGCCTCGTCCTGCATGTGCAACAGGTCGAGTTGTTTGGCCAGCCGGCGATGGTCGCGCTTCTCGGCTTCTTCCAGGCGGTGCAGATAGGCGTCGAGGTCTTCCTTCTTCGCCCACGCGGTGCCGTAGATGCGCTGCAGCATCGGGTTTTTCGAATCGCCGCGCCAGTAGGCGCCGGCCAGCTTCATCAGCTTGAACGCGCGCGGCAGCTTGCCGGTCGACGGCAGGTGCGGGCCGCGGCAGACGTCGAACCAGTCGCCCTGGCGATAGATGGAAAGTTCCTCGCCGGCCGGGATCACGTCGTCGATGATCTGCACCTTGTAGGTTTCGCCCAGCTCCGCGAACGCTTTCTTGGCGGCCTCGCGCTCCCACACTTCGCGCTGGATCGGCAGGTCGCGCTTGACGATTTCGTCCATGCGCTTTTCGATCTTCTCCAGGTCTTCCGGCGTGAAAGGCGTTTCGCGCGCGAAGTCGTAATAGAAGCCGTCCTCGATCGACGGGCCGATCGTGACCTGGGTGCCGGGATAGAGCTCCTGCACCGCCTGCGCCATCACGTGCGCCGCGTCGTGGCGGATGAGGTCGAGCGCCTCGGCATCCTTGGCCGTGACGATGGCGAGCTGAGCATCCGCATCGATCAGGTGACTGGTATCGACCAGCTTGCCGTTCACCTTGCCGGCGAGCGCCGCCTTGGCGAGACCTGCGCCGATGCTGGATGCGACCTGCGCGACCGTGACCGGGCCATCGAAGGGGCGGACCGAACCATCGGGAAGCGTGACATTGACCATGAACCCAACTCCAGAATGAAAAAAAGCGCGGACCGGCCGCGCTTTCGGATACTACAAGAAGATGCAGAAATTAACTGCGGACTGCGATGCGCCGGGCTTAACCAGTGACATCCCTGCAAGTTCGCGGTGACATTTCGCAACCTCCGTGGGCTGTTCAGCCCCGATTGAAACCGGCCATCCCGGCCCTGTAAATATTGGTAGGCGCGATTGGACTCGAACCAACGACCCCCACCATGTCAAGGTGGTGCTCTAACCAGCTGAGCTACGCGCCTAATGCGGGGCGCATCATAACCGAAACGCCACGCGCGTGTCGAGTCGGCGCGGGATTTTTTGCTATGTGCCAACGCATGCCACAAAGCCCTTGCCTGTTATCGGCGAGGCCAATCGGTAAATGGACTCAATAGGATTCGTCGGAACTAACGGTCCTCCCTGGTGTGCCACACCCGCAGCACGTAGATTGTGGATGACACGATCTCATAGCGCACTTCGTAATGCCCGACCAGAATCCGGCGCACCTCGCGTGGCTCGAATTCTTCGAGCTTCTCGCCTATGCGCGGATTTGCAATCAGGCTTGTAGACGCATTGGTGAGCGACTGCACGGTGCGTGCTGCTGCGTCCCGATTCACCGGCGACAAAAACTCATACAACCGCGCCAGATCGGAGAGCGCCTTGCCGGCCCACTTCAACTCCATCAGTTCGGAACGGGCAGCGGCTTGTCCGTATCGAGGCTATCGGCCCATGCCTGCACCGCTTGGTGATCGATGACACGGCCCGCGTCCACGTCGGCTAGCGCTTCACGGGTCAGGCGGCTGCGTTCCTCTTCCTGCTCG
>JADFDN010000093.1 GCA_018262815.1 Thiobacillus sp.
GTCGTGCGAGACGACGGCAATCTTGGCGCGCAGACCGGGATCGCGGGCGGCCGCCTTGATCTCGAGCAGGCCTTCCTCGATCTCCGGCACTTCCAGCTCGAACAGCTTCATGATGAATTCGGGCGCGGTGCGCGACAGCACCACCTGCGGGCCGCGGGCGCCGCGGTCGATACGCAGCAGGTAGGCGCGGACGCGGTCGCCGACGCGCAGGTTCTCGCGGGGAATCATCTGGTCGCGGTGCAGGAAGCCTTCGACGCGGCCGGATTCGATGATCGCGTTGCCGCGGTCGATGCGCTTGACCACGCCGTTGACGAGATGCTCCTTGCGGGCGAGGAAGTCCTGGATGATCTGTTCGCGCTCGGCGTCGCGGATCTTCTGCAGAATGACCTGCTTGGCAGCCTGCGCGCCGATGCGGCCGAATTCGACGTTTTCCAGCGGTTCTTCGATGTAGTCGCCGATCTCGATGTCGGGGATCTTGTCCTGGGCGTCGATCAGCAGGATCTGGTAGCCCTCGGATTCCAGATCGGCTTCGGACACGACCTGCCAGCGGCGGAAGGACTCATAGTCGCCCGTCTCGCGGTCGATCGACACGCGCACGTCGGACTCTTCCTTGAAGCGCTTCTTGGTGGCGGAGGCAAGCGCCTGTTCCAGGGCCTCGAACACCACCTCTTTGTCCACGTTCTTTTCGCGAGCCAGCGCATCGGCAAGCATCAACATTTCACGACTCATATTCCCTCCAGCACCGCATGCCTAAACCGTCGGTTTCAGGCGCGCAGCGTCCACATTTCTCAAATCAACCGACACATCCGTTCCGTCGACGATCAACTTCACCGCATCGTTCTCCAGGCCGACCAGCTGGCCGCTCAGCCGGCGCCGGTTGTCCATCGGCACGCGCAGCTTGAGCGTCACCTGTTCGCCGGCGAAGCGCACATAGTCCTGCGGCTTGACCAGCGGCCGGTCGAGGCCGGGCGAGGAGACTTCCAGCCTGTCGTAGTCGATGTTCTCGACCGTGAACAGGTGGGTCAGGTGGTTGCTCACCGCCACGCAGTCGTCAATCGTGATGCCGTCCGGCTTGTCGATGAAGATCCGGATCAGCCCGCGTCCGGCGCGTTCCAGCATCACCAGCTCGTAACCGAGTCCGGCGAGTACGGGTTCCAGTCGGGCAGACAAATCCATCATCAAAAATCCATCGTCGCACGGCGACGGGCACAAATAAAAAATGGGCGAACCGCCCATTGCCCATCACCACTACATCAATAATAAAGCGCCAGAATTATACCATTCGGGCGGGCAGACTAAAAGGGAAGATGGTGCCCGGAACCGGAATCGAACCGGTACGCCATCGCTGGCGAGGGATTTTAAGTCCCTTGTGTCTACCAATTTCACCATCCGGGCGAAGCGGACAGCTGATCCAGAATCTGGAGGCGCGAGCCGGAGTCGAACCGACCTACACGGATTTGCAATCCGGTGCATAACCGCTTTGCTATCGCGCCGTCGCGGTAAACCACTTTAAACGAAAAGGGGAAAACGTCCGGACTGCGCCATCTGTTTTCCCCGGAATTTTGGAGCGGGAAAGGAGGTTCGAACTCCCGACCTCAACCTTGGCAAGGTTGCGCTCTACCAGCTGAGCTATTCCCGCGTTGAAGGCTGCGCATTATGGAGATTTCGTTTTTTTCTGTCAACACCTCATGACGAAGATTTTTGCAGGGCACGCGCGGCCATCATGAGGTAATACGCCATCGACACCAGGGTGAGCAACGCGGCGACCCAGATCAGCAGCGTGCCGATGGTCGCGATGGGCAGGCCGGCAAGGGGGGTGAAGTACAGCAGCAGCACGATGGCGATCATCTGGGCCGCGGTTTTCAGCTTGCCTACGAAGGACACCGCAACGCTGGCCGATTTGCCGGCCTTCGCCATCCATTCGCGCAGCGCCGAAATGGTGATTTCGCGGCCGATGATGATGAGTCCGATCAACGGTGCCACCCGATCCAGGTCGATCAGCACGATCAGCGCGGCGGCGACCATCAGCTTGTCGGCCACCGGATCGAGAAAGGCGCCGAAGGCCGAAGTCTGGCCGAGCGCGCGCGCCAGATAGCCGTCGAGCCAGTCGGTCAGCGCCGCCACCCCGAAAAACGCCGCAGCCAGCAGATTGGCCTCGAGCGGCGTGACCCAGCCGTCCGGCAGATAGAACACGCCGGCCATCAGCGGAATGAAGAGGATGCGCAGCCAGGTGAGCAGATTGGGGAGGTTGAGCGGCATTATTGGTTAATGAAGGGCGTGATAGATGGTTTCCGCCAATTCTCGGCTGATACCGTTGACCGAGGCAAGCGCGTCGACGCCGGCGCTGCGCACGCCCTGCAGGCCGCCGAAGTGTTCGAGCAGCTGCTTGCGGCGTTTGGGTCCGATGCCGGCGATGTCTTCCAGGGTCGATTGCACGCGCGCCTTGCCGCGCTTGGCACGGTGGCCGGTGATGGCGAAGCGGTGCGCCTCGTCGCGCACCTGCTGGATCAGGTGGAAGCCAGGGTGGTCCTTGGCGAGCCTGAGTTCGCGGCCGTCGGCGAAGATCAGCGTTTCCAGTCCGGGCTTGCGTGCCTCGCCCTTGGCCACGCCGAGCAGCAGAACTTCGCCGAGTCCCAGTTCGGTCATCGCCTCGACCGCGCTCGATATCTGACCCTTGCCGCCGTCGATCAGCAGCAGGTCGGGCAGCACGCCGTTTTCCTCGATGCTCCTGTGGAAGCGCTTGGTGAGCGCGGCGCGCATCGCCGCGTAATCGTCGCCCGGGGTGATGCCGGCGATGTTGTAGCGGCGGTAGTCGGATTTTTTCAGGTCGTCGCCTTCATACACGACACACGACGCGACGGTCGCTTCGCCCATGGTGTGCGAGATGTCGAAGCATTCGATGCGCCTCAGTCCCGGCAGGTCGAGCGTATCGGCGAGCGCGGCGAGCCGCTGCGACTGGTTGGCGCGGTCGGCGCTGCGGCGCTCGGCCGACAGGCGCGCGTTGGCCTGCGCCATGGTGAGCCATACACGGCGCTCGCCGGTGACGCGATGCAGCAGGCTGACCTTCTTGCCGGCCTGCTGCGACAGCAGCGTCTCCAGCGCTTCGGTCTCGATGGCTTCGCTGACCAGGATACGCGCCGGGATCGGGTGGTCGAGGTAGTGTTGGGCGATGAAGGCTTCCAGTGCTTCGGCCGGCGTCGCGCCTTCGCCGTGCTGCGGAAAGAAGCTGCGGTCCCCGAGGTGGCGGCCGCCGCGGATCATCGTGAGGTTGACCGCGATCACGCCGCCGGCTTCGGCCACGGCGACCACGTCGGCATCCGTCTCGCTAGAGGGGGTGTCGACGAACTGTTTTTCGCGCACCGTCGCCAGCATGCGCAGGCGGTCGCGTAGCAGCGCGGCAGTCTCGAAGTCGAGTGCGGCTGCGGCAGCGTTCATTTGCGCGGTGATCTTTTCCGTCAGCGCAGTGGCTTCACCTTTGAGCAGCTGCGCGGCGGCCTCGATGTCGCGCGCGTAGGCCTCGGGCGCAATGCGATTGACGCAGGGCGCGGTGCAGCGTTTGATCTGGTGCAGCAGGCAGGGGCGCGAACGGTTGGCGAATACGCTGTCTTCGCAGGTGCGCAGCTGGAATACTTTCTGCAGCAGCTGCATGCTTTCGCGCACCGCGTAGGCATTCGGGTAGGGGCCGAACGCCTGGTCGCTTTTTCTGGGCGTGCCGCGGAAATAGGCCAGACGCGGAAAGCGGTGCCCGGTCAGCAGCAGGTAGGGATAGGACTTGTCGTCGCGGAACAGGATGTTGAAGCGCGGCTTCAGCCCCTTGATCAGGTTGTTTTCCAGCAGCAGCGCCTCGGCTTCGGTGCGCGTCACCGTGGTGTCGATGTGGTCGACGCTTTTCAGCATCAGCCGGATGCGCGGGCTCTGGTCGGTCTTCTGGAAGTAGCTGCAGACGCGCTTCTTCAGGTCCTTTGCCTTGCCGACATAGAGCACTGCGCCGGCCGCGTCGATCATGCGGTAGACGCCGGGCAGGGTGGGCAGCGAAGCGAGAAAGGCCTTGTCGACGCTCAAAGCTCAGTCTTCGTCGAGCAGTTTTCCCGCGATCGCCCAGTTCTCGTCCGGCAATTCCTCGAACGCGATGTAGGTGTACGACGCCGGCTTGCCGGCGTGGCGCTCCAGCGTGGCGGTGATTTCTTCGGCGACTTTCTGCTTCTGCTCGCGGGTGAGACTGCCGGCGAGCTTGATGGTGACGACGGGCATGGTCAGTCCTTCGCTTGAATCAGGGTGAACACCGCCGCGAACATCTCCGGGGTGAGGCGGCGCGTCTGGGTATTGTAGCGGGAGCAGTGGTAGCTGCTGACCAGGCGCCGGCCGTCGGGCAGACGATAGTCGCTGGCGTGGGCGAAGGGGTAGTCCTTGAGCTTGAGCCCCTGCGCGCGCAGAACAGCCTGGTGCGCGATCTGGCCCAATGCGAGGATGCTGGCATGCGCGGGGAGCGCGGCAATCTCGGCGGCGAGAAAACCATTGCACTGGCGGATCTCGCCCGGTTCCGGCTTGTTGGCCGGCGGCAGGCATTTGACCGCGTTGGTGATGCGACAGCCGGTGAGGGTGAGGCCGTCGTCGACCGACACGGACGCCGGCGCGCTGGCATAGCCAAATTTGTGCAGCGTCTCGTACAGCAGCACGCCGGCATAGTCGCCGGTGAAAGGGCGCCCGCTGCGGTTGGCGCCGTGCATGCCGGGCGCGAGGCCGACGATCAGCAGGTCGGGCGCAGGGTCGCCGAAGGCGGGCACCGGACGGGCATGGTAATCGGGATGGCGGGCGCGCACCTCGTCCAGAAAGGTGGCGAGACGCGGGCAGGCGCGGCAGTCGAGGTCGAAGTCCATCGGAAACAACAAAAAACGCCCCACGGCGGGGGCGTTCATTGTACGCGCGGCGGCGCTCAGCTTTCGATCGGCCCGGCGGCAGTCTGCATGTAGTTCTGCTCGCCCATGCGCTTGACCAGGTCGAGCTGGGTTTCCAGATAGTCGATGTGCTCTTCGGTATCGGACTGGATGCTGGTGAGGATTTCGCGCGAGACATAATCCTTGACCGCCTCGCAGTGTGCGATGGCCTCGACGTACAGCGCCCGGCCGGTGAGTTCCAGCTTGAGGTCGCAGCCGAGGCATTCGACCACATTCTCGCCGATCATCAGCTTGTTCAGGTCCTGCAGGTTGGGCAGGCCTTCCAGGAACAGGATGCGCTCGATCAGCTTGTCGGCGTGGCGCATTTCCTCGATCGATTCCTCGTATTCGTGCTTGCCCAGCGCATTGAGGCCCCAGTTCTTGTACATGCGGGCGTGCAGGAAATACTGGTTGATGGCGGTGAGTTCCACCGTCAGGGCCTTGTTCAGATACTGGATGACTTTCTTGTCGCCTTTCATGCGGTCTCCTGGTGTGTGAAGCCGCCGGCGTGCGTGCAGGCGACAGGATGGCTGAATCCGTGGGGGTCACCTGACCATTCTAGGAAGGGACGCCTGCAAGGCAAGCCCGACGGGAGGACGGGGTCAGGCCGCCGCCAGTCCGGGGCAGAGTGCGTCTTCGCTGCGCAACTCGTTCACGGCTTCGCGCAGGACTTCCTTCGCGCAGCGGCCGCATTTGCCGCACTGGGTGGCAACGCCCAGTTCCCGGCTCAGTTCGCGCATCGTGCACACGCCCTCGGTGCGCACCAGTCGGCGAATATCGGAGTCGGTGACGCTGTGGCACAGGCAAACATACATGGCGGTCTCCAGCACGGATGAGTTGACTCATCTTATATGAATGAGAATGATTGTCAATAATATTATCGGCTATTCTTTGTCTCTCAGCGTGGCGGCGATTAGGGCCAAGCGAAACAGACCCGCGCAGCTAGACTGCCGCCCACATCCGCATCAGGTTGTGATAGCAGCTGGTCAGCCGCACCGCGGTATCGGTTTCGCCCTGCTCGCCGCGCAGCGCGACGATGCTCATGTCCAGTTCGTGCAGCAGTTCGCGCTGCTGCGGCTCGCGCACCATGCTTTCCAGCCAGGAAAAGCACGCCAGCCGCGCGCCGCGCGTGACGGGTTCGACGCGGTGAACGCTGTACGACGGGTACAGGATCAGATGGCCGGCCGGCAGCTTGACCGCACGGCCGCCCATGCCGTCCTCGATGATGAGTTCGCCGCCGTCGTAGTCGTCCGGGTTGTTGAGGAACAGCGTGAACGACATGTCGGTGCGAACGTGCTGGGCGCTCGCAGGATGGGTGCGGATCGCGTTGTCGACATGGTTGCCGAAGGAGTTCGCCTCATCGCCGTAGCGGTTGAACAGCGGCGGGTAGATGCGCTTGGGCAGCGCGGCGCTGAAGAATTCGGGGTTTTTCGACAGCGCTTCCAGCACGATGGCGCGCATCTGTTGGGCGATCGGGCTGGCTTCCGGCAGTTGCCGGTTGTTCTTCACCGTGGCGGCCTGGCTGCCGGCGGTGACCCGGCCATCGGCCCAGTCGGCCTGTTGCAAGAGCGCGGTGCAGCGGGCCAGGGTGGCGGCGTCGAGAATGTCGGGAATATGCAGCAGCATGGTCAGGGTCTCCTGTCAGGGATGTGACGCCGCGCAGGCAGCGTCACATCCCTGCCAATAGGCAGGGATGAATGGCTCAGAACTTCAGCTCGCCGGTGAGGATGAACTGGCGTCCGGTGCCGGGCACGGTGAACGGGCCGTTGTCGTAGATTGCATCGTAATAGACCTCGTCGAACACGTTCCTGACGTTCAGCCTGACAGCCCAGTCCTTCTGCTCGTAGGCCGCCATCGCGTCCCAGCGCGCATAGGCCGGCGCGGTATTGGGGTTGAAGCCGCTCGGCTGGCCGTTGGTGGTGAACTGCGCATTGGCCGATTGATTCGACGGGTTGTAGCCGTAGCGGTCGCCCTTGACCTCGACGCCGCCGCCGATCTTCCAGCCGCCGCCGAGCTTGTAGGTCGACCAGAGGTTGAAGGTGTATTCCGGCGTGTTGCGCGGGCGCTGGCCGGCAAAGCGCGGATCGGCGACGTCGGGGTCGGTGCCGGGGTCGTTGCCGTCGAAGTTGACCGCGGTTTCGAGGATTTTCGCCCTCATCAGCGACACACCGGAGAACACCTCCCAATTGGGCGTGATGCGGCCGGCGAGCTCGAATTCAATGCCGTCGGTGCGCCGCTTCTTGGTGAGGATCGCCGCGGTCGATTCGAGATCGGTGTTGCGCTCGTTTTCCTTCTCGGCGCGGTAGAGCGCGCTGCGGAAGGCCAGGTCGCCGTCGAAGAACAGCCACTTCGCACCGAGTTCATACACCTGGCTGCGCTCCGGGGGGTGGGCGCCGCCTGAGAGCTGGTAGAGATCGGCCGTGGGGCTGAACGAATCGCTGAAGCTCAGGTAGTAGTGCGTTTCATCGGTCGGCTGGTACGACAGGCCGGAACGCAGGCTCCACTCGCCGAAATCGAGCTGGGGCGAGGTCAGGCTGGAATATTCGGCCTTCAGCTCATCGCGCCGCACGCCGAGCGTGGCCTTCCAGAACGGCATGAATTCGACCGTGTCCTGAACGTAGACGGCATAGGAGTCGCCGGTGAAGTTCACCGGGTTGGCCGTCGTCGATTCGACGTAGGGCTCGAAACTCGCGGGCGTGCCGCCGAGATTCTGCAGGGTCTTGCGGTGGCTGTCCTCGTGCAGATACTCGACGCCGGCGACCACTTCATGCTTCATGCCCAGCGCGCGGAATTGCGTGTTGAAATCGGACTGCACGGTGAGCGTCTCGTAGTCCATCGACCGCGTGGGGCCGGAGAGGCCGATCGTGCCGGGCGCCGTGGTGGGGCTGGGCTTGTGCGCCCAATAGCTGCGCTCGTAATCGCCGTAGCGTACGGTCGTGCGCAAGGCGCTCTTCGGCGAGAAATGGTGCGTCCAGGTCGCGGTGCTGACGCTGACATCGCTGTCGTCGAAGTTGGCATCGATGCCCCAGAAATAGTCCGCCGGAAAATTGGTGTTGGGTGCATGCGTGGCGCTGTCGAACGAGATGCCGAAATCCGGGATGTCGCGGTTGCGGGTGTGCTGGTGCGAGAACACGAACTCGTCGTCGGTCTGCATGCCGAGCGCCAGGCTGACGGCTGCGCCGCTGCGGTGGATTTCCGGCTCGGTGCCGGTGGCGGGATTCTCGCGCCAGCTGCCTTCGTCGCGTTTCATCAGGTTGACGCGCAGCGCGGCGTTCTCGCCGACGCGCTTGTTGAGGTCGGCGGTCAATTCGGTGTAGTTCTCGGTGCCGACGCTGCCGGTGAGCGAGTAGGCGTCGGCGCGTTTGGGCGTCGTCGACACCAGATTGATCACGCCGCCGGCCTGGCCGCGGCCGAACAGCATCGAAGCTGAGCCGCGCAGTACGTCGACCTGTTCCAGGTTGAAGGTTTCGCGGTTGTACTGGGCGGTATCGCGAATGCCGTCCAGATAGACGTCGCCGAAGGTATAGAAGCCGCGCAACATCATGTTGTCGCCGGCGCGGCCGCCCTCGGCGGCGTTGAAGGTGAGGCCGGACACGTTGCGCAGCGCCTCGCGCAGCGAGCCCACCTGCTGCTCTTCCATCAACTGGTGGGTGACGGTGGTGATCGCCTGCGGGATGTCGTGCGGATCCTGCTTGACCTTGCCGACGCGGGTTTCCGTGGCCTGGTAGCCGTTGTTGACTTCCATCGGGTCGGCGGTGTCCTCGACCTTCACCGTGGGCAGCGTGGTTTCATTGGCCGGTGGCGTTTGCGCCAGCGCCGCAGCAGGG
>JADFDN010000094.1 GCA_018262815.1 Thiobacillus sp.
AGGGCGAGTGCGAGCAGCAGCTTGATCTCGCCGACGCGGATGTCGGTCCACGGCGAATCGGCATCCGGCGCGAGGCCGATCAGCACCGTCACCAGGCGGTCGTCGGCGAGTTCGAGTTCATTGATCAGGTCCAGCAGCTCGGCGCACTCGTCGTCGGTCAGTTCGGGAAGGCGCGCGAGCGCCGGGCGGATCAGGTTGCCGACGCTGTTGTTCTCGAACTCGAGTTCCTCGAACGGGTAGATCTCCGACACGCCCGGCACCAGGATGCGGCAGGCGTAGACGCCGAGGTGGGTGAAGTCGGCGATGTAGAGCTCGTGGCCTTCGGCGTGCAGCGCATCGACCGACCAGTGGTAATCCTCGTCGGTGGTGGTGCCGAAGTTCCAGTCGACGAAGTCGTAGTCGGGCGCATCGCGCAGGAACTGCCAGGAAATCACGCCGCTGGAATCGACGAAGTGGATTTCCAGGTTCTGCGGGTCGGCGATTTCGGTCTGGTCGAAGCCGGGGGCGGGAAAGCCGGCCAGCGAATCGAGCGCGCGGCCTTGCAATAATTCAGTGAGCGCGCGCTCCAGTGCCACCTCGAAGCGCGGATGCGCGCCGAAGCTGGCGAAGCAGCCCTGGTCCTGCGGATGCAGCAGCGTGACGTTCATCACCGGATACTGGCCGCCGAGCGAGGCGTCCTTCACCAGGATGCCGAAGCCGGCTTCGCGCAGGTCGCGGATGCCGGCGGCAATGTGGGGGTAGCGGGCGATCACGTCTTCCGGCACGTCGGGCAGGCACAGGCCTTCCTCGATGATGCGGAACTTGATGTGGCGCTCGAAGATTTCGGCCAGCGCCTGGGCGCGCGCTTCCTTCAGCGTGTTGCCGGCCGACATGCCGTTGCTGACGTAGAGATTGCCGATCAGGTTGACCGGGAAATACACGGTCTGGCCGTCGGAGAGGCGCTGGTAGGGGATCGCGCAGATGCCGCGTTCGGCGTTGCCGGAGTTGAGGTCGATCAGCTGGTCGGCGCGCACGCCTTGATCCGGGTTGTAGAGATCCTGCAACTCGGGGGTCAGCAGGCCTTCCGGCCAGGCGTCGTCGCCTTCATAGGGGGCGAACCAGCGCTCGTCGGGGTGGTGCACATAGCTGCGCTTGGCGATCGTCTCGCCGAGATAGAAGTGGGTCCAGAAATAATTGGTCGACAGCCGCTCGAAATATTCGCCCAGCGCGCTTGCGCGTGCGGCCAGCTTCGAGGCGCCCTTGCCGTTGGTGAACAAGAGCGGGCAGTCGCGGTCGCGGATGTGCACCGACCACACGCCTTCCACCGGGTTGAGCCAGGAGCGTTCCTCGATGTGGAAGCCGATCGCTTCCAGTTTTGACTGCAGGGTGGCGATCGACGCTTCGAGCGAAGCGTCCTTGCCGGGGATGAAGTGTTCGGGGGTGGACATGGGGAAGACGCGTGAAAGGAGACCGGACAGGATAAGCCATGCGTCAAGCGCGGCGTAGAATAAAGGGCGTCGATCGCGTTCCGCCCTATCTTTACGCCCATGTTCAGCCGAATTGCCCTGTGTGTGCTGTTGCCCTGCCTGGTGTATTCAAGCCAGGCCGTCGCTGCTGCGCAGACGTTCGGTCTGGGCGACGGCCGCGCCGCGCTGGCAGCGCGTCCGTACGCCGAATGGGTGCGTCAGGCGCAGACGCTGGAACGACGGGGCGACTGGACGGGCCTGCTGGCCTGGGGGCAGGACTGGGCGCGGGTGGATGCGCAGGATCCGCTGGCCTGGTTCGTCCAGGGACGCGCGCTGGGCGAACTGGGGCGGCTGAGCGAGGCGATTGCCGCGTATCGGCGGAATGTCCGGATCGCGCCCGGCGATGTGTGGGCACGCAACAACCTGGGCAATGCCTACCGCGACAGCGGACGCCCGCGCGAAGCGATGCAGGCGTATCGCGCAGCGGTGGAAATCGACCCCGACTACATTCCGGCCTGGCACAACCTGGGGCTGACGTTCTACCTGACCCGCGGCGAGGCGGGCGTGTCCGAGGCGCTGCAGAAGCTGCAGGCCATCGACCCGAAACTGGCCGAGGTCTGGCGTACGCTGGCGCTGGAGTACTCGATCACGCGCGACGAGCGGGTCGCGCGCAAGGCGGTGAGCGTGTTGCGCGGGCTGAGCGCGGCCGAACGCGCGCGCATGTTCGGCATCCTGTTCGAGGAGGGCTGACTCGCGTCAGCCGGACCTAGCCGGTGCTTTGCTCGAACTCCGCCACCGCCTGCCGCAGCCGGCTGGCTTCAAGTTCCGGACGCATCAGGCCGCGGCGCACGCGGGCGTGGCTGAGCAGCGCGGCGTAGAACCCCGCGTCGTTTTCGGCCCGCCACAGCAACTCGGCCAGCCGCCGTTCGTCTCCCACCGGAAAATAGCCGGGATAGTCTTCGCCCAGCATGCCGATGTTGCCCGGCATGTGCGAGGCCAGCACCGGCACCTCGGCTGCCAGCGCCTCGCAGATCACGTTGGCGCCCCCTTCCATCACCGAACTGATGACCAGCAGGTGCGCGCGCGACAGGCGCTTGAGCACCGTCCTGTGCGGCACATCGCCTGCCCAGGTCCAGCGCGGCAACTTGCTCTGTGCCATTTCCGCCGTCTCGGCCATGTCCTCGGAGAGGGCGCTGCCCAGGTGCGTCACCTGCATTTCCGAATTCTCGGGCAGGTAGGCGGTTGCCAGCGCCGCCCGGAACGGGTCCTTCTCGACGCGCAGGTGGCCGATCACCAGCACCTCGAAGACGTTCGGGCGTTCGGGCGTGCGGGCGATGTCGGGTGACGATTGATAGATCACCCGTGTCTTGGCGGCCAGGTGCGGCCCAAGTTCGTCGGGACCGCGTTCCTGCAGCACGATAATGCGGTGCGCGAGTTCGAGCGCCTGCTGGGCGTCGCGGTCTTCGTGGATGTCGCGGTATAGATCGGTGCCGGTCAGCGTGACGAGCAGCGGGCGGGCGGGGAAGCGCTCGGCGAACGCGCGGATCGAGGCAAAGCTGCGCCGCGCATGCAGCGCCAGCATCAGGTCGGCGTTGCGGCCGTCCCATTCGACCTGCGTGCGCACCGTGTGTCCCGCTTCGCGCAGGAAGCGGGCCCAGCGGGCGGCGGTGTGCCAGTTGCCGTTGCGATGTTCGCGGCCGTAGGGGGTGATGAGGGCGATGCGCATCATGCCAGTGTAGCCTGTGACCCCGAATCGCGGATAATCGGCCGATGACCGAAACCGCCATTTCCTCGCGCGACAACCCGATTTTCAAGCGGCTGAGGAAGCTTGCCGAATCGGCGCGCGCGCGGCGCGAGGTGCACATGAGCCTGCTCGATGGCGAGCATCTGCTGGCCGCCTATCTGGAGGCGGGCGGCCAGCCGCATACGCTGGTGCGCGCAGCCTCGTTCGATGCGGGCAGGCTTGCACCGCTGGCCGCGCGCTGCCCGCACGCCAAGGCCATCGTGCTGCCCGACGCGCTGTTCGCCGAACTGGCGCCGGTCGCCACGCCGACCGGCATACTGGCCGAGGCGGCCTGGCTCAACCCGTCCGCGCGCGCCGTCACGCCGCTCGTCATCGTGCTGGAGGATATCCAGGACCCCGGCAACCTCGGCGCCATGCTGCGCACCGGCGCGGCAGCCGGGGCCACGCTGGCGGTGCTGTCGAAGGGTTGCCACGACCCGTGGTCGCCGAAGGCACTGCGCGGCGGCCAGGGCGCCCAATTCGTGCTGCCGCTGCAGCAGAACATCGACCTGCTTGCGTGGCTGAATGGATTTTCCGGTACCAGCGTCGCACTGGCGCTGGACGAGGACAGCGATTTCTATGCGCTCGATCTCAAGGGCCCGCTCGCGCTCGTCGCGGGCAACGAAGGCGCGGGCTTGTCGGAGGCCGTGTGCGGTGCGGCGACGCGGTGCGCGCACATCCCGATGGCCGGCCGGATCGAGTCTCTCAATGCCTCGGCGGCACTGGCGGTAGCCGTGTTCGAGGCGGTGCGCCAGCGCAGGGATTAAACCGCCCGTCGCTCGCGGGCGACGGGGGCGGGGCCGAATTCCTGCAACCAGTCGCGGCCCAGCAACGCGAGAATCTGGTCGGCCGGAACGGGCCGGCTGACAAAATACCCTTGCACGATCTGACAGCCGAGCGCGCGCAGCGATTCGAGCTGTTCACGGGTTTCCACCCCTTCGGCGACGGCGCCGAGATGCAAGCCCTGGCACAGCGCCAGAATCGAACCGATGAGCGCTTCGCTGGCTGCGGCCTTCGGCAGGTCCTTGACGAAGAAGCGGTCGATTTTCAGAACGTCGAGCGGGAAGCGCTTCAGGTGGGCCAGCGACGAATAGCCGGTGCCGAAGTCGTCGATGGCCACGGCCACGCCCAGCGACTTCAGCGCCAGGATGCGGACCACGGCGGCATCGACGTCCTCCATGAAGATGCCTTCGGTCAGTTCGAGCTGCAAGGATTGCGGCGGCAGGCCGGATTGCGCCAGCGCATTGCGGACGTTGTCGAGCAGGGTTTCGTGCCAGAACTCCTTGCTGGAGATGTTGACGGCCACATCCAGATCGGTGAAGCCGGCGGCGTGCCAGGCGGCGGTCTGGCGGCAGGCTGCCAGCAGCAGCGAGCGGCCGACCCTGACGATGCCGTCGTTTTCTTCCAGCAAGCCGAGGAAAAGCGCGGGGCCGAGCAGCCCCTTGTCCGGCTTGTCCCAGCGGATCAGCGCCTCGACGCCCTCGATGCGCCCGGTTTGCAGGTTGAGCTGGGGCTGGTAGTGAAAAACGAATTCGTTGCGTTCCAGCGCGTAATGCAGATCGGTTTCCAGTTGCAGTCTTTCCTCCGCCATCGCGTTCATGGCGGCGTCGTAGAGCTGGAAGCGGTTTCTGCCGCTGCCCTTGGCGGTGTACATCGCGGTGTCGGCGTTTTTCAAGAGGCTGCTGGCGTCGCTGCCGTCATTCGGAAAGACGCTGACGCCAATGCTGCAGCTGCAAAACAGTTCGCGTCCGGCGATCTGATAGGGCTCGCTCACCACCGCGAGGGTTTTTTCCACGACCTGGAGAATCTGGTTGACCCGGGCGGCATCGATGACCACGACGAATTCGTCGCCGCCCAGGCGTGCCACGACGTCCTCGGCGCGAGTCACGTCACGCAGGCGCCTGGCCACCTCGCAGATGAGCTGGTCGCCGCTGGCGTGCCCGAGCGTGTCGTTGACGCGCTTGAAGCGGTCGAGGTCGATGAACATCACGCCGACCAGCGTTTCGCGCCGCCTGGCGCGGATCAGCGATTGCTCCAGGCGGTCCGTGAACAGCATGCGGTTGGGCAGTCCGGTGAGGACATCGTGCGTGGCGAGATGTTCGCGTTCGCGGCTCACACGGCTGGTGTAATACATGACGACCCCGGCGACGACCACGCCGAGCAGCAGCGCCGCGGCAGATAGCAGATATATCCAGAAGCGCGCAGCCGCATGATCTTCGCGCGCCTTGTAACTGGCTGTCATGGATGCAGCCTGGGTTTCGGCCTCGAGCTGCGACAGGGCCGCCATCACCTCGTTCTGCATCGGGATGGCCTGATTGAGGACGAGGTCGGTCGCTTCCTTGTAGAACTCGGCGCTCATCAGGTCGATGACCTGCACCTGGAGGGGCTGGGCCTGCCCGGTCAACAGACCCTGCCGCGAGAGCAGTTCGGTTTCCTTCTGGTTCAGGGGCAGGGTCAGCAGGGCCAGGCGCGCATTGGCGAAGGCTGTGCCATCCTCGTCGAATTTCAGCAGCAGGGCGTCGCGCTCGAACGGATTCGAGACCTGGGGAAGCATCAGGAGGATCACCGTGCGCTCGCGCGCGGCGTTCACCATGTTCTTGGTGTACATCTGCTTGCGCATGTGCACGTCGACCACCTGATTGAGGTTGCGCGTGGTCACGTCCAGCTGCTGCAGGCCGATGGCGGTGACGAACAGGATCAGCAGCAGCTGGATGACAAAGCCGGCGAGCAGCGTGCGTCGCCACGCGGTGGGGCTGGCATGACGTCTCGCAGCCTTGGCTGGGGTCGCGGCAGGGTTCAGGTGCATGGGCTATTCAAAAAACGCGGGCTTTCCCGACTGCAGGCCCTGCATGAGGGATGCTGCGGGCCGGTTTGTCATGCCGGCAGGTATCGCGATCGCAAAGCGGGCGCCGGCGTGACGGTGGGTTCGCAGCGCACAAACCGCCGCGTTGCATGGAACTAGACATCTGGAACTCCTGGTGCTTGAACGAGGGGGTGATTCAGGCCGCAGCCAAATCGACGCCTAGCTGTCTGTTCAATCGGGCGGAAAGCGGAAAACTTGAGGGGAGCAGGACCGGGCCACGCCGGGTCTAGGGATGGCGCAGGTGCGCCGCGATTTCCTCCACCGACATGCGGGTGGTGTCGAGCACGGGCAGGGCGTGGCGCGCGAACAGCCGCTCGGCAGCGACGAGTTCGTCGCGGCACTGCGCGAGGCTGGCGTAGCGGCTGTCGGGGTAGCGCACCTGGCGGATGGCGGCGAGGCGGTCGGGCGCCAGGGTCAGGGCGCGCAGGCGGGGCAGGTGGGCCAGCAGGACGCCGGGCAGGCTGTCCTGGGCCAGATCGTCCGGCGTCAGGGGATAGTTGGCGGCGCGCAGACCGTATTGCAGTGCCAGGTAGAGCGCGGTGGGGGTCTTGCCCACACGCGAGACACCGACCAGGATGAGGTCGGCCTGGTCGAGGCGCTCGGGGTTGAGGCCGTCGTCCAGGTTGAGCGCAAAATTGACCGCATCCATGCGCGATTCGTAGTCGTTGTTCATGCCGTGGGTGTGTCCGCCGCTGGGGATGGCGGGCAGACCCAGCGCGGTTTCGACCGCCGGGGCGACGAGGTCGAAGACGTCGAACAGGCTGGCGTGGCTGTCGCGCAGGATGCTGCGCAGGGCCGGGTCGGACAGGGTGGAGAACACCAGGGCGCTGGGCGTGGCGGCAATCTGCGCGGCGGCAGCCTGCGCCTTCTCCGGGCTGTCGATGAAAGGCAGCGCAATCAGGCTAAACTCAAGTGCAGGAAACTGCGCCAGCACGCTTTTCGCCACCGCCTCGACGGTGACGCCGGTGTGGTCGGACACGCAGAATGCGATGCGTTTTTTCATGAGGTGGATTATGCCGGTCTCGGACGACTATATCGTTTCCCTGGATACCCTGTCGATGAACGATGTGCCGCGCGTGGGCGGCAAGAACGCCTCGCTCGGCGAAATGATCGGAAACCTGTCGCACATGGGGGTCAGGGTGCCAGGCGGCTTCGCCACCACGGCGCAGGCGTTCTGGGACTTTCTCGATCACAACGACCTGCGTGCCCGCATCAACGCGCGGCTGGCGCCGCTCGACGTGGCGGACGTGACGGCGCTGGCCGCCGCGGGCGCGGAAATTCGCGCCTGGGTCGAGGCGGCCGCGCTGCCGCCCGCGCTGGGAACCGGCCTGCGCGCGGCCTATGCCGCGCTCGGCGACCAGGTGTCGGTGGCGGTGCGCTCGTCGGCCACCGCCGAGGACCTGCCCGACGCCTCGTTCGCCGGCCAGCAGGAAACCTACCTGCACGTGCGCGGCGAGGACGATCTGCTGCTGTATGTGAAGAAGGTCTTTGCCTCGCTCTACAACGACCGTGCCATCGCCTATCGCGTGCACCACGGCTTTGCGCATGCCGACGTCGCGCTGTCGGCCGGCGTGCAGCGCATGGTGCGCTCCGACATCGCGTGTTCCGGCGTGCTGTTCACGCTCGACACCGAATCCGGTTTCCGCGACGTGGTGTTCATCACCGCAGCCTGGGGCCTCGGCGAAACCGTGGTGCAGGGTTCGGTCAATCCGGACGAGTTCTACGTGCACAAGCCGATGCTCGCAAAGGGCTACCCGGCCGTGGTGCGGCGCGAACTGGGCGGCAAGGCCACCCGCATGGTGTGGCGCGACGGCGCGACCGTGATCGAGGACACGCCGGCAGAGCTGCGGCGGCAGTATTCGCTGAGCGACGCCGAGGTGCTGGAACTGGCGAAGCAGGCCGTGACGATCGAACAGCATTACAAGCGGCCGATGGATGTGGAGTGGGCGAAGGACGGCGAGACCGGCGAGCTCTTCATCGTGCAGGCCCGGCCGGAGACGGTGAAGGCGCGCGCCAACGGCAGCGGCGAGCGCTACGTTCTGGAAACGACCGGCGAGGTGCGCATCACCGGCCGCGCGATCGGCCAGAAAATCGGCGCCGGCGAAGTGCGGCTGATCGCCAGCCCGGCCGAAATGAACCGGGTGCAGCCGGGCGACATCCTGGTCACCGACATGACCGACCCCGACTGGGAGCCGGTGATGAAGCGCGCGGCGGCGATCGTCACCAATCGCGGCGGCCGCACCTGCCATGCCGCCATCGTCGCGCGCGAACTGGGCATCCCTGCGGTGGTCGGCACAGGCGAGGCCACGACGGTGCTGAAGGACGGCGAGACGGTCACGGTGTCGTGCGCCGAGGGCGACACCGGCACGGTATATGCGGGCAAGCTGGCCTTCACGGTGGAGGCGCTGAAAAGCGAAACCCTGGCCGCACCGCCGGTGAAGCTGATGATGAACGTCGGCAATCCCGAGCGTGCCTTCGAGTTTGCGCAGATCCCCAATCACGGCGTCGGCCTCGCGCGGCTGGAATTCATCATCGCGCGCATGATCGGCGTGCATCCGCTGGCGCTGCTCGACCATGCCGGCCAGCCGCCGGCGCTGCGCGCCGAGATCGATAC
>JADFDN010000095.1 GCA_018262815.1 Thiobacillus sp.
TTGTTGAGCAGCACCGCGCAGGGGTCGAAGCCTTGCAGGCCGACGCGGTCGCCGGTGCGTACCAGCGGCTCCAGCGTGATGCGCCCGCCGGCCGGCAGTTCCAGCGTGGTCGGCTCGGTGATCTCGGGAATCAGCGTGCCGATGCGGACGATGAGCCCGGTCTGGCGCAGGATGTGCGCGAGCACCGCCACGTTCTGCAGATAGAAGGTGTTGCGGGTATGGCTCTCGGGGATCAGCAGCAAACGCTGGGCGTAGGGACAGATTTTTTCCACCGCCCCCATTGCCGCATGGATGGAGAGCGACATGAACGCCGGGTTGAGGTTGTTGAAGCCGCCGGGGAACAGATTGGTATCCACCGGCGCCAGCTTGAAGCCCGCATTGCGGATATCCACCGAGGTGTAGAACGGCGCCGCCTGGTCCTTCCACTGCTGACGGAACCAGTGCTCGATGGTCGGTTGCGCGTCGAGCAGGCGTTTTTCCAGTTCCAGCAGCGGGCCGGTGAGTGCGGTGGTGAGGTAAGGGACCATAAAATAGGCAGACTCCAGGAATGTTTTTATTTTAGGCCAAGCCGGATGTTTGACATCGTTTTATATCAGCCCGAAATCCCGCCCAATACCGGCAACCTCATTCGTCTGGCGGCCAACACCGGCTGCCGGCTGCACCTGGTCGAGCCGCTGGGCTTCGATCTCAGCGACAAGCAGGTGGCGCGTGCCGGCCTGGATTATCACGACATGGCCTGCGTGCGCGTGCATCGGGATTGGGAGGCGGTGCAGGCGGCATTGCCGGATCGGCGCTGGTTCGCCCTCACCACCAAGGGCAGCCGCAATTTCGCCACCGTGGAATTTCAGCCCGACGACGTGCTGCTGTTCGGCCCCGAATCGCGCGGTCTGCCGCCCGAGGTGCTGGCACCGTTCGACGCCGGACATCGTCTGCGCTTGCCGATGCTGCCCGGTTCGCGCAGCATGAACCTGTCGAATGCGGTCAGCGTGGTCGTGTTCGAAGCCTGGCGGCAGAACGGTTTTTCCGGAGGTGCATAAATGAGGGGGCAGGCATGAGCGGGCTGGAATGGCTGGAAGCGGCCAGTTACATCGTCACCATCGTCGGCCTGCCGTTCGCCATCGGCGTCTACATATACGACCGCCACCGCGACCAGCAGACCGACGAAGAGGAAATCTTCCTGCGCCTGTCCGACGAATACGCCGACTTCATGCGCCTGGTCATCGAGAACGCCGACCTGCACCTGCTGTCGCCCGCCGCGAAAGGCGAACTCAGCGAAGAGCAGCTGGAACGCAAGCACGCCCTGTTCGCCATCCTGGTCAGCCTGTTCGAGCGCGCCTACGTGCTGGTGTACGAAGACGACATGAGCCGGCAACAGGCCCGGTTGTGGCAATCATGGGAGGACTACATGACCGAATGGTGCCAGCGCGAGGATTTCCGCGCCGAACTCCCGGCCTTGCTGCAGGGCGAGGATCCGGGATTCGTGGCGATGATCGGACGAATTGCGGAGACGACCGCGAGAAGCAAGGGATGAGCGGCCGCGAGCCGGCTTCGTTGTTCTTGTGGATGACGGATGCTGACAATCCGTTGCAGCAGCACGATCCTTCCGGGGGGCACTGTCTGATATCAGCGCACGCCGGTCATGCGATGGCGTCGCCCTGAATGGCAGGCGGTGCGGCTGACGGCATGTCGACGCCGGGTTTGCCGGCCATGCGTCGAAACGGCCGGGCTCTGGAACGGGGTCGGTGTCGGACGCTTCAAATTTTTGCACTCCCATCGGGTCTCCAACCCTAAAGTTTGGGCTTGGAATTACGATAAAAATGTAAGAATATTATTAAAGGCTAATAGCCATTTCCCAGTAGGACTTTCCTGCAGATGCGCCTCCATTGCGAGATGCGGGGCGCTGCGCCCGGATGTCAAACGCAAGGGCAAGCCGCCCGCCGAGTTAAATCATTCATTGTCGAAACCAGAATTACGAGAAAGCCATGCGTGTCAATTTGCCCATTACAAACAATGAATACGAGCTGTGTGACGACGCGGCGCTGGTCTCAAGGACGGATGTCAAGGGGCGCATTGTTTATGCCAACCCTGCCTTCATCGAAGCCAGCGGCTACACCGAGGAGGAACTCCTCGGTCAGCCGCACAACATCGTGCGCCACCCGGACATGCCGGCTGAGGCGTTCGCGGACCTGTGGTCAACGCTGCAGAAAGGCCACCCCTGGAGCGGGATGGTTAAAAACCGCTGCAAGAATGGGGATTATTACTGGGTGCTCGCGAACGTCACGCCGTTACGGGAAAACGGCGTGACCAGCGGCTATCTGTCGGTACGCAGCAAACCGGCTCGCCCGCAGGTCGCTGAAGCCGACCGCGTCTATCGGCAGTTCAAGGATGGCGGTCAGGGCCGATGGGAGATCAGGGGCGGGATGGCAGTCCGTACCGGACTGATCGGCATGCTGCAGTCGATCCGGCGCATCCCGGTCAATCTGAGGATTCTGCTGAGCACGGCCATCGGGGCAGCGCTGATGCTGGCTGTCGGCGCGTTCGGCTGGTGGGAGGCGTCCGCGCTGGCGAAGGCTGCAGGCACGCAGAGCGGGCTGCCCGCACTGATCGCCACTGCCTGCGGCGCCGGCGCGCTGCTCGCTCTGCTGTTCGGCTATTTCATTTCGCGCACGATCCTGCGGCCGCTCGATCGGGCCCTCGGTGTTGCGCACGCCATTGCTGGCGGGGATTTGTCACATCGATTCGAGGCCGCCGCGTGGGACGAAACGGGGCAACTGATGCGCGCACTTCAGCAGATGACGGCCAATATGGTGGCGGCGGTGTCCGATATCGGCGCGAATGCGGGCAACATTCGGATAGCGGCAGGCGAGATCGCCGCCGGCAACGCCGATCTGTCAGGCCGCACCGAGTCGCAGGCGTCGAGCCTCGAGGAAACAGCCAGCTCGATGGAAGAACTCACCAGCACGGTGAAACAGAACGCCGAGCATGCAGACCATGCCAACCGGCTCGCCGTTTCTGCATCAGGCATCGCCGTCAAGGGCGGGCAGGTGGTCACGCAAGTGGTCGACACCATGGCCTCCATCCAGGCCAGCTCGGGCAGGATCGCCGACATCATCGGTGTCATCGACGGGATCGCATTCCAGACCAACATCCTGGCGCTGAACGCCGCTGTCGAGGCGGCGCGCGCGGGGGAGCAGGGGCGTGGTTTCGCGGTGGTGGCGGCCGAGGTCAGGAACCTGGCACAACGCTCGGCCGCCGCGGCCAAGGAAATCAAGGCGCTGATCGGCGACTCGGTGGAAAAGGTCGAGCAGGGGAGCAGGCTGGCGGAGGAAGCCGGCGAGGCCATGGGTGACATCGTCGCCTCGGTGGAACTCGTGGTCGAGATCATGGGCGGGATCGCATCAGCGAGCCAGCAGCAGAGTGCCGGTATCGAGCAGGTCAACCAGGCGGTGGGGCAGATGGATGAAATGACGCAGCAGAATGCTGCGCTGGTCGAACAGGCAGCGGCCGCGGCTGAAAGCCTGCACGAACAGGCGGGCAGACTCGTCCAGGCAGTGAGCGTGTTCAGCGTGGGGCGCGGCAGGCAGACGGCACCTTCCGTCAAGACCGGGCGCCCGGCTTCGCGTCCCGCAGCGGGCCGCGTCGCACAACCCGTCGCCGCAGAGGAGCGGTTCGCCGCAGCCAGCGGCTGGTCGTGAAACACGCCGGCATCGGCGCGCATCCGGCAGACGGCTGGCCATGCGATGCGTGCCCCCTCGCCCTGCAAGCCGCATCCCGCAGGGCGCCGCATCGGACCTGGCATGACAGCGCCAGGGCTCATCAGGCCGGCTCGGCTGGCCTCTGAAGTTCAAGGTAATAAGCGTGTTGCGCACCCTTTCTTTCTCAAAAATCCTGCTGATGCTCTTTGTTCTGGGGAGCGGATCCGGCGTGGTCGTCAGCGTCATCGGCTGGTGGGGCATCGAACAATCGGCGCGCAAGATCGACTGGCTGCGCCATGCCAATCTTGCGAATCTGCAGCATGCCTCCGACATGACAATGTATCTGGCCCGCACGCAATTGCATGTCAGCCATGTCCAGAGCGGCCTGCTGGCGCCTGCTGAGGGCGCGGACAGGCTTGCCCGGGCGGACGCGGAAATCCGAGCACGCCTGGACTACCTGAAGCAAAATTTCAGGCGCGACTACAACCGGCAGCGCATCCGTGCGTTCGACGAGCGGTATGCGCTGCTTGCCGACAGTCAGCGGCAGGTCGTGGCCCGGATGGAAACCGATGCGGCAGAAGCCGGACGCCTGTTCACGTCGCGCACGCAACCGCTCTATGAACAGGCCGTCGACTCCGCAGCAGGCTTCACGCCCGGCATCATGAGATCGGCCAGCGAAGTCTATCGGGGGGCGATCGCGACGCTTGACCGAAGCGAGCGCGCGCTGCTGACGGCGGTGCTGCTGTCCGGACTGCTTTTTACCTTCGCCGCTGCACGAGGGCGCCGCTTCGTCGCGGCCCATGAGGAGAACGCGCAGTCCCTCCGCCTGGCCGCGGCCGTATTCGACAGCGCCTCGGAAGGCATCATCATCACGGCCTCCGATGGCCGCATTCTGCGGGTCAATCCGGCCTTCACCACCGTCACCGGATATCGTCCCGAAGAGGCGATCGGCCGCAACCCGAGAATGTTCTCATCGGGCCGCCAGGACACGGACTTTTATCGAACGCTGTGGCACATGGTGCAGACCACAGGCCGGTGGCAGGGGGAAATCTGGAACCGGCGCAAGAATGGCGAGGTGTATCCGGAATGGCTTTCCATCAGCAGCATCCATGCCCCATCGGGCGAGCTCGATTATTTCGTCGCCACGTTTTCCGACATCACCGAGCGCAAGCGTGACGAGGACAAGATCATCCATCAGGCCTACCACGACGCGCTCACCAACCTGCCGAACCGGGTGCTGCTCAGGGACAGGCTGGAGCAGTCGCTTGCATTCGCGCGCCGCATGCGACACCAGAAGGTGGCCCTGTTGTTCATCGATCTTGACCGTTTCAAGCTGATCAACGATTCGCTCGGCCACGCCGCCGGCGACCAGTTGCTGCAACTGGTCGCCCAGCGCCTGCGGGAAGTCGGGCGACAGACCGACACCCTGGCCCGGCTCGGCGGCGACGAGTTCACCATTCTGTTGCCGGACGTCGATCACGTCGAGGAGGCCAGGGTGGTGGCCGACAAGGTGCTCGCGGTGCTGAAGCGGCCATTCGTCGTCGCGGGCCGTGACATCTTCGTGAGCGCGAGCATCGGGATCAGCATGTATCCGGACGACAGTACCGACGTCGACGTCCTGATGAAGCATGCCGACACTGCCATGGCCCGCGCCAAGCAGCAGGGACGCAACGGTTGCCACATCTACACCGACGCGCTCGATCAGCGCAGCCTGCGCCGGCTCGAACTGGAGAACCAGTTGCATACGGCCCTGGAAAGGCAGCAGCTGGTGCTTCATTACCAGCCTCAGTTCGATCTGGTCGAGGGACGCATCCGCGGCGTCGAAGCGCTCATCCGCTGGCAGCATCCTGAACTGGGCATGATCCCGCCTGCTGAATTCATTCCGCTCGCCGAGGAAAGCGGGCTCATCGTTCCCATCGGGGCCTGGGTGCTGGAAACCGCGTGCCGGCAGTCGCACGCGTGGCGGGAAGCCGGGTTTCCCGATCTCGTGATGTCCGTCAACCTGTCGGTCCGGCAGTTCTTCCGCGATGACATCGTCCGCCTGGTCATGCAGGCCATCGACAAGTATTGCCTGACGGCGCACGCGCTGGAACTGGAGATCACCGAAAGCGTAGCCATGGAAGATGTGGCCTACACGATCAGAACGCTGGAATCGCTGGCGGCAGGGGGGCTCCAGCTGGCGATCGACGATTTCGGCACGGGCTATTCCTCCCTCAGCCAGCTCAAGAAGATGCCGGTGAAGATCCTCAAGATCGACCGCTCCTTCGTTCAGGACATCACCACCAACCCGGACGACGCCGGAATCGTCGACGCCGTCATCACCATGGCGCACCGCCTCGGCTTGCAGGTCATCGCGGAAGGGGTCGAGAGCGAGGCGCAGCTTGCCCATCTGCGCGAACAGGGATGTGATTTCGCGCAGGGTTTCCTGTTCAGCCGGCCGCTTCCGGCGGCAGAGCTCGAGCCGTTGCTGCGGAAATGCGATTTTCTCTCCGGGCCGGTGACGGTCGCCGGCGACAGTCGGGCCACCGAGGCGGATGTGCTGAGATTCCCCGATGGGGAGACGGTCGTCTGTCTACCGCGCACGCACGGCGAGGTCGTCAGAACTCTGTCCTGATCTCGCGGTTCAGCAGCGCTTCGACGGCCTGTGCGGCGGGCAGGCCGTCGAACAGGATCTGGCAGACGGTGCGGGCGATCGGCATGTCGACGCCGAGTTCTACGGCCAGTGCCGCGACTTCGCGTGCGGTGGTGACGCCTTCGGCCACATGGCCGAGCTCGGTGAGGATGGCGTCGAGCGGCTGGCCGCGGGCGAGGCGCAGGCCAACCTGACGGTTGCGCGAGAGGTCGCCGGTGGTGGTGAGGATGAGGTCGCCCAGGCCGGACAATCCCATGAAGGTTTCGAAGTGGCCACCGAGCCGGACGCCGAGCCGGGTCATTTCGGCGAGTCCGCGGGTGATCAGCGCGGCGCGGGCGTTGTGGCCGAGCTTGAGGCCGTCGCAGATGCCGGCGGCGATCGCCATAACGTTCTTCAGCGCACCGCCGACTTCGACGCCGACGACGTCGTCGTGCGCGTAGATGCGCAGACGATGGCCTGACAGGGATTCGGCCAGGCGCTGCGCCAGCTTGCGGTCGTGCGAAGCCAGGGTCAACGCGGTGGGGTAGCCGTGCGCGACTTCCTGGGCAAAGCTGGGGCCGGACAGCACGCCGGTCTGCGTATGTGCGGGCAGCAGTTCGGCGACGAGCTGATGCGGCAGCTTGCGGCTGCCGGGTTCGAAGCCCTTGCATACCCAGACGATGGGCGGCAGGCTGGCGCGTCCTGCAAGTGCGGCCAGAGTGGAGCGCAGACCGTGGCTGGGCACGGCGACGACGACGAGGTCGGCCGCATCGGTGGCGGCGTCGAAGTCGGAGCTGAAATGCAGGCTGTCCGGCAGCGGGCAGTCGGGCAGGTAGTGGGTGTTGATGCGACTCGTGCGCATGGCGTCAAGGTCGGCACGGTTGCGTCCCCAAAGCGTGACGTCGTGATGAGGCGCCCAGCTGGCCGCCAGCGCAGTGCCCCAGGCGCCCGCGCCGAGCACCGACAGTTTCATCGTCCCCACACCTCGTGCGCGGGGATCCAGCCGGCCTGGCCGTCGGCATGCTTCACCGGCAGCCAGCCGTAGGGATCGGCTTCGCCGCTGAGCGTGAGCAGAACGCCGCGTGCGGCGCTGAATGCAACCTCGGCATCGGCGCGCGGCTGTTGCCGAATGACGCTGGTTTCGGCCTTGATCATGACGGTCCTGGCGCTGCCGAAGGCGGATTTTTCGATCCACGCCAGGCGGCCGTCATGGCCGCGCACCTTGACCCAGGCATCGGTGTCGACGACGACTTCGAGCGGCAGGCCGCTGCCTGCGATGGCGATCTTGCCGGCAGTTGTCGAGGGCGCGTCATACAGCAGCGCAACGCGCCCTGTGCTGCGGTATTCCAGCGCATGGGCGGCATGGGGCAGCGCGAGCAGCAGTCCGGCTGCGAGGAGCAGGCGGGCGAAGGGCGGTCGCAATTTCAAACCCGGCTTAATGCGTCTGGGCGGCGGCAGCCTGCTGCTGTTGCGCCTGCTGTTGCTGCAGGAACAGGGCCTCGAAGTTGACCGGGTTCAGGAGCAGCGGCGGGAAGCCGGCGCGCAGGACCACGTCGGACACGGTTTCGCGCAGATACGGGAAGACGATGTTGGGGCAGCCGATGCCGAGCACCATCGGAATCTGGTCCTGCGGCACGTTCTGGATGCGGAAAATGCCGCCCTGGGTGCACTCGACCAGGAACATGGTCTTGTCGCCGATCTTGGCGGTGACGGTGACGGTGATCCCGGTGTAGTACATGTCCTCGCCCAGCGTGCGGCCTTCGGTCGACATGTTGACGTCGATCTGCGGCGCCTCGCGCTCGAGGTAGATGGCGGGTGCGTTGGGCACTTCCAGCGACAGATCCTTGACGAAGAGTTTTTCGATGTTGAATACGGCTTGTTGCGCGTCGGACATGGGGTCTCCCTTATAAGAAAACCGGAGCCTGGGCTCCGGGGATGATGCGCATTTTACACGCGCTTATTGAATGCCTTGTGACGTGGCAGACCATTGAAGCCCTATTCGGGAGCCTCGTTTACACGATAAAGGCCTGGATGCAAGGCGCGGGCCGAAGGTCGTGGTCGTTCCACGATGCCGAGGCC
>JADFDN010000096.1 GCA_018262815.1 Thiobacillus sp.
GAGGCATCGCCGCCTTCGTCGGCGTATTTCGGCACCAGCTCCATGTCCATGAAGGGCGACTTGCCGGGCTTGTCGAACTTCTGGGCCGGATACATTGGGTCGTACCAGTACAGCACGGCGGGTCCGCCTGGTGCGGCGTCGGCAGAGGTTTCCATCCCGTCGCCCGGCGCCTGGCTTCTTTCCCACCATAGGCCAGCCGCCACGCCCACCGCGAGCAGCGCAACAACGACGACGAAACCCGACACTGATTTTTTGATCGTTTGGCGGCGCATTATTTTTCTCCAGACAAATTGGGTTCGCTATTGGCATGGTCGCCATAGGCGTAATACAGCCGGGCAGCCATCTGCCGGCGCTCGCCTTCGAGCGCGATGGCCATCAGTCCGGCGTCGATGCGTTCGCGCCGCGCCATGACGAGATCGGCCAGTTCGCCTTTGCCGCCGCGCCAGGCGGCCAGCGCCAGCGCCGCTTTTTCATCGGCCAGCGGCAGCAGCACGTCGCGCTGCCGCGTGACGGCCCGGGCGAGGCGCTGGTATTCGGCAAAATCCGTCTCCAGCATCACCGTGTGCTCGCGCAGCACGGCTTCGCGTTCCGCTTCGAGCGCCGTCCGCTCGGCCTGCCTGGCCGCGATTTGCGGGTCCTGGCGCGAGGCGGTAAACACCGGCAAATCGAAGGTGACGTTCACCATCGCCATGTCGCTGAACTGCGATCCCCGTTTCAGGTAAGCCATTTCCAGCGCCCAGTCCGGCTTCTTCCCAGCCTGGGCTTCGGCCACTTCCGCATCGAGCACGCGCGCCCTCGGATCGAACACCGTCAGTTCCGGGTGTCCGTGCAGCGCATGGGACAGCGTGTCGCGGTCGATCGGCCAGTCGGGCGCGCTGCCGGCCAGGGGCGCTTGCCCGCGCGGGCCGACCCAGCGTTCGAGTGCGGCGATGGCCTGCCGCCGGCGCGCGTCGAGTTCGTCGCGTCGCGCCTCAATCATTGCGGCTTCCTGTCGCGGCGCAACCGCTTCCGTCGCGCGCCCCTTGCCGCCGGCGATGCGGGCACGCATGCCGGCCTCGAACACGCGATTCTCCTCGACCAGCGCATCGATGCCAGCCAACTGGCGCTCGACGGTGTCGCGCGCGATCCAGGCCACCGCCGTTTCCCGCAGCACCATGAGTCGAGTGATGCGGGTTTGCGCTTCCGCCGCGGCAACGCGCCCGCGCGCCGCCGCCACGCGCGCATCGCGTTTGGCGCCGTTGGGGAATTCCTGCATCAGGCCGATGCGCCGCATGGTCATGAAATCGCTGTTCAGGCTGTAGCGGTCGGGCCCCTCGATGGGCAGGTTGTCGATGCCGAGCGCCAGTTTCGGGTCGGGCAATTCGCCGGCCGGGATCGCCGCTTGGCGGGCTGCATCGATCTGCGCCGACTCCGCGCGCAGCACCGGGGTTTCGCGCACGGCCAGCGCCAGCGCGTCATCGAACGAAAGCGGCTCGGCGTAGACCGATCCGGCGAGGCCCGCCAGCGCCAGCAGCGCAGCCGCGCGGCAAAGCGCGGGTCGCCACGGACGGCGCGCAAATGGGGGAATGACCATGTTCCAACTCCTTGCGAGGGTGGCGGCATCGGACACGCCGATGCCGCATGATAGCCACACGGCATCCATTCAAATGGACACCGTGCAGCACTCGGTTCAGGGAATCAGGATTGAGCCGGCGGTCGCCAGGCGGCGTCCGGGTGGGAGGACAACATGTCCGCAGCAATGCGCGGAAAGCGGGTAGCCGGAACCGGCTCCTGCGGCAGCACGTCGAGCGCGGAAAAAACCGAAAAATGCTGGCCGCCGGTTTGGCAGGGCTGGCCGGACTTACAGGCCTTTCCGGTCTGCGGACCGGATTCCGCATCGTCGCAGCAATCGTGCGCGGCATCGGCATCCACCATCGCCATCATGGCAGCAGCTTCCATCGGGCAGGGCACCAGCGGCTGCGCGAAGTGCGCGTAGCTCTGCAGCGGAACCGCAATGGAAAGCAGCAGGAAGAGGAATACCCGGAGTCGACGCATGGCCTGACTGTAGCGTGTGCGACCCGGTCAAGCAAGCCGGAGCCTGCCCGGATCAAGCAGAAGGCGCTGCACACCAGTTCGCGCAACCAGCCATTCGACAACCAATCACCCCCGCGCTCTGAGCCTACAGATCGCTGTAACAATTCCTCTTGACTATGGTCCTGACTCCAGGGTTTAGACTCCCGGTCGATGAAGGAGTCAATCATGCGCACCATCGGAAAACTTGCGACCGAAACCGACGTCACGACCGACACGGTTCGTTACTACGAGAAGGAGGGCCTGCTCGCGCCGGCCACCAAGACCGGGGCCGGCTATCGTCTCTATGACGAGGATGCCGTGCGGCGTCTGCGTTTCATCAGGCAGGCGCAGCAGTGCGGCTTCAGCCTGACCGAGATCCGGGAACTCCTGACCCTGAAGAACAGCGACGCGGCCTGCTGCAGGGACGTCAAAAGCGTGGCGATCGCCAAGAAGCTGCAACTGGAACACAAGATCCGCGCGCTGCAGACCATGTCCGGCGCGCTCTCCGGGCTGATCGCCGTCTGCGACGACGAGACCCGTCCGCTGGACGAATGCCCCATCCTCGCGGCGCTGGAAAGCAGCATGGCCAGACAAGGCAAAGGAGGAAAACGATGATCAAGGTGGAAGTGTTTTCCTCGCCGGGTTGCGGCAAATGCGGCCAGGCCAAGACCATGCTCAAGGCGGTCGCGGAAGAATTGGGCGCGGATAAGGTGCAGTGGCGCGACGTGAACATCCTGGAGGAAATGGATTACGCCGTGGACCTCGGCGTGATGGTGTCGCCCTCCATCGCCATCGACGGAGAACTCGTGTTCGCGTCGTTGCCCAGTGCCGGCAAACTGCGGGCGGAACTCGAAAAGCGGCTCCAACGGGGACATGCAGCATGAGCACCTTGTTGCTGGTGACGGCGGCGGGGCTGGGTCTGCTGGCTTTTTTCGAACCCTGCACCATCGCCACGCACACCCTGTTCGCCGCCCGCAGCAGCCACGACGCCGCACGCCAGCGCCGCGCGGCGCTCGCCCAGCTGGTCCTTTCGCGCAGCGCCTTGCTGGCAGGACTCTTCGGCACCGCTGCCGCCATCGGTCTCGACGGGCTCTCTGCGCCGCAGGCTGCGCTCATGCTCGGCATCATCGGCGCGGTCTATCTGGTGACCCGCCGGGTTTATCTGCCGGTTCCCCATCTCGAATTCTTTCGCCTGATCCCGGGCGGGCACCAATTGCCGCAGGCGCTCAGGCTGGGCCTGACGCTGCCCGCCTGCACCCTGCCGCTGGTGGCGGTGGTCGGCGTCATCGCCGCCCTGGGACAACGCATCGACCTCGCGCTGTGGGCGGGGCTGGCCTTCGCCGGGATGTTCTCGCTGCCCACGGTGTGGGACAGCCTGCATGGCCTGGATGCGGCGCACCGGGCGTTTCTCGCCAAGGCCGCCGGCGCGAGCCCCTACGTGACGGCCCTGCTGCTGTGGGGCGGCGCTTTTCTGATCTGGCAGACAGGCATCTGAAACATGGACATGACCGCATTGCAAACGACACTGGAGCAGGCAAGCCTTGCATCGCTGGGGGTCGGTTTTGCCGCAGGCTTTATCTTCAGTTTCAACCCGGTGGCGCTGGCGGCCATTCCGGTTTCGCTCGCCTATGTGACCAAGGCCCATGAGACGAAGCGCGCCGTGCGCTTCGGCGCCATGTTCATCGCGGGCATGGTCCTGACGCATGTGTTCCTGGGTGCGGTGGCCGGCCTGGGCGGGATGGGGGTGCAAAGGCTCCTGGGCCGGGAATGGGGGCTGGTGCTGGGGCCGCTCCTGATCCTGCTGGGCCTGATGTGGCCGGGATGGATCAGGCTGCCGCTTCCCGTCATCCGGTTTCGCGCCAGGCGCGCCGAGAACGGCTGGGGCGCGTTCGCTCTGGGCATTCCATTTTCGGTGGCGATATGTCCGTTCTGCGCGCCAGCCCTGGTGATCCTGCTGGGCGTGGCCACCGGCATCGGCTCGCCGCTGTTCGGCGCCACACTGCTGCTGGCGTTCGCCCTTGGGCGGGCGGTGCCGATCATGCTGGGCGCGTGGGCGGTGGGCTGGCTGGAAAG
This sequence comes from Thiobacillus sp., assembly GCA_018262815.1. Lineage (GTDB taxonomy): Bacteria > Pseudomonadota > Gammaproteobacteria > Burkholderiales > Thiobacillaceae > Thiobacillus. Next base: position 4,126 of record JADFDN010000096.1, read on the forward strand.
CCTGCAGCCGCTGCGGCATGCGCAGAGAAGCTTCGAGATCGTCGGCGCGCTGCTGCTGATCCTCTCCGGGCTTTACATGTTGAACGCCTATTTCTTTTTCATCCCCGGTCTTGCCGCGTAGGAGGCTTCATGAGGTTTGCATTGCGTGCGTGGCTGATGTCCTGCGTTTTGTCTGGATTGTTCGGCATCAATGCCCAGGCGGCCGAGCCGATGCCGATCCCCTTCGTCATGCAAATGACCATTGGCGATTCCGATGCGCAGCGGCGCGCATTCATGCAAATCGCCAAGGTGCTGGAGGATAGCGGTCCGAACAAGGTGAGAATCGAGGTGGTGGCCTACGAGGGCGGCCTCGCCTCGCTGCTGGCCGACAATAGCGATACCGCCACCCTGCTCGCCGCGCTGGCGCGGGAGGGCGTGCGGTTCAAGGCCTGTCGCATCAGCATGCGTGGACACGGGTACACCGATGCCGATTTCCCGCTGGAGGTAGAGTTCGTCCCCGCCGGCGCGCCGGAGGTGATTCGCCTGCAGATGGAAAATTACCGCTACTGGCGTCCCTGAGCGCCAGAGCGAGTCACCCAGCGCAGCAGGACAACTGCTTCACGTCCTTGGTGAAGGTCTGGGCGCAGAGCTTCAGCCCCTCCACCATGGTGAGGTAAGGGAACAGTTGCCCGGCCAGATCGGCGACCGTCATACGGTTGCGAATAGCCAGCGCGGCAGTCTGGATGATCTCGCCGCCTTCTCCCGCCAACACCTGTGCACCCAGCAGGTGTCCGGTATTTTTGTCCGCCACCAGTTTGATGAAGCCGCGCGTGTCGAAATTCGCCAGTGCGCGCGGCACGTTGTCGAGCGTGAGCGTGCGGCTGTCGGTCTCCTTGCCGAGTTTCCTAGCCTGCGCTTCCGTGAGGCCCACCGTGGCCACTTGCGGATCGGTGAATACCACCGCCGGCACGACGTAGAGATCCAGTGCCACATCGCCGCCGGTTATGTTGATCGCCGCGCGGGTGCCGGCCGCTGCCGCCACGTACACGAACTGCGGCGCAGTGGTGCAGTCGCCGACCGCGAAGATGTGCTGCACCGAGGTGCGCAGGTGATCGTCCACGACGATGGCACCGCTGGCGTCCAGTGCCACGCCGGCGCGGTCGAGGCCGAGTCCCGCCGTGTTGGGCTTGCGCCCGGTGGCGACAAGCAGCTTGTCGCCGCTGATGAGCCCTGTACTGGTTTCCAGTTCAAACGCCTTGCCGTCGAAGCGTACGGATTTCACAACGGTGTCCGTGAGAACCCGCATGCCTTCTTCCATGAGCGCCGCTTTGAGCCCCTCGCCAATGGCCGGGTCTTCCTTCGACAACAGCGTGCCGCGTGCAACGAGGGTGATGCGACTGCCCAGGCGCAGATACGCCTGCGCGAGTTCCAGCGCAACCACCGAGCCGCCGTAGACGATCAGGTGGGCCGGCGACTCCTCGGCGATCAATGCCTCGGTGGATGTCCAGTACGGCGTACCAGCGAGTCCAGGCACGTCCGGAATTTGCGGCGAGCGGCCGGTGGCGATCAGGATGCGGTCGGGCGTGAGGCGCTTTTCGATCCCGTCGGCCTGGCGCACAACTAGGGTCCTAGTATCCTCGAAGCGGGCGAAGCCGTGCAGCAGCTTGATGCCGGGATTGGTTTCCAGAATGCTTTCGTATTTGGCGTGGCGCAGTTCTTCCACGCGCGCCTGTTGTTGTGCGACCAGTGCTTTGCGATCCAGCACGGGCGCATGCTTGGCCAGACCGGGAAACGGATGCTGGGTTTGCAGGTGCGCCACGTGGGCGGCGCGAATCAAAATCTTCGACGGCACGCAGCCGACGTTGACGCAGGTGCCGCCCACGACGCCTGCTTCGATCACGGTTACGTCAGCGCCTGCCTCCACCGCGCGGATGGCAGCGGCGAAGGCGCCCGAGCCGGCGCCGATGATGGCGACGCTGAGTTTGGCTTCTGTCTTGGGCACGGTGCCGCCCGCCACTTCCGCGCCGTAGCCCTTGGCGCGCACGGCGGCGAGCAGTTCGACAACGGGGGTGATCGAGGCCGTTTCCACGCGTGCCGTGGCGTTGGCGTATGACACGTCCGCGCTGGCCACGCCGGCGACAGTCAGCAGCGCTTGTTTCACGGATGCGGCGCAATGGTCGCAGGTCATGCCCGTTAGGTGGAGGATCTGCTCGCTCATTTGGTTTTTTCACCTTTCACGGTGGATTCATAGCCCGCCTCGAAGGTGGCGTGTTCCACCGCCTTGACGCTGGTTTTGGCATCGTCGAAGGTCACGACGGCTTCTTTTTTCTCGAAGGAAACGACCGCCTTCGACACACCCGGCACCTTGACCAGCGCCTTCTTCACGGTGATCGGGCAGACCGCGCAGTACATGCCGGGCACGGACAGCGTGACGGTGCGCACAGCGGCGAACGCGGCATCGGTGAAGGCAAAAGCGAGAATCGAGGCGAGAATCAGTTTTTTGGCTTGCGCCGAAACGAGCGTTTTCATGACGAGACTCCTTTAGTAAAACAGCGGGGCGAGGTAGGGAAAGATCAGGGCAAGAACGACAAGCACGGCCACCATCCAAAACAGCACCTTGTAGAGACGGTTTGTCTGGGGCATGGCGCACAGCGAACCTGGCGTACAGGCCGCCGCTGGGGCGCGGTAGATTTTTTTCCAGGCGAAGAACAAAGCAATGATGGCGGCCCCGAGGAAGTAGGGCCGGAACGGTTCCAGCACGGCGAGATTGGCCACCCAGGCGCCGCCGACGCCGAGCATGACCAGCACCAGCGGGCCGATACAACACAGGGAAGCGGCGATAGCGGCGACGCCGCCGCCGATGAGCGGCAAGCGCCCGGCTTTCTCTTGCAACATGTTTTCTCCCTTCCGGATCTTGGATGAATAGCGTAACGTTACTTCCGTAGTCATGTACGGAGTCAAGCGGTATGGGGATCAATCTGGAAAATCTGACCATCGGCACCTTCGCCAAGGCGGCCGGAGTCAACGTGGAGACAATAAGGTTCTATCAGCGCAAGGGCTTGCTGCCGGAGCCGGACAAGCCCTACGGCAGTATTCGCCGATATGGTGAGGCGGATGTGACGCGCGTGCGGTTCGTGAAATCGGCCCAACGGTTGGGTTTCAGCCTGGACGAAATCGGAGAGTTGCTGCGGCTGGAGGACGGCACCCACTGCGAGGAAGCCAGCCACTTAGCCGAGCACAAGCTCAAAGACGTCCGAGAGAAGTTGGCTGATCTGGCGAGCATGGAGTCTGTGCTGTCCGAGCTTGTGTGCGCCTGCCACGCGCGGAAGGGGAACGTGTCTTGCCCGCTGATTGCGTCGCTACAAGGGGAGAAAGCCCTTTCCTACGCTGGCGCGGAGTAGTCGAGGATCACCAGTAACAGCGATCGAGGGGTCGATTCCATGGTTGCAACCAACAGGGAAAGACAGGCCGCGTTCAAGAGGCATATACGGGATGCCGGGCTCGAAGCGCGCTGGAACGAGCTGGATGCACTGGTTGAAGAAATCAATCTGCTCAAAGACAATCTGAAAAAGCGTGAACTTGAGCTTTTCCGGAAGCCCAAAATGGCCAGCACGGTCGCTCAGGAAGAGATATGCTATCTGCGAATAGCATATGCTCCTGGAACGGATTGGCGATCTTCATGATCACGGCCTGGATCCTTGGGTAAACGGTAGTACCCGGGCGGAGATCATCCCCGCCCGGTTGAGAAACTGAGACCATGAGACTTGATGATGTCCGACACGGACAATAAGGAAGCCACGACGCTTTCCCGGCAGCATGTTGCGGCCTACCTCCAACACCTCGCGGCCGAGAGGCGGCTTTCTCCGAACACGCTTGAAAGTTACCAGAGGGACCTTCTTTTTTTGCTCCAGGCGACTGAAGAATGCGGGAAAGCACTGGCTGACGCAGTGGCATCCGATGTGCGGGACGCGATCGTCAAGCTCAGGAAGAAAAGCCTGTCGCCGGCGAGCGTGGCAAGACATATATCAAGCTGGCGAGGATTCTATTCATACGCCATCCAGAGATTCGGGTACCTGAACAACCCGTGTGTCGGGCAAAAAGGCCCGAAGGTAAAGCGGGCCCTTCCCAAGACGCTTTCACCCGATAGTTGCGCCCAGCTCCTCGATGGAAAGAAGGAACAGGATATTGACTCGAATGTCTTGCTGGCACGTGACCACGCCAT
>JADFDN010000097.1 GCA_018262815.1 Thiobacillus sp.
CCTCCTTCACCGCCTGGATGATGCCTTCTGCGATGACGTCGCAGCGGACGATGCCGCCGAAGATGTTGATCAGCACGGCGCGCACGTTGGGGTCGAGCAGGATGATCTTGAAGCCCTGCGCCACCGTCTCGGGCGTGGCGCCGCCGCCGACGTCGAGGAAGTTGGCGGGTGTGCCGCCCTCCAGTTGAATCAGGTCCATCGTCGCCATCGCCAGGCCCGCGCCGTTGACCATGCAGCCGATGTTGCCGGTGAGCGCGACATAGTTGACGTTGGCCGCGTTGGCCGCGGCTTCCTTGACGTCGATCTGGCTGTCGTCGCGCAGCTCGGCCAGCGCCTTGCGGCGATAGAGCGCGTTGTCGTCAACGCTCATCTTGCAGTCGAGCGGCAGCACGCGGTTGTCGGTCGTCACCACCAGCGGATTGATTTCGAGCAGGCTCAAATCGTTGGCAATGAAAGTGCGATACAGCTGCGGCAGCAGGCGGCAGAAATCCTTGTAGGCCTCTCCGCTCAGCTCCAGCGCGAAGGCCAGCGCACGGCACTGGAAATCCTGCACGCCCAAGAGCGGATCGCAGGTTTCGGTAAGGACTTTTTTCGGGGTGGCGTGGGCGACGTCCTCGATGTCCATGCCGCCGGCAGCCGAGGCGACGATGGCGACGCGTTCGCTCTCGCGGTCGACCAGCAAGGACAGGTACAGCTCCCGCGCGATCGGCAGGGTTTCTTCGACCAGCACCTGGTTCACCGGCTGGCCATCGGGCGCGTTCTGGCCAGTCACCAGTTTGCTTCCCAGCAATGTCGCCGCCACCGCCCGCACGTCGTCGAGGCGCTTGACCACCTTGACCCCGCCCGCCTTGCCGCGTCCGCCGGCATGGATCTGCGCCTTCACCACCCAGGCGTCGCCGCCCAGCTCGCTGGCGGCGTTGACTGCGGCGTCGGCACTCGCCGCAGCGAAGCCGCGCGGCGTGTTAATGTTGCCCGACCGCAATATCTGTTTGGCCTGGAATTCGTGCAGGTTCATGTGTTTTTCGATGGAAGCTCGCCAAAACGTGCATTTTGAAGCAAAGCCCTCCGATGCGGAAGCCAGCAACGTGGAAACCGTGGCCCGCGTCGTTCCGCGCATGGCCGAGTTGCCGGCCGATGCCTGGAATGCCCTGGCCGGCGATTCGCCCTTCGTGCAGCACGCCTTTCTGCACGCGCTTGAAACCACCGAATGCGTCGGCGCCCACATCGGCTGGGAACCGGTGCATCTGGCGCTGTTCCGCGGCGACCGGCTCGAAGCCGCGATGCCGCTGTATGTGAAGCACCATTCCTGGGGCGAATTCGTGTTCGACTGGGCGTGGGCCGATGCCTACCGCCGCCATGGGCTGGCCTACTATCCCAAGCTGGTGTGCTGCGTGCCCTTCTCGCCGGTGCCCGGCCCGCGGCTGCTGGCGAAGAACGACGCCGACCGCGCTGCACTGATCCAGGCCGCGCTCAAGCTCACGCAGGATTTGAACTGCTCGTCCTTCCACATCCTGTTTCCCACCGAGCCCGACCATGCCGCGCTCAACGCGATGCCGCTGTTGCACCGCAGCGGCTTCCAGTTCCACTGGTTCAACCAGGGCTACGCCAACTTCGACGACTTCCTCTCCGCGATGACGCACGACAAGCGCAAGAAGATCCGCCAGGAAAGAAAGAAGCTGAACGCGCTGGGGGTGAGCTTCCGCTGGGTGGAAGGCGCACAGAGCACCGACGCCGACTGGGACCATTTCTACCGCTGCTACGCCGACACGTACGCCCGCCACCGCAGCGAGCCGCATCTGAACCGCGCCTTTTTCGCAAACCTGCGCGAGACGATGCCGGACAATCTGTTGCTGATCATCGCCGATAGGAACGGCGAGCCCGTCGCCTGCTCGTTCTGCATCAAGGACGGTCAGCGCCTGTACGGCCGCCACTGGGGGACGCTGGAATACGTGCCCGGGCTGCACTTCGAGACCTGTTACCAGCAGGGCATCGAATACGCGATCGCGCACGGCCTCTCGGTGTTCGAAGGCGGCGCGCAGGGCGAGCACAAGCTGTCGCGCGGCCTCGTGCCCACCGCCACGCATTCCTGGCACTGGCTGGAGAACGCGGAATTCCGCCAGGCGGTCGATCGCTTCCTGGAGCGCGAAACCGACGCCATTGCGCATTACATGGACGAACTCGATGGGCCGTTCCGCCGCGAACCGCCGTCTGGGAATCCGGCTTAGGCGCGCGGGCGGCACACAATAGAAAACGGCGGGTTTCCCCGCCGTTTTCTACACCAGCACCGCTGTCAGATAGGTCACGTACAAGGCGCCGTTGACGAACAGGTGCCATACGCGCAGGCCGCCGCTCAAAGCCGCCCAGCGCAGCCAGAACGCAGCCACCAGCGTGATCAGCACGCCCAGCAGCACTTCCTTCTGCGGCGCCCACGGCGTCAGCGAAATGCCGATCGCGGGCAGCAGCGTGCCCTGGAACACCATCGCGCCGGTGATGTTGCCGAAGGCCAGCGTGTCCTTGTGCTTGCGGATCCACAGGATCGAATTCACTTTCTCCGGCAGTTCGGTGGCGATCGGGATGATCATCAAGGACAGCAGCAGCGCGGAGATGCCGATGATGGGCGCGGCTGCTTCCACGCCGTGGATGAAGCCCTTGGCGCCGGCGACCAGCAGGCCGAGGCCCAGCGCCAGCTGCACCACGATGAACAGCAGGTTCTGCGGCAGGCCCAGGCGGGTCAGCAGCATCGGCGAGCCGGCCTCGGTGGCGTGGCCGTCTTCCACCAGCTTGGCCGACGCGCGCAGCGTCAGCATCACGTAGAAAAAGTAGATCATGACCATGACGAATGCGAGCGCACCGCGCACCCAGCCTTCGCCGTGCGGCACGAACATGGCCACGAAAGCCAGCAGGAAAGCCATCAGGAAGAAGTCCAGATCGCGCTTGAGGCCGGTGCGTTCCGGGGTGAGGTGGCCCTGCAGGCCGCGCCGCTTCAGTACGGCCACGCTCATCAGGAACAGCGACAGCGTCGACAGCATCAGCGGTGCGCCGAGAATCGCGCCGACGCCGATTTCCTCGTTGGTCGCCGCGTTGCCGGTGGTGGCGAAGATCGCCAGCAGCGGCACCAGGGTTTCGGGCATCGCGGTGCCGACCGCGGCGAACAGCGAGCCGGTCACGCCTTCGGAGATTTTCAGCTTCTCGCCCAGGTGTTCGAGCGCGTTGACAAAGATTTCGGCCGCCACGAGGATGAGCAGCAGATAACCGAAGAGTTCAAGAAAGAGCATGGGAAACAGCCAGGAGGAAAGCCGCGATTCTAGCAGTCGCGAGGCCGCTGACTCACCGGTTTTTGCGCGGCTGGCCGAGGGCGCGTTTCACGCCCGCCTCGCTGCCACCGCCGGCGTCGCCGCGGTGCTGTTCAGCGCGCCGCACTGCGGAGCCTGCCGGGCATGGAAACGCATGCTGCCGGATGCATTATCCGGGCTGGCCGACCAGCTGTTCGAAGTCGACGTCAGCGAGGCCACCGGGGTGGCGCGCTATTTCGGGATTTTCCATCTGCCGACGGTGTACCTGTATCGCGATGGCCGGTTCCATGCGGAACTGCAGTGCGCGGCGCGGCAGGAAGTCATCCGTCACGCGGTGCGCCATTTGCTGGGCGCGCCGCCGCAGGACGAACCCGAGTAAATCGCCACGACGCCGTCGGGCGATCCCGCGGTAGGCGCCGTCACTGAATGCGCACAGTCACCTGACGCCGCCGTGCCCCCCAGCCGACAAGACATAAGCCCGACAGCAGGAAAGCCCAGCTTGCAGGCTCGGGAACGGCGGTGACCGCGGTGAGGTACATGCTGTTGCCGCTGCCGATGTCGAGGTAAATCCTGATGCCATTCAGCCCGGTTCCTTCGGCCAGGCCGAGCGTGCCCGAGGTGGCGGCCAGTGGCGCGTAATACTGCGGCGCGACCCCCTTGCCGAGGATCAGCGAGTCGGTATGCGGAACGGCGCTGCCCAGGCTGCCGATCACCACTTCGCTGAAGGAATGATCGCCGGAAGGATCGCGCAGCAGCACGTCGCCACTGATCCTGTCGCCCACCTGCATCAGGCCGGAATCGATCGCGTACATCAGTCCCGACGCATCCCATTCGATATGAGCCGCCAGGTCGACCGCGCCGCTCCAGTCTGCCAGGAGTTGCCCATCGAAAAGATTGGACGTCCCGATCCGCGCCAGCGTGATGTCATGGAAGGTCGCGGGCGAGCCCATGAAGACGCTATCGAGAGTGATCGTGAGGGGGCTGGTTCCGAGGCCTGTGACGGTATCGTAGGTTAGCGTGGCGCTAATCGGAGACTGGTAGCCATTGAAATCCGGTTCGCCACTATTCAGAACATTGCCGGCGCTGTCTGCAACCGTCATACGCCCGGTGAAATTGAAGGTATAGATATCCGCACTTGCCGCCGCTGACCACACCGCAGATGCCACCAGCATCAATACGCAACCCAGCTGCTTACCTGTTTGCATAAATCTCTCCCGATTATGAATAGGCCGTAAGGCTGATAAACGCGATATCAATCCATCGTGAGAGCCACCGCGATCAAACAGCGGGCATTCACATTGGGCATCCTGCGTCTAGTACAAAACAACCTGGCCTGACAAGAAAGATTCATGCCAATAAGTATGATGAATTACACGTATGATTTATATGGAGTTTTTTGAATGGAATTAAAGACTGGCGAAATGGTGTAAATTTTTCCGACATGAAAACGGCCCGCTGCTGGCCCGTCCAGTCGTCGAGAAGCATCGTTCGAGGCGCGATTCCGGCCTTACGTCGCGCCGGAAATAAGCCAGCGTCCAAGGAACACCACGGCAATCGTCAGCAGCCCGATGCTGAGGTTGATGCCGATCAGCATGCGGATCTGTCCGAGTGCGGCGCCGCCCATTTTCCACTCCTGCGCGGCAACCGCGCGCTTGAGTTTCTTGTAGGGCGCGAAAAAGACGTGCGCAAAAATCAGCATCATCGCCACGCCCAGCACCAGCATGGCCAGCGCATAGAGTGGCGCCGACGCCCCGCCGAACGTCACCAACATGTGCAAACCGGTGAGCAGAATCAGCGCCACGGACAGCCATACCCAGGGGAAGAACTTGCCGAACACGCCGGCCCACAGCGTCAGCCGCTGCGGCGGTTCGAGCACGCTGGCAGCCACCGGACGCAGCGCCATGTAGGCGAAGAACATGCCGCCGACCCAGACGACGACGCCGAGGACGTGGAGCAGATAGACGATCTGTTGCATTGGATTTTTCCTTCCTAGAACAAGCGTGCCTGGTCGAGCACGAGTTTAACGGGTGCGAAGCTCTTCCGGTGCTGCGGACAGGCGCCGTGCGCCTTCAGGGCATCGAGGTGGGCCGCGGTACCGTAGCCCATGTGCTGCGCGAAGCCATAAGCGGGATATTCCGCGTGCAGGCGGCACATGAACGCGTCGCGTGCGGTCTTGGCGAGGATCGAGGCCGCGGCGATCGCGGCGATCTTGTCGTCGCCCTTGACCACCGCCTGCGAGCGCCACGCCCAGTTGGGGCAGCGGTTGCCGTCGACCATCACGTCGTCCGGCGCACGCCCGAGCCCGGCGACGGCGCGCTGCATCGCGAGCATCGTGGCGTGCAGGATGTTCAGCTGATCGATTTCGGCGACGCTGGCTTCGGCCACGCACCAGGCGGCGGCGCGCTCGCGAATCGCGTCGGCCAGGCGCTCGCGCGCGGCGGCGGTGAGCTTCTTGGAATCGCGCAGGCCGTCGATGGGCCGGTCGGGATCGAGCATGACGGCCGCCGCCGTCACCGGCCCCGCCAGCGGGCCGCGTCCGGCTTCGTCGACGCCGCACAGCCCGAGCGGGCCGACATGCAGGATGACCGTCTGGCGCGGCGTCATGCGCCTTCCAGATACGGCTCGAGCGCCTCGGCGATGCGCGCGCTGGCGTTTTGCCGCAAGCTCAGGTGCATGGCACGGAAGGTTTCGACGGCCGCGTTTCGCCGCGGCGCGTCGGCCAGCCAGGCGAGCGCATCGTTCGCCAGGTTCTCCGGCGTGGCGGCTTCCTGCACACGCTCCGGCACCACGAAATCGCGCGCCAGGATGTTCGGCAGCCCGATCCACGGCTGCAGCGCCTTCTTGCGCATCAGGTAGGCGGTGAGCGCCGGCACGCGGTAGGTGATGACCATCGGTTTCTTGAACAGCGCGGCTTCGAGGGTGGCGGTGCCCGAGGCTACCAGCGCGATGTCGCACGCCGCCAGCGCGGTGTGCGATTGGCCGGCCAGGATCTGGAGCGGCAAGTCCAGGTCCTGCAATGCCTGGCGAATCAGTCGCGCCGCGGCCTCGTTCGCGGCGGGCAGCACGAACTGCGCGTCCGCATGCTGGCGGCGGATGCGCACGGCGGCGTCGAGCATCAGCCGCGCATGGCGCTTCACTTCGGACAGCCGGCTGCCCGGCAGCAGCGCGACGACCGGGCCGGAGGTCAGGCCCAGATTTTTGCGCGCGGCGGCGGCATCGGGTTCCAGCGGAATCACGTCGGCCAGCGGATGGCCGACGTAGCTGACCGGGATGCCGGCATCGCGGTAGATCTGCTCCTCGAACGGGAACACCACCAGCATGTGCGACACCGCCTGCCCGATCCGGTGGATGCGCTCGGGTCGCCACGCCCAGATCGACGGGCTGACGAAATGCACGGTGGGGATGCCGGCCTGCTTGAGCTTCGCCTCCAGCGTGAAATTGAAATCCGGCGCGTCGATGCCGACGAAGACGCGCGGCCGTTCGCGCAGGAAATGGCGGGTGATGCGGTCGCGGATCCACAAAAGCTCGGGCAGGTGGCGCAGCACTTCAACATAGCCGTTGACTGCGAGCTTGTCGCTCGGATAGATCGCGTCGACGCCGGCTTCGACCATGCGCGGACCGGCGATGCCGGCGGCGCGCAGATGGGGATGGTTTTGTTTCAGTGCGGCGACGAAGTGCGCGCCGAGGAGATCGCCGGAGGCTTCGCCGGCGACCAGGCCCAGATCAATCACCGGATGATGCCGCGTTCGGCGCGTGCCAGAAAATCGAGCAGCTGCTGCACTTCGGCGTGCTTCGCCGCCTCGGGAACCAGCTTGGCCTGCGCTTCGGCGAGCGTGTTGCCTTCGCGGTAGAGGATCTTGTAGGCGCGCTTCAGCGCGGTCAGCGTCTCGGCGGAAAAGCCGCGCCGCTTGAGGCCTTCGCTGTTGAGACCGTGCGGCGCGGCCGGCTGGCCGGAGGCCATGACGAAGGGTGGGATGTCCTTGAACACGACGCTGGAGATGCCAGTCATCACGTGGGCGCCGACCTTGCAGAACTGGTGCACGCCGGTGAAGCCGCCGAGGATCGCCCAGTCGCCGACCTCGGCGTGGCCCGCGAGCGAGGCGTTGTTGGCGAAGATGGTGCGGTCGCCCACCACGCAGTCGTGCGCGATGTGGACGTAGGCCATGATCCAGTTGTGGCTGCCGATGGTGGTGGCGCCGCGATCCTGCACGGTGCCGGTATTGAAGGTGCAAAATTCGCGGATCACGTTGTGGTCGCCGATTTCCAGCCGGGTCGGTTCGCCGGCGTATTTCTTGTCCTGCGGCGCCTCGCCGAGCGAGACGAAATGGAAGATCTGGTTGTGCGCGCCGATCCGGGTGTGGCCGGTGATCACGGCATGCGCGCCGACCGTGGTGCCGGCACCGATTTCGACGTGTTCGCCGATGATCGTATAGGGGCCGATCTCGACGTCGTCGGCAAGCCGCGCACCCGCGGCGACCAGCGCGGTGGGATGGATAGTCGTCATGTCAGGGCTTGTCGCGCAGGGTGGCCATCAGTTCGGCTTCGGCGACCAGGGCGCCGTCGACCTCGGCACGGCCGGTGTATTTCCAGATGCCACGCATCTCGCGCACGATCTCGGCCTTGAGCACGAGCTGATCGCCCGGCTTGACCGGCTTCTTGAAACGCGCCCCGTCGATGCCGGCGAAGTAGATGACGCCGATCTGTTCGGGCGTGTAGTTCTTGGTCTTGAACGACAGGATGCCGGCGGCCTGCGCCATCGCTTCCAGGATCAGCACGCCCGGCATCACCGGCGCACCCGGAAAGTGGCCGTTGAAGAAGGGCTCGTTGATGGTGACGTTCTTGATCGCGGTGATCGACTTGCCGAGCTCCATCTCGATCACCTTGTCGATCAGCAGGAAGGGATAGCGGTGCGGCAGGTACTGCATC
>JADFDN010000098.1 GCA_018262815.1 Thiobacillus sp.
CCGACTGCCGCTTCGAGCAGCTGATCGACCTGTGCGGGACGGATTACTCGGACTACGGCGATGGCATCTGGGAGGGGCCGCGGTTTGCCGTGGTCGTGCACCTGCTGTCGCTGACCTACAACCAGCGCGTGCGGGTGCGCGTGTTCTGCCCCGACGACCACCTGCCGGTGGTGGCCTCGATGGTCGACCTGTGGCCGTCGGCCAACTGGTTCGAGCGCGAGGCCTTCGATCTTTACGGCATCGTGTTCGAGGGCCATCCCGACCTGCGCCGCATCCTCACCGACTACGGCTTCATCGGCCATCCGTTCCGCAAGGACTTCCCGCTGTCGGGCAACGTCGAGATGCGCTACGACCCGACCCAGCAGCGGGTGATCTACCAGCCGGTTTCGATCGAGCCGCGCGAAATCGTGCCGCGCATCGTACGCGACGAGAGCTACGGGGCAGGGCGCTGACATGGCTGAAATCCGCAACTACACCATGAACTTCGGCCCGCAGCATCCGGCGGCGCACGGCGTGCTGCGCCTGGTGCTGGAGCTCGACGGCGAAGTGATCCAGCGCGCCGACCCGCACATCGGCCTCTTGCACCGGGCCACAGAGAAGCTGGCCGAGCACAAGACTTTCCTGCAGTCGGTGCCCTACATGGACCGCCTCGACTACGTGTCGATGATGGTCAACGAGCACGCCTACGTGATGGCGATCGAGAAGCTGCTGCAGATCGACGTCCCCGAGCGCGCGCAATACATCCGCGTGATGTTCGACGAGATCACGCGCGTGCTGAACCATCTCTTGTGGCTGGGCGCGCACGCGCTCGACGTCGGCGCGATGACGGTGTTCCTGTATGCCTTCCGCGAGCGCGAGGACCTGATGGACTGCTACGAGGCGGTGTCCGGAGCGCGCCTGCATGCGGCCTACTACCGGCCCGGCGGCGTCTATCGTGACCTGCCCGACTCGATGCCGCAGTATGCGGCGCAGCACACCCGGAACGAGGCGACCATGAAGTCGATGAACGCCAACCGCCAGGGTTCGCTGCTCGACTTCATCGAGGATTTCACCCAGCGCTTCCCGACCTACGTCGACGAATACGAAACGCTGCTGACCGACAACCGCATCTGGAAGCAGCGCACCGTCGGCATCGGCGTGGTGTCGCCCGAGCGCGCCAAGGCGCTGGGCTTCACCGGCCCGATGCTGCGCGGCTCCGGCGTCGAGTGGGATCTGCGCAAGAAACAGCCCTACGAGGTCTACGACCGCATGGACTTCGACATCCCTGTCGGCACCAATGGCGACTGCTACGACCGCTACCTGGTGCGCATCGAGGAAATGCGCCAGTCCAACCGCATCATCAAGCAGTGCGTCGACTGGCTGCGCACGAACCCGGGTCCGGTCATCGTGGAAAACCACAAGGTCGCGCCGCCTTCGCGGATCGACATGAAGCAGAACATGGAAGAGCTGATCCATCACTTCAAGCTCTTCACCGAGGGCATGCACGTGCCGGCGGGCGAGGCCTACGCCGCGGTCGAGCACCCCAAGGGCGAGTTCGGCATCTACCTGGTGTCGGACGGTGCCAACAAGCCCTATCGCATGAAAATCCGCGCGCCGGGCTATGCGCATCTGGCGGCGCTCGATGAAATGAGCCGCGGCCACATGATTGCCGACGTCGTCGCCATCATCGGCACGCAGGATATCGTTTTCGGGGAGATCGACCGCTGATGGCCAATCCTGAACTGGGCACCCTGCGGCTGTCGCCGGAATCGCTCGCGCTGATCGATGTCGAAGTCGCCAAGTATCCCGCCGACCAGAAGCAGTCGGCAGTGATGGGTGCGCTGCGCATCGCGCAGGCGGAAAAGGGCTGGCTGAAGCCCGAGCTGATCGAATACGTCGCCGACTATCTCGAGATGCCGGCGATTGCCGCCTACGAGGTCGCCACGTTCTACAACATGTACGACACCCAGCCGGTGGGTCGCCACAAGATCACGCTGTGCACCAACCTGCCGTGTGCGCTGATGGGGGCGAACGAGCTTGCCGAACACCTGAAAAACAAACTCGGCATCGGATTCGGCGAGACCACCGAGGACGGCCGCTACACGCTGAAAGAGGGCGAGTGCATGGGCGCCTGCGGCGATGCGCCGATGTGCCTGCACAACAACCACGCCATGCACACGCATCTCACGCCCGAGAAAGTGGACGAGTTGCTGGACAAGCTGAAATGAGCCTGCTCAAGCCCACCCCCAAGGTCTGCAGCTGGACCCAGGCACTCGACAACCCGGGCTCGCTGGCGACCTACGTCGCCAACGGCGGCTATCAGGCGCTGCGCCGCGTGGTCACCGAAAAGGTGTCGGGCGACGCCATCATCGCCGAACTCAAGACCAGCGCACTGCGCGGCCGCGGCGGTGCGGGCTTCCCGACGGGACTCAAATGGAGCTTCATGCCGCGGGCGTTCCAGGGCGACAAATACATCGTCTGCAACAGCGACGAGGGCGAACCGGGTACCTTCAAGGACCGCGACATCCTGCGCTACAACCCGCACCAGCTGATCGAGGGCATGGCGATCGCCGGCTACGTGCTGGGCGCGAAGGTCGGCTACAACTACATCCACGGCGAGATTTGGGACTGCTACCAGATCTTCGAAGCGGCGCTGAAGGAGGCGCGCGAAGCCGGCTACCTGGGCGACAATCTGTTCGGCACCGACTTCTGCTTCCAGCTGCACGCGCACCACGGCTACGGCGCCTACATCTGCGGCGAGGAAACTGCGCTGCTGGAATCGATCGAGGGCAAGAAGGGCCAGCCTCGCTTCAAGCCGCCGTTTCCGGCGAGCTTCGGCCTTTATGGCAAGCCGACCACCATCAACAACACCGAAACGCTGGCCAGTGTGCCGTGGATCATCCAGCACGGCGGCCAGGCCTTCCTCGAACTGGGCAAGCCCAACAACGGGGGCTCCAAGCTGTTCTCGGTGTCGGGCCACGTCAACAAGCCGGGCAATTTCGAAGTGCCGCTCGGCACGCCGTTTTCCGAGCTGCTGGAAATGGCGGGCGGGGTGCGCAACGGGCATAAATTGAAGGCCGTGATTCCGGGCGGATCGTCGGCACCGGTGCTGCCGGCCGACATCATGATGGACTGTACGATGGATTTCGACTCGATCGCCAAGGCCGGATCGATGCTGGGTTCGGGCGCGGTGATCGTGATGGACGAAACCGTCTGCATGGTGCGGGCGCTGGAGCGGCTGTCGTACTTCTACTTCGAGGAATCGTGCGGCCAGTGCACGCCGTGCCGCGAAGGCACCGGCTGGATGTACCGCGTGATCCACCGCATCGAGCATGGCGAGGGGCGGCCCGAGGATCTGGAGCTGCTCAACAGCGTGGCGGGGCGCATCGGCGGCCACACCATCTGCGCGCTGGGCGATGCGGCGGCGATGCCGGTGCAGAGCTTCCTCAAACATTTTGGCCACGAGTTCGCGCATCACATCGAACACAAACGCTGCATGGCCGGCACGCAACAGGCAGAATAATCAAGGCTATGGCTACGCTCAATATCGAAATCGATGGACGCGCGCTGCAGGTCGAAAGCGGCGACACCATCATGGATGCGGCGAACCAGGCCGGCATCACGATTCCGCATTTCTGTTACCACAAGAAGCTGTCGATCGCGGCCAACTGTCGCATGTGCCTGGTGCAGGTGGAAAAGGCGCCCAAGCCGTTGCCGGCCTGCGCCACCCCGGTGACCGACGGCATGAAGGTGCAGACCCGTTCCGAGTATGCGATCAACGCGCAGAAGGCGGTGATGGAGTTTCTGCTGATCAACCATCCGCTCGACTGCCCGATCTGCGACCAGGGCGGCGAATGCACGCTGCAGGACCTGGCGGTGGGCTATGGCGGATCGTCGTCGCGTTACCAGGAACTCAAGCGCGTGGTGCGCGAGAAGAACCTCGGCCCGTTGATCGCAACCGACATGACCCGCTGCATTCACTGCAGCCGCTGCGTGCGCTTCGGCCAGGAAATCGCCGGCGTGATGGAACTCGGCATGCCCGGGCGCGGCGAGCACACCGAAGTCATGCCCTTCCTCGAAACCCAGGTGGCATCCGAGCTGTCGGGCAACGTGATCGACCTGTGCCCGGTCGGCGCGCTCACCAGCAAGCCGTTCCGCTACAGTGCGCGCCCCTGGGAGCTGTCGCGCCGCCCTTCGATCAGCCCGCACGACAGCCTGGGATCCAACCTCGAAGTTCACGTCAAGGACAACAAGGTCATGCGCGTGCTGCCGCGCGAGAACGAGGATGTCAACGAATGCTGGCTCGCAGACCGCGACCGTTTCTCCTATCAGGGGCTCAACACGGCCGAGCGACTGACCCAGCCGATGGTCAAGCAGGGCGGGCAGTGGGTCGAAACCACCTGGCAGGCTGCGTTGGAATTCGTCGCCGATAAACTGAAGGGCGTCCGCGCGGAGCAGATCGGGGCGCTGTCGACGCCCTACCGCCCGGCGGAGGAATTGTTCCTGCTGCAGAAGCTGATGCGCGGGCTGGGCAGCGGCAACGTCGACCATCGTCTGCGACAGTCGGACTTTTCGCTCGACGACAAGGCACATGGCGGCTTCTGGCTGGGCATGCCGGTCACCTACATGTCGCGGCTCAACCGCATGCTGGTGGTGGGTTCGAATCTCAGAAAAGACCATCCGCTGATGGCGCACCGCATTCGCGAATCGGTGCGCTGGTATGGCGAGCTCAATCTCATCAACGCCGCCGAAGACGAATTCCTCGGCAAGGTGCACGCCAAACGCATCGTCGCGCCGTCGCAGCTAGCCAGCGCGCTGGCGGGCGTATGCGTTGCTTTGGCTCAACTGAAAAACCAGCCGGTTCCCGCCATCGCTGCGCACGGCGTGGTGGACGACATTGCGAAAAAAATGGCCGAGAGCATTTCCGGCGAGGGCAAGGGCCCAACGGATGGGGGCCGGGCAGTCTTTCTCGGCAACATGGCGCAGCACCATTCCAGCTATGCGCAGATTCATGCGCTGGCGCAGGAAGTGGCGAAACTCGCCGGCGCCAGTTTCGGCGTGCTGGGCGAAGCTGCCAACAGCGTCGGCGCGGTGGCTGTCGGGGCGATTCCCGGACGCGGTCCGCTGGGCCAGCCTGCCGCCAAGGGACTGAACGCGCAGCAGATGCTGGCAAAGCCGCTTTCCGCCTATCTGCTGCTGGGCGTCGAAGCTGAACTCGATACGCATGATCCGGTCAGCGCGATGGCCAGCATCAATGCCGCGGACTTCGTCGTGGTGATGTCGCCCTATAAGGGCAAGTCGCTCGACTACGCAGACGTGCTGCTGCCGATCGCGCCCTGGACCGAAACCTCCGGCACCTTCATCAATACCGAAGGCCGCGTTCAGAGCTTCAGCGCCGTGGTGAAGCCGCTCGGCGAAACGCGTCCGGCGTGGAAAGTGCTGCGCGTGCTGGGCAACCTGCTGGGACTGGCCGGATTCGATCACAACGATAGCAAGGATGTGCTTCGCGACGCGCTGGGCGACACGCCCACCGGATCGGTGCAGGCTTTCCTCAGCAATGAAGTCAGCGGCGTGACGCCGGCGCAGCCGCAGGCCATCGACGGCCTGGAACGGGTCGCCGAGGTGCCGATCTACCAGACCGACGCCGTGGTGCGCCGTTCGCCCTCGCTGCAGATGACGCTCGACGCCGCGCTGCCGGTGGCGCGCATGCACAGCCGGCTGATCTCGAAGCTTGGCCTCACGGAAAACGGCCGCGTCTCGGTGCGCCAGACCGCGAGCGCGCTGACCCTGAAAGTGCAGCGCGACGATCTGCTGCCTGACAACTGCGTGCGCATTCCCAGTGGCCACCCGTTGACCGCCGGCCTCGGGCCCATGTTCGGCCCCATTACGGCGGAGCCGGTCTGATGGAGAGCATGGGAATGGACTGGGCCGCGATTCAAACCGTCGTCTGGACACTGCTCAAGATCATGGCGCTGGTGGTGCCGCTGATGCTGGGTGTGGCCTATCTGACCTATGCCGAACGCAAGATCATCGGCTGGATGCAGGTGCGCATCGGCCCCAACCGCGTCGGCTTTCAGGGCCTGTTGCAGCCGATCGCCGACGGCCTGAAGCTCCTGATGAAGGAAATCATCATTCCTTCCGGCGCCAACAAGGGGCTGTTCATCCTCGGTCCCATCCTCGCCATCGCGCCTGCGCTGGCGGCGTGGGCGGTAATCCCGTTCACCGACACTCTGGTGGTCGCGAACATCAACGCCGGCCTGCTGTATGTGATGGCGATCACCTCGATGGGCGTCTACGGCGTCATCATTGCGGGCTGGGCGTCCAACTCCAAATATGCCTTCCTCGGCGCGATGCGCTCGGCGGCGCAGATCGTGTCGTACGAAATCGCGATGGGCTTCGCGCTGGTCGGCGTGCTGATGGCATCGCAGTCGCTCAATTTGATCGACATCGTGCAGGGCCAGTCGGGTGGCCTGCACCAGTGGTACATCTGGCCGCTGTTCCCGCTGTTCATCGTGTATCTGATCTCGGGCGTGGCCGAAACCAATCGCGCGCCGTTCGACGTTGCCGAAGGCGAGTCCGAGATTGTCGCCGGCTTCCACGTGGAATATTCCGGCATGGCCTTCGCCGTGTTCTTCCTCGCCGAATACGCCAACATGATCCTGATCGCCGCGCTGACCACGATCATGTTCCTCGGCGGCTGGCTGTCGCCGGTTTCGTTCCTGCCGGACGGCATCGTCTGGTGGCTGCTGAAGACCGGCTTCGTGCTGTTCCTTTTTCTCTGGTTCCGCGCCACTTTCCCGCGCTACCGCTACGACCAGATCATGCGCCTGGGCTGGAAAGTGTTCATCCCCATCACCATCGTCTGGATCGTCGTCGTCGGCGGCATGATGCAGACGCCGTATGGTCATTTCTTCCACTGAATGCCCATGAGACGGCTATCCCTATCATGAAACGAGTGGCCCATTTCTTCGGCAGTCTCTTCCTGGTCGAACTGCTGCGCGGCATGATGCTCACCGGGCGTCACCTGTTCTCGCGCAAGATCACGGTGCAGTATCCGGAAGAGAAAACCCCGCAATCGCCCCGTTTCCGCGGCCTGCACGCGCTGCGTCGCTATCCCAATGGGGAGGAGCGCTGCATCGCCTGCAAACTGTGCGAGGCCGTGTGTCCGGCCCTGGCGATCACCATCGAATCTGAACAGCGCACTGACGGTACCCGCCGCACCACGCGCTACGACATCGATCTGACCAAGTGCATCTTCTGCGGCTTCTGCGAGGAATCCTGTCCGGTCGATTCCATCGTCGAAACCCGCATCCTCGAATACCACGGCGAAAAGCGCGGCGACCTGTATTACACCAAGCCCATGCTGCTGGCCATCGGCGACCAGTACGAGGAACAGATCGCGAAGGACCGGGCGGCGGATGCGAAGTATCGGTAGGGCAGGGGTCAGGATTCAGGGGCCAGGATTTAGGGGCGACGGAGCGACGGACAGTTGATCTGTAATTTAAAGGGAGGACGGGGCAAGTACGAAATTCGAAGTGAAAGAGGCTGATTGGGCGGATTTTTCTGACCCCTGAATCCTGAATCCTGACCCCTACAAAATGACTTACACGACCGCCATCTTCTATTTCTTCGCCGCCATTCTCGTGTTTGCCGGCCTGCGCGTGATCACCGCGCGCAACCCGGTGCATGCCGCGCTGTTTCTGGTGCTGGCCTTCTTCACCGCAGCCGGCCTGTGGATGCTGCTGGAGGCCGAATTCCTCGCCATCACGCTGGTGCTGGTCTACGTCGGTGCGGTGATGGTGCTGTTCCTGTTCGTGGTGATGATGCTCGACATCAACCTGAACAAGTTGCGTGAGGGCTTCTGGGATTACCTGCCGCTGGCCGGTTTCGTCTCGGTGCTTCTGATGATCGAAATGGCGCTGATCCTCGGCAGCCGCCATTTCGGGCTCGACGTGATGGCAACGCCCGAGTCGCACCCGGCCGACTACAGCAACACCAAGGAACTCGGGCGGCTGCTGTATACCGACTACGTCTACGCGTTCGAACTGGCTGCGGTGATCCTGCTGGTGGCGATCGTCGCCGCGATCGCGCTGACGCTGCGCCGTCGCAAGGACAGCAAGTACATCGATCCTGCCGAGCAGG
>JADFDN010000099.1 GCA_018262815.1 Thiobacillus sp.
GGCTGCTGCGGGTGGTTGGGAGCGAAGCAGTCTTCCGACTGGCCTTCGGGATAGTTGTCGATGATGAGCTTGACCGGGTCGAGAACGGCGACGCGGCGCAGGGCGCTGTCGTTCAGCACATCGCGTTGGCACGCTTCGAACACGCTGTAGTCGATCCAGCCGTCAGACTTGGACACGCCGATCTGGTCGGTGAAGCGCTGGAAGCCTTCCGCCGTGTAGCCGCGGCGACGCGCGCCGACCAGCGTGGGCAGGCGCGGGTCGTCCCAGCCGCTGACGTGTTTTTCGTCGACCAGCTGGATCAGCTTGCGCTTGGAGAGCACGACGTAGGTGAGGTTCAGCCGCGCGAACTCGATCTGCTGCGGCAGCGGGCGGGTGAAGAAGCCGCCGTCGGCGAGCTTGTCGAGCAGCCAGTCGTAGAACGGGCGCTGGTCTTCGAATTCCAGCGTGCAGATCGAGTGCGTGATGTGCTCGATCGCGTCCTCGATCGGATGCGCGTAGGTGTACATCGGGTAGATGCACCAGGTGTCGCCGGTGTTGTGGTGATGCGCGCGCTTGATGCGATAGATCGCCGGGTCGCGCAGGTTGATGTTGGGCGAGGCCATGTCGATCCTGGCGCGCAGCACGTGCGCGCCGTCGGGGAATTCGCCGGCGCGCATTTTGCGGAAGAGGTCGAGGTTTTCCTCCGCGCTGCGTGTGCGGTAGGGGCTGTCCTTGCCCGGCTCGGTGAGCGTGCCGCGGTAGGCGCGCATCTCGTCGGCGGACAGCGAATCGACGTAGGCATGGCCGGCCTGGATCAGATATTCGGCGCAGGCGTACATGGTGTCGAAGTAGTTCGACGCGAAGTAGAGGTGCGTGCCCCAGTCGAAGCCCAGCCACTTCACCGATTCGGTGATGGCGTCGACGTATTCCTGGCTTTCCTTTTCCGGGTTGGTGTCGTCGAAGCGCAGGTGGCAGACGCCGCCGTAGTCGCGCGCCAGCCCGAAGTTCAGGAAGATCGACTTGGCGTGGCCCAGATGCAGATAGCCGTTGGGCTCGGGCGGAAAGCGCGTCTCGACGCGTCCGCCCCATTTTCCGGCGGCGTTCTGCTCGTCGATGATGTTGCGGATGAAGTTGGCGGCGGGTGCGGGGGTGTCGTGCGACATGATGGAATGGAAATCTGGAATGCGTGGATTGTAGCGGGTTCAGATAATGATGCCGCCGCCGAGGCAGACTTCGCCGTCATACAGCACGACGGACTGGCCGGGCGTGACGGCCCATTGCGGCTGCTCGAAAGCGAGCTCCAGCGTGTCGGCATCCAGCCGCGTGATGCGGCAGGGCGCGTCGGTCTGCCGGTAGCGGGTCTTGGCGGTATAGGGTGTGGCCGGATCGGGGGCGGCGCCACTGATCCAGTTGAGCTGGCCGGCGGCCAGCGCCGAGCGCTTGAGCAGCGGGTGGTCGTGCCCCTGCACCACGACCAGCGTGTTGCTCGCCATGTCCTTGGCGGCGACGAACCAGGGCTCGTCGCCGCCGTCCTTCTGCCCGCCGATGCCAAGGCCCTGGCGCTGGCCGAGGGTGTAATACATCAGGCCCTGGTGCCGGCCGACCACGCGGCCTTCGGGCGTTTGCATGTCGCCGGGGTCACGCGGCAGATAGCGCTCGAGGAATTCGCGGAAGTTGCGCTCGCCGATGAAGCAGATGCCGGTGCTGTCCTTCTTGGCAGCGTTGGGCAGGCCGATCTTCTTTGCGATTTCGCGCACCTCGGGTTTGGGCAGATCCGCCAGTGGAAACAGGGCAGGGCGGATCTGCGCCTGGCTCAGGCGGTAGAGGAAATAGCTCTGGTCCTTGTTGGTATCCAGGGCCCGCAACAGCGTGGCGCGTCCGGCGGCGTCCTGTCGCTTGCCGACGTAATGCCCCGTCGCGATATATTCGGCGCCGCGCGCGAGGGCATCGTCGAGAAAGGCCTTGAACTTGATTTCGGCGTTGCACAGCACGTCCGGGTTGGGGGTGCGGCCGGCCTGGTATTCGGCGAGGAAGTAGCTGAACACGCGTTCCTTGTACTCGGCGGCGAAGTTGACCGCCTCGACCTCGATGCCGAGCACGTCGGCCACCGCCAGCACGTCGAGAAAATCCTGGCGCGCGGTGCACTGCTCGGTGTTGTCGTCGTCGTCCCAGTTCTTCATGAAGACGCCGAGCACGTCGTAGCCCTGCTGTTTCAGCAGGTAGGCGGCGACGGCGGAGTCGACCCCGCCCGACATGCCGACGACGACTTTGGTGCTCATGCGTGGCTCACGAAATCGAGGGGAAAGCGCCGCCCGGCCAGATAATCCCGCACGCAGCGCATCACCAGCGGGCTGCGATGGGGGACGGGGCTGGCGGCGAGTTCCTCCGGCGTCAGCCACACCGCGCGCACGATGCCGTCGTCCAGCGCGCGTTCGGCGTCGAAGCCGGTCACGCTGCAGACGTAGGCAAAGCGCAGGTAGGTGACGTCGCGCTGCGGGTAGTGCGTGGTGTAGCAGCCGAGCAGCGCGGTCGGTTCGACGTGATGCGCGGTTTCCTCCAGCGTTTCGCGGCGTACCGCATCGATCAGCGTCTCGCCGCGCTCCCAGTGGCCCGCGGGCTGGTTGAGGCGCAGGCCTTCGGCAGTGTGCTCCTCGACCAGCAGGAACGCGCCGTCGCGTTCGACGAGGGCGGCGACGACGACATGGGGCAGCCAGGTTCCGGTTTCAGACATGCATTTCTTTCCATTCCCCGGGCTGCATGGCGCCCAGCGTCCATTCGCCGACCGCGGCGCGGATCAGCCGCAGCGTCGGGAAACCGATCTTCGCGGTCATTCTCCTGACTTGACGGTTCTTGCCTTCCGCGATCGTCAGCTCGATCCAGCTGGTCGGGATGGCCTGACGGAAACGGATCGGCGGGTTGCGCGGCCACAGGCCAGCGGGTTCTTCAATGAGGCGGGCCTTGGCGGGGCGGGTGACGAAGTCGCCGAGGTCGACGCCGCGGCGCAAGGGGTCGAGGTCGGCGTCCGTCGGTGCGCCCTCGACCTGCGCCCAGTAGGTTTTTGGCAGCTTGTGCTTCGGATCGGCGATGCGGCTCTGGGTCGGCCCGTCATCGGTTAAAATCAGCAGTCCTTCGCTGTCGGCATCCAGCCGTCCGGCCGCATACACGCCGGGCACGCTGAGGTGGTCGCGCAGGCACTGCCAGCGCCCCTCGGGGGTGAACTGGCTCAGCACGCCGTAGGGTTTGTTGAACAGGATCAATCGCGCCACGCTGGAGACGAACGTCGTAAAAGACGCCCATTTTAACGTTACCCGAGCACTCACCTTAATTTATCCCGCCATGACTTATCAGCACATCCAGATCCCTGCCAACGGCCAGAAAATCACCGTCAACGCCGACAACTCGCTGAACGTGCCGGACACGCCGATCATTCCCTTCATCGAGGGCGACGGCACCGGCGTCGACATCACCCCGGCGATGCGCCGCGTGGTCGACGCCGCGGTGGCCAAGGCCTACGGCGGCAACAAGCAGATCGCCTGGATGGAAGTGTTCGCCGGCGAGAAGGCGGTCAAGGTCTACGGCGGCGACCAGTGGCTGCCGGAAGAAACCGTGCAGGCGGTGAAGGACTACGTGATCTCGATCAAGGGCCCGCTCACCACGCCGACCTCGGGCGGCATCCGCTCGCTCAACGTGGCGCTGCGCCAGATGCTCGATCTGTACGTGTGCCTGCGCCCGGTGCGCTATTTCACCGGCGTGCCGAGCCCGGTGAAGGCGCCGGAAAAGGTCGACATGGTGATCTTCCGCGAAAACACCGAGGACATCTACGCTGGCATCGAGTGGGAAGCCAACTCCGACGAAGCGAAGCGCGTCATCAAATACCTGCAGCGGCAGATGGGCGTGAAGAAAATCCGCTTCCCGCAAACTTCCGCCATCGGCATCAAGCCCGTCTCCATCGAAGGCTCCGAGCGGCTGATCCGCAAAGCGATCCAGTACGCGATCGACAACAAGCGTCGCTCGGTGACCCTGGTTCACAAGGGCAACATCATGAAGTTCACCGAAGGCGGCTTCAAGAAGTGGGGCTACGAGCTCGCCGCACGCGAGTTTGGCGCCAAATTGATCGGCGAAGGTCCGTGGATGGAGTTGCCGAACGGCATCGTGATCAAGGACGTGATCGCCGACGCGTTCCTGCAGCAGATCCTGCTGCGCCCCGACGAGTACGACGTGATCGCCACGCTGAACCTGAACGGCGACTACATTTCCGACGCGCTGGCGGCGGAGGTCGGCGGCATCGGCATCGCGCCTGGTGCCAATCTCTCGGACACGGTCGCGATGTTCGAAGCCACCCACGGCACCGCGCCCAAATACGCCGGCAAGGACTACGTCAATCCCGGCTCGCTGATCCTGTCGGCCGAGATGATGCTGCGCCATCTCGGCTGGATCGAGGCGGCCGATCTGATCGTCGCCAGCATGGAGAAGGCGATCGCGGCGAAAAGCGTGACCTACGACTTCGCACGCCTGATGGACGGCGCGACCGAGGTGAAATGCTCGGCGTTCGCCGAGGCCATGGCCGCGAAGATGTAGGCCTGCGGTTTCCGGCCGACAAAAAACCCCGCCGTAGCGGGGATGCATCAAAAAGAAACCCCGCCTCGGCGGGGTTTCTTGATTCAGTTCAACAACTCAACCTTGCGGCTGGATGTTGGAAGCCTGCTTGCCCTTGGGGCCCTGGCTGACTTCGAACGTGACTTTCTGACCTTCTTTCAGGGTCTTGAAGCCGTTGGACTGGATGGCGGAGAAATGCGCGAACACATCCTCGCCGCCGTCATCGGGGGTGATGAAGCCGAAACCCTTGGCGTCGCTGAACCACTTGACAGTACCTGTTGCCATTAAAACTCCCTCCTTGGCGTGACACTAAACATAACCGCGGTAAGCATGACTGCGTTGGCGGATGACAGGACGGCGTGTTTTTTTTGGCCGTCGGTCTGAATTCAAGCGCGCTACCCGGTAATGCCCTGCGGTAATGCCAAACCTGCACGGTTCTTGAAACCAAACTGATTGCTTTTTACTACCGCGCATGAGTTTTTACAAGAGGAAAGCGTATAAAAACAAAGGCCTTCGCCAGGCTGTGGTTTCCGTCCAACTCGGGCTTGTGCGGTAGGATGCGCGCCATGCGCACCACCTGGGATATTTTCTGCAACGTCGTCGACAACTACGGCGACATCGGCATCGCCTGGCGGCTGGCGCGCGGACTGGCCCGCGAGCATGGCCTGGACGTGCAGCTGTGGGTGGATGACCTGCATGCGTTTCAGCGCATCTGGCCCGCCATCAGTCCGGATGCGACCGAGCAAACCTGCGAGGGGGTGAGGGTGTGCGCATGGCGCATCCCGTTTGCCGCGACCGGGCCGGCGCAGGTGGTGATCGACGCTTTCGGCTGCAGCCTGCCGGAAACCTATCTGGCCGCAATGAGCGTGCAATCGCCGCCGCCGGTCTGGATCAATCTCGAGTATCTTTCCGCCGAGCCCTGGGTGGCCGAGCACCACGGCCTGCCGTCGCCTCATCCCCGACTGCCGCTGACCCGGTATTTTTTCTTTCCCGGCTACACGCCGGACACCGGCGGCCTGCTGGCCGAAGCGGACCTGGCCGAACGACGTGCCGCATTCGTGCATTCCGGGTTACCCGCCTTCTGGCGCGAACTGGGGCTGGAGGCGCCGCAGGCCGGTGAATTGCGGATATCGCTGTTCGCCTACGAGAATCCGGCGCTGCCCGATCTGCTCGAGGCCTGGGCGACCGACACGCGTCCGGTCACCTGTCTCGTGCCCGAGGGGCGGGTGATTCCGCAACTGGCCGCGTGGCTGTCGGTTCCCGGCTTGCAGGCGGGCGAGGTGCACCGGCGTGGGGCGTTGCGGCTGCATATCCTGCCGTTTCTGGACCAGGATACGTACGATCATCTGCTGTGGGCATGCAATTTTAATTTCGTGCGCGGCGAAGACTCCTGCGTGCGGGCGCAGTGGGCCGCGCGTCCGATGGTATGGCAGGCGTATCCGCAGGACGACCATGCGCACTGGGACAAGACGGGCGCGCTGCTGGCGCATTACACGGAAGGGCTGGAGCCCGAGGCCGCCCACGCGGTGAGCGGGATGTGGCGGCACTGGAACGGCATGACCGAGGCCGACAGCATGGCCGTCTGCTGGGCCGCCTGGCGCGGGCAGCAGGCGGCCATCGAAGTCCATGCCAGGGCGTGGTGCGAGCGACTCGGTCGCGCCGGCCGGCTCGCCGACAAGCTGGTTGATTTTGCTGAAAATAAGTTAAAATCCCGGGTTTTCTCAAACCCTTAGCGCTCTCGCAGCAGGACACACCCATGAAAATCGCACAGGAACTCCGCGCCGGCAACGTCGTGATGATCGGCAAAGACCCGATGGTGGTGCAGAAGGCCGAATTCTCGAAATCGGGCCGCAATGCTTCCGTCGTCAAGATGAAACTGAAGAACCTGCTCAACGGTTCCGGCATGGAAAGCGTCTATCGTGCCGACGACAAGTTCGAGACCGTCAATCTCGACCGCAAGGAGTGCACCTATTCCTATTTCGCCGATCCCTTGTATGTGTTCATGGATGGCGAGTACAACCAGTACGAAGTCGAAGGCGACAACCTGGGCGACGCGCTGAACTACCTCGACGACGGCATGCCGGTCGAAGTGGTGTTCTACGAAGGCAAGGCGATCTCGGTCGAGATGCCGACCACTGTCGTGCGCGAAGTCGAATATACCGAGCCTGCCGTGCGCGGCGACACCTCGGGCAAGGTGATGAAGCCTGCCCGCATCAAGCCGACCGGGTTCGAACTGCCGGTCGCGGCCTTCGTCGAAATCGGCGACATGATCGAGATCGACACCCGCACCAACGAATTCAAGCGCCGCGCAAACTGAGGCCGGAGTTTGCTTCGAGCAAAAGGCAGCTTCGGCTGCCTTTTGTTTTTTTGGTCGCCGTCCTCGGCGTTAAAATAGCGGCTGGCTTCTCCGCTGCTTTCCCATGACCGACCCGCGTTTCATCCATCTCCGCCTGCACACCGAATACTCCGTCGCCGATGGCCTGGTGCGGGTGGACGAGGCGATCAAGCGCGCGAAGGGTGTCGGGATGCCGGCGCTCGGCCTGTCCGATCTGTCCAACACCTTCGGCTGGGTGAAGTTCTATCGCGCAGCGCGCGGCGCCGGCATCAAGCCGATATTCGGCTGCGACGTCTGGGTGAGCAACGCCGCCGACCGCAACCGGCCGTCGCGCCTGTTGCTGCTGGTGCAGCACCGCGAAGGCTATCGCCGCCTATGCGAACTGCTCACCCGCGCCTACCAGGACAACATCCATCGCGGCCGTGCCGAGATCGATCCCGCCTGGCTGGACGAGGGCACCGACGGGCTTCTGGCGCTGTCGGGCGGCGACCACGGCAACGTTGCGCAGGCGATTCTCGACGACAAGCTGGATGCTGCGCATGTCGCCGCCGGCGCCTGGGCCGCGCTGTTCCCGGGCCGTTATTACCTGGAATTGCAGCGCTTCGGCCAGGCGCACACCGAACGCCTGATCGACGGCCTGCTCGACATCGGCGCGGCGCTCAACCTGCCGGCGGTCGCCACCCATCCGATCCAGTTCGTGGCAGCAGACGACTTCAAGGCGCACGAGGCGCGCGTGTGCATCGCCGAGGGCATGATGCTGGGCGACCCGCGCCGTCCGCGGCCGTTCACCGCCGAGCAGTATTTCAAGACGCCGGACGAGATGGCGGAACAGACCCGCATCGCAAATGTCCATGTGGAGAAGTTCAGGCAGCGGGCGGAGGCATACGCCCAGCGCAAGCAGGCCGAGGCTGAGGCCGAAGCCTTGCAGAACGCACGGCCCGCGCCGATCCAGTGGCATAACTTGAAGAGCGCGCTGGATTGAGCGATGTCGGCACCCGCCGAGTCCCGGCGGTCGCTTGGGAGCGCAGGATGGGCGGGGTGTGG
>JADFDN010000009.1 GCA_018262815.1 Thiobacillus sp.
GATGCCGACGCCTGCGGCAACGGCGCGTGCGTATTCGGCGTCGCGGTCGGCGTCGAACTCGGCCGCGTTGAGATGGCAGTGGGTGTCAATGAAAAACGGCACCGCGTTCGGTGCCGTTTTCGTCATGCCTGCCACGATATCAATCGTTGCTGGCAAAGCCCAGCAGATGCAGCAGGCTGGTGAACAGGTTGAAGATCGACACGAACAGCGTGACGGTCGCCATGATGTAGTTGGTCTCGCCGCCGTGGATGATGTTGCTGGTCTCGTACAGGATGAGGCCGGACATCAAGAGCACGAACATCGCGGACACCGCCAGCGACAGCCCCGGCATCTCGAAGAAGATCGCGCCGAGGCCGGCGAGGAAGGCGACCAGGATGCCGACCATGAGGAAGCCGCCCATGAAGCTGAAGTCCTTGCGCGTCGTCATCACGTAGGCCGACAGGCCGAGGAAGATCGCGGCGGTTCCGCCCATCGCCATCATCACCACCTGCGAGCCGTTGGGCAGCGCCAGATAGGCATTCAGGATGGGGCCGAGCGTGTAGCCCATGAAGCCGGTCAGCGCGAACACGAAGGCGATGCCGAGGCCGCTGTCGCGGAACTTGGTGGTCAGAAACAACAGACCGAAGTAGCCGACCAGGGTGATGATGAGGCCGGGGTGCGGCAGGTTCAGCGACATCGACAGTCCGGCGGTGAGCGCGGAAAACGCCAGCGTCATCGACAGCAGCATGTAGGTGTTCTTGACGACCTTGTTGGTCGACATCGCCGCAGACTGGCTGCGGCCCAGAGTGGTGACTTGCGGGTTCATCTGACCTCCTCTAATGAATTGCGAAACAGTGTGCTGGTACAGAGTGGTTGTGCACCGCACAGGTTCCCGAGTGCATCCGGGATTGGGCGTGAGCATACCGTGATGCCGCCGGGCATGCTACCCGTAACCTTTCCGGGGCCGGGGTTTTTGGCCGCCCGAGCCCTTATTCGTCGGCCCGGGTGCCTCGCATCATCAGGTTCATCAGTTCGCCCGGCATCGGGAAGACGATGGTGTTGGAGCGGTCGCCGGCGATATTGGAAAGCGTCTGCAGATAGCGCAGCTGCATCGCCTGCGGCCGGCCGGCGAGGACATCGGCGGCGGCCAGCAGTTTTTCCGAGGCCTGCAGCTCACCTTCCGCGTGGATCACCTTGGCGCGCCGCTCGCGTTCGGCCTCGGCCTGCTTGGCGATCGCGCGCACCATTGTTTCGTCGATGTCGACGTGCTTGATCTCGACGTTGGACACCTTGATGCCCCAGGCGTCGGTCTGGGTATCCAGCAATTGCTGGATGTCCTGGTTCAGGCGCTCGCGTTCGGCCAGCATGTCGTCGAGTTCGTGCTTGCCCAGCACCGCGCGCAGCGTGGTCTGCGCCAGCTGGCTGGTGGCGACCAGATAGTCTTCCACCTGGAGGATGGACTTGGCCGGATCGATGACGCGGAAATACACCACCGCGTTGACCTTGACCGAGACGTTGTCGCGCGAGATCACGTCCTGGCTCGGCACGTCGAACACGACGGTGCGCAGGTCCACCCGCACCATCTGCTGGATGCCGGGGATGATGATGATCAGCCCCGGGCCTTTTACCTTCCAGAAGCGTCCCAGCATGAACACGACGCCGCGTTCGTATTCGCGCAGGATGCGCAGGCTGGCGACCAGCAGCGCGACGATGACCAGGACGATGGTGAGACCGCCGAATTCAAACATGCTTTTCTCCTTGCAAGGGTTCAACGTCCAGAACCAGGTCGTGCCTGGCCCGTACCCGCACCCGGCTGCCGCGCTTCAGCGGCACATTGCTGCGGACCCGCCAGCGCTCGCCGTGGAGGTGGGCCCAGCCTTCCTGCTCCATGTCTGCCAGGATTTCGCCGGAAGCGCCGATCATTTCCTCGGCGCCGGTCACCACGGGGCGCGCCCGCGCCTTGACCGCCATGCCGGCGACGAAAAAGCTGAACAGGGCGCTCACCGCAGCCACGGGGACGATCAGCATCCAGGGAATACCGTAGCCGGGGACGTCGGTGTCGATCAGCATCACCGAGCCGATGACGAACGCGATGATGCCACCCAATCCCAGCGCGCCGAAGCTGGGGATGAAGGCTTCCGAGATCATCAGCACGATGCCGAGGATCATCAGCGCCAGCCCGGCATAGCTGATCGGCATGACCTGCAGCGCGAACAGCGCGAGCAGCAGGCAGATGCCGCCGACCACGCCGGGGAACAGCATGCCGGGATTGGAGAATTCGTAGATCATCCCGTAGATGCCGAGCAGCATCAGGATGTAGGCGATAGCGGGGTCGCCGATCACCGCCAGCAGGCGGCTGCGCCAGTCGGGCTGAACGCGTTCGATAACGGCATTCGCGGTGTCGAGCGTGATTGTCTGACCGCCCGCCTGGGTGACGCGTCCATTGGCCTGCCTCAAGAGGTCGCCGATGTCGGCTGCCAGCAGGTCGATCACCTTCAGCTTCAGTGCCTCGGAGGCGGACAAACTCACCGCTTCGCGCACGGCGCGCTCGGCCCAGTCGCCATTGCGTCCGCGCAATTCGGCCAGCCCGCGGATGTAGGCGGCGGCGTCGTGCACCGCCTTGCGCATTTTGGGGTCGCCCGGCGGTGCGGCGGCAGGCGGGGCTGCGCCGGGTTTGTCGCCTTGCGCGGGTTTGCCCGGCGCGGCGGGCTGGTCGCCACCGCCGGGGGCGAGTTCCACCGGCGTCGCCGCGCCGAGGTTGGTGGCGGGCGCCATCGCCGCGATGTGGCTGGCATACAGGATGTAGGTGCCCGCACTCGCGGCGCGGGCACCCTGGGGCGAGACATAGGCGGCCACCGGCACCGGAGAAGCGAGGATCGCCTTGATGATGTCCCGCATCGAGGTGTCGAGTCCGCCGGGCGTGTCCATCTCGATCACGATCAGATGCGCCTTGTCTTCGACGGCCCTGGCGATCCCGCGCAGCAGATAGTCTGCACTGGCCGGGCCGATCGCGCCCTGCACCGTCAGCACCCGCACCATCGCCGCGCCGGCAGGAGCGGCCAGCAGCAGTGTCAGGCAGGCAAACAGGGCAAGTCTGGACAGGAAGCGCAGCGGATCGGCCATGGCTTCACTTTAGACCGAAAAAATGATCCTGCCCTGGGTGCGATGTCTGAAAAGGCTTGTCCGCAAAGGACGCGAAAGCACACGAAGAAACCCGGATAGAGGGTTTTTCTTCGCGTCCTTCGCGGCAGAAAAGGGTTTTTGGCGGCTGGCGTCGCTTAGTTCGCGAGCACCGGCAGGATCCACAATTCGACCCGACGGTTCAACGCGCGGCCGGCTTCGGTGCCGTTGTCGGCACGCGGTTCTGCTTCGCCCCTGCCGTAGGATTCCAGGCGCAGCGGGTTGACGTTCTGGCCGGCGAAGTAATCCAGCACCGACTGCGCGCGCCGCTCCGACAAGGCCTGGTTGTAGGCGTCGGTGCCGACGCTGTCGGTGTGGCCGATCACGGTCACCGTGGTCTTGCCGTACTGGTTCAGCACGCGGGCGATCTTGTTCAAGGTCGGCATATAGCCCGGTTTCAGGACGGCGGAATCGGTGTCGAAGCCGGTGGTCGAGGTCATGCTGACCAGCACGGCATTGTCGCTGGCGCGTTTCTCGACGCTGACTTCGCCGCGCTGGATCTCGGGCTGCAGCTGCTTCAGCAGATCCTGCGCCTGTTTGTCCATGTAATAGCCCACGCCGGCGCCGGTCAGACCGCCGCCGACCGCGCCGATCAACGCGCCCTTGCCGCGGTTCTTGTGGTTGATGATCGCACCCAGCGCGGCGCCGCTCACGGTGCCGATGATCGCGCCCTTTTGGGTCTTGCTGAGATCGCGGGAGTCGCCCAGGTCGTTGGTCGCGCAGGCAGACAGCAGAAGGATGGCAGACAACGGGACGGCAATCAGATGTTTACGCATGATGCTCCTTTGGTCGAGGGTTTGAATTGGAATGGGCGGCAATCGCGGAGCGATTGTGCATTGAAGTTTGAGTGTGTATTGCCCGAAGGTTCCGAACGCAACTTCAGGACGAGTGCGGAGGCTGTCCGCTTCCCTCGTCTGGCGTCGGCGCCAGCGATTTCGCCTTGATATGCAGCGCCGCCTTGGCGAGCAAGTGGGCGCTCACCGGCGCGGTCATGAACAGGAACAGCGTCACCAGCACTTCGTGCAGGCTGAGGTCGCCGTCGACGCTGAAATGGATCGAGGACGCGATCAACAGGCAGCCGACACCGAGCGTGGTCGCCTTGGTGGGGCCGTGCAGGCGGGTGTAGAAGTCGCGGAAGCGGGCGAGGCCGAGCGAGCCGATGAAGGTGAAGGCGGCGCCGGTGAGGATGAGGGCTGACAGCAGAAATTCGAGCATGGCGGGTCCTTATTCGATGATGTCGCCGCGCAGCAGATACTTGCAGAGCGCAACGGTGCCGACGAAGCCCATCATCGCGATCAAGAGCGCGGCCTCGAAATAGATCGGGTTGCCGAGGTCGATGCCGAGCAGCACCAGCAGCGCGACGGTGTTCACGTACAGCGTGTCGAGGCCGAGGATGCGGTCGGGCGCGTCGGGGCCGACGATGAGCCGGAAAAAACTGAACAGGAAGGCGAACGCGACCAGCGCGTAGGCGATCGGGATGACGGTATTCAGCATGATTCGAAAATCGCCTTCAGCGGCGCCTCGTAACGGTGCTTGATCTCGGCCACCATCGCCGCCGCGTCCTCGGTGTCGAGGCTGTGGACGGTGAGGGTGCGGCGGTCATCGCTCACCAGCACCGACACGGTGCCCGGGGTGAGCGAAATGGTGTTGGCCAGCAGGCTGATCGCGAGGTCGGTCTTCAGTTCCAGCGGCACGGTGATGAAGGCCGGACGCAGGCTCGAAGGCCGACCGAGGATCAGCCGCGCCACGCGGAAGCTGCCGACGACGATGTCGTGCATGACCACGACGAGGTAGCGCAGCAGCACCGGCACATTGCGGATGCACACCGACTGCGGCCACAGCGAGCGGGTGGCGAAGGGAATCAGCCAGCCCAGCAGCAGGCCCAGCACCATGTGGCCGGCGCTGAAGGTGTTGACCAGCAGCAGCCACAGGACGGCGAGCGTCAGCGTCAGCAGCGGGTGGGGCAGCAGGCGCTTCACGGGCGGCCTCCCAGCACGGCGTCGATGTAAGCCTGCGGTTCGAGCAGTTGCGCGGCGGTGGCGGTCGCGTAATCGGACACGGGGCCGGCCCAGAGCACCAGGCCGAACCCGAGCAGCAACAGGCCGGCGGCGGGCAGCCAGTCGGCCGTGCCCGGCGCGGGCAGCTTCTCGGTGGTGGAGTGGGTGCGATAGAACAGCAGGCTGCCGCTTCGTGCCAGCGCGATCACGCCGATGAGTCCGGTGGCGAGCACCGCACTCCACAGCCACGTCAGCCAGGGCGATTCGAGCGCGGCGCGCAGCAGCATGAACTTGCCGAGGAAGCCCGACAACGGCGGCAGGCCGGCCATCGCGATCGCGGCGGCGAAGAACAGCCCGCCGAGGATGGGTGCGCCGGGCATTGCCGGGCCGGGCTCGAAACGGTCGGCGCGCTCGCCGCGGGCGCGGCCGATCGGGTCGGCGAGCAGAAACATGGCCGCAGTGGCGAGCGTGGTGTGCGGCAGGTAATAGAGGCCGGCGGCGAGGCCGTCGACGCTGTCGAGTGCGAAGGCGGCGAGCAGGGTGCCGACCGACGCGATCACCAGGTAGGCAATCTGCTGGCGCAGCGCGGTGGCGGCGACGGCGCCGAGCATGCCGGCGACCAGCGTGACGAGCGCGAGCGGCATCAGCCAGTCGGCGAGCAGGTTGGCCACCGCCCCCGCGTCGGCGCCGAACATCAGACTGTAGACGCGCAGGATGCTGTAGGCGCCCACCTTGGTCATGATCGCGAACAGCGCGGCGACCGGCGCGCTGGTGTGCGCGTAGGCGGCCGGCAGCCAAAGATGCAGCGGCAGCAGCGCCGCCTTCAGCGCGAACACGCCGAACAGCAGCAGGCCGGCCGCCTCGACCAGCGCCAGATTCTCGGGAACGGTGCGCGCCAGCTTGACCGCGAGGTCGGCCATGTTGAGCGTTCCGGTGACGCCGTACAGCGTGCCGACGGCAAACAGGAACAGCGTCGAGCCGACCAGGTTGATCACCACGAAATGCAGCCCGGCCTTGACGCGCAGCCTGCCGCCGCCGTGCAGCAGCAGGCCGTAGGAGGCGAGCAGAAGGATCTCGAAGAAGACGAACAGGTTGAACAGGTCGCCGGTGAGGAAGGCGCCGTTGAGGCCGAACAGCTGCAACTGGTACAGCACATGGAAGTGGCGGCCTTTGACATCGTCGCCGCGCAGCGCATGCAGCAGCGCGAACAGCGCCACCAGCGCGGTGGCCATCAGCATCCAGGCCGCGAGGCGGTCGGCGACCAGCACGATGCCGTAGGGCGCATCCCAGTTGCCCAGCTTGTAGACGAGCTGGGTGCCGTCGCTGGCCGTGGCCAGCAGGGCGAGCGCGAGCGGCACCAGCGCCGCCGTTGCGGCGAGACTGATGCCGCGCTGAGCCGCGAGCGGCGCGCTGCGCAGCGTCAGCAGCACGATGCCTGCGACCAGCGGCAGCAGCACCGGCAGGATGGGCAGATGCATGGCGAGGCCGTTCATCGCGCCGCGTCCTCGTCGCTGTGCATGCCGTCGACATGGTCGTTGCCGAGTTCGGCGCGCGCCTTCAGCGCGAGCACGATGACGAAGGCGGTCATGCCGAAGCTGATGACGATGGCGGTGAGCACCAGCGCCTGTGGCAGCGGGTCGGTGTATGCAGCGGCGTCGGAAATGACCGGCGGCACGCCGATCGCGAGACGTCCCATGACGAACAGGAACAGGTTGACCGCGTAGGACAGGAAGGTGAGGCCGAGCACCACCGGGAAGGTCTGCCCGCGCAGCGCGAGGAACACGCCGCTGGCGGTGAGGACGCCGATGACGAGGGCGATGAGCGCTTCCATCAGCGATGGGCCTTTCTTGCAATGCGGCTGTCGTGCAGCGCGCCGAGGTTGACCAGGATCAGCAGGGTGGCACCAACGACGACGAGGAAGACGCCGAGGTCGAAGGCCATCGCCGAGGCGAGTTCGAAGTCGCCGACCACGGGCCAGTGCATATGACCGAAGGTGGAGGTGAGGAAGGGATGCTCGAACGCCCAGCTGGCCAGCCCGGTGAAGGTCGCGAGCGCGAGTCCCGCGGCGATCACCGGCTGGGTGGCGCCCGACAGGCGTTCGCGCATGTGCGCGCTGCCGTGGGCAAGGTATTGCACGATCAGCGCCACCGCGGTCACCAGCCCGGCGATGAAGCCGCCGCCGGGCTGGTTGTGGCCGCGCAGCAGGATGAACACCGCGACCAGCAGCGCGAGCGGCAGCAGCAGCTGGGTCAGCGTGGCCATGATCAGCGGATAGGGGTCGCGGTTCCAGGCGCGGCCGGCAGCGTCGCGGTCGGGGGCGTCGAGGCGCAGGTTTTCCAGCAGGGCGTAGATGCCGAGGCCGGCCAGCGCCAGCACGGTGATCTCGCCGAGCGTGTCGTAGCCGCGGAAATCGACCAGGATCACATTCACGACATTGGTTCCGCCGCCGCCCGGCACGCTGTTGTCGAGGAAGTAGCCGGCGATCGTGTCGTAGGGCCGGGTCAGTACCGCCCACGCCAGCAGGGCGGTGCCACTGCCGGCGACCAGCGCGATCGCGCCGTCGCGCCATACGCGGCCGAGGTTGCGCTCGCGCGCCGCATGCTGCGGCAGGAAATACAGCGCGAGCAGCAGCAGCACGATGGTGACGATCTCGACCGACAGCTGGGTCAGCGCGAGGTCGGGCGCGGAGAACTTGACGAAGGCGAGCGATACCACCAGGCCGACCACGCCGATCGTGATCAGCGCGACGAGGCGCTGGCGATGCAGCCAGACAGTGGCGAGCGAGGCGACGATGAGCGTGAAGCCGGCCAGCAGACTGACCGGGTCGAGCGGCAGCCCTTGCCGATTGCCGGCGAGCGGCGTGGCGCTGCCGAACCAGGGGGCGAGGCCGAGCAGCAGTGCCGCGACGAGGAAGAAAAACACCTGTCGCTGCAGCGAACCCGTGTCGAGGGTGCGGGTGATCCACTGCGACAGCGCGAACAGCGCATCGAGCAGCGCGTTGTAGACCACGCGGGCGTCGAGCCGGTCAAGATAACGTTCCTGCAGCGCGAACAGCGGACGGCGCAGCGCGTAGATCGTCGCGCCGCCGGCCAGCGCGATCAGGCTCATCGCCAGCGCCGGGTTGAAGCCATGCCACAGCGCCAGATGGTATTCCGGCAACGGCGCCTGCAGCGTGCCTGCTGCCCCCACGGCCAGCAACGGCGCGACGGTCAGCGCCGGCGCGATGCCGACCACCAGGCACAGCACGACCAGGATCTCGACCGGCACCTTCATCCAGCGCGGCGGCTCGTGCGGCGTGCGCGGCAGGTCGGTCGGCTCGCCGTTGAAGAACACCTCGTGGATGAAGCGGATCGAATAGGCCACCGCCAGTGCGCCGGCCAGCGTGACCAGCGCTGCCAGCGTCCAGCCGCCGAGGTGGTCGGCGGAAATGTGCGCGGCTTCGGCAAAGAACATCTCCTTGGAGAGAAAACCATTCAAGAGCGGCACCCCGGCCATCGCGGCAGCGGCCACCATCGCCAGCGTCGCGGTGTAGGGCATGAACGTCCACAGGCCATTCAGCCGCCGCATGTCGCGCGTTCCGGCCTCGTGGTCGATGATGCCGGCGGCCATGAACAGCGAGGCCTTGAACGTGGCGTGATTGATGATGTGGAACACGCCCGCCACGGCCGCCAGCGGCGTCGACAGGCCGAACAGCAGGGTGATGAGGCCGAGGTGGCTGATGGTCGAATAGGCCAGCAGTCCTTTCAGATCGTGCTTGAACAGCGCGACGTAGGCGCCGAGCAGGAGCGTGGCCAGCCCCGCGCCGGAGACCAGCCAGAACCATTCCGGGGTGCCCGACAGCGCGGGATAGAGTCGCGCCAGCAGGAACACGCCGGCCTTCACCATGGTCGCCGAATGCAGATAGGCCGACACCGGGGTGGGCGCCGCCATCGCGTGCGGCAGCCAGAAGTGGAAGGGGAACTGCGCCGACTTGGTGAACACGCCGAGCAGGATCAGCACCAGCGTCGGCACATAGAGCGGGTGCTCGCGGATCAGGTCGCCGGAGGCGAACACGTCGGACAGTTCGTAGCTGCCGACGATGTGGCCCAGCAGCAGAAAACCGCCCAGCATCGCGAAGCCGCCCAGCCCGGTGACCGCCAGCGCCATGCGCGCGCCGTGGCGCGCCTCCTCGCGGTGCTGCCAGTAGCTGATCAGCAGGAAGGACGACAGGCTGGTGAGTTCCCAGAAGACCAGAAGCTGGATCAGGTTTTCCGACAGCACGATGCCGAGCATCGATCCCATGAACAGCATCAGGTAGGAATAGAAGCGTCCCATGCTGTCGCGTTCGGACAGGTAGTAGCGCGCGTACAGCACGATCAGCAATCCGATCCCAAGAATCATCCCGGCGAACAGCAGCGCCAGGCCGTCGAGGCGGAAGGCGAGGTTGAGCCCCAGTGCCGGCATCCAGTCGTGCTGCTGGATCAATGTAGTGCCGGCGAACGGCAGCGGGAAAGACGGGGCCAGCCAGAGCAGGGCCGCGAGCGTGACTGCGCCCGCCGCCCATGCGGAATACGAACGGCCGAGACGGGATGCCAGCGCAACCAGGGCTGCGCCCACGAAGGGGGTCAGTACAGCGAAAAACAGCGTCATCAATCGGGGATCGGGATGGCCGGCCAGCGGCCGGAAGACGCGGCCATTCTAGCGTGACTTGGCGATGCGCTGAACCCGTGGCCGCTTGTGCGTGCGGGTTCGGGATCGAAGCATCTTATGGGAAAATCGGGTCCCACCGAACCTTGCCCGCTTCAAGACCCATGTAATCCGGCTGCCTGCCTCTTGCTCCCGTTGACGGGCCCGTCCTGCGCGCCCGCACCGGATGGGCTTCTGTTCTCTCAAGCTGTGTTGCCCTGTCCGCGTGTTGCTCCCGCACACGCGGGGGCATTGCCGTCCGGATCGTTACCATGAAATTCCTCTCCTGCGCCCACTATTCCCCGTCCCGCCTCAGGCTCTGCGTGCTGAGCGGACTGACCGTCGCTCTGGCGCTGGTGCCCGAGGCCATTGCCTTCGCCTTCGTCGCCCACGTCCATCCGCTCGTGGGGCTGTATGCAGCCTTTATCGTCGGCCTCATCACCGCCGTGTTCGGCGGCCGTCCCGGCATGATTTCCGGCGCCACCGGCGCGCTGGCGGTGGTGATGGTGGCGCTCGTGGTCACCCACGGCGTCGAATACCTGTTTGCGACCGTGGTGCTGATGGGCGTGCTGCAGATCGCGTTCGGGCTGCTCAAGCTCGGCAAGTTCATCCGCATGGTTCCCTTCCCGGTGATGATTGGCTTCGTCAACGGATTGGCCATCGTGATCTTTCTGGCGCAGCTGGGCCATCTGAAAACGCCCGATGCGGCCGGCACCCTGGCCTGGATGACGGGCACGCCGCTGTTCGTCATGCTGGGTCTGATCGCGCTGACGATGGCGATCATCTACCTGCTACCGCACGTCACCAAGGCCATACCCTCGGCGCTGGCGGGGATCGTCGTCGTCTCGCTGCTGGTCATTTTCATGGGCATCGACACCAAGACAGTTGGCGACATGGCGTCGATCGAGGGCGGCCTGCCGCAGTTCCATATTCCCGGCGTGCCGTTCACCTGGGAAACGCTCACGATCATCTTCCCCTACAGCCTCATCCTCGCTGCCATCGGCCTGATCGAGTCGCTGCTGACGCTCAGCCTGATCGACGAGATGACCGACACCCGAGGCAAACCGAATCGCGAATGCCTGGCGCAGGGCTCGGCCAACGTGGTGACCGGTTTCTTCGGGGGCATGGGCGGCTGCGCGATGATCGGGCAGAGCATGATCAACGTGAACAACGGGGCGACGCAGCGCCTTTCGGGCATTGCCGCTGCACTGTTCCTGCTGTCCTTCATCCTGTTCCTGTCGGAGTGGATCGAACTCATCCCGATTGCCGCGCTGATCGGGCTGATGTTCGTGGTGTCGCAGAAGACTTTCGAGTGGGGCAGTCTTGCCGCGCTGCGCCGGGTGCCCCGGAGCGATGCCTTCGTGGTGGTCGCGGTGACCGTGATCACCGTATTCACCGATCTCGCCGTCGCGGTCATCACCGGGGTGATCATCTCGGCGCTGGTGTTCGCCTGGCAGCATGCCAAGCACATCGACGTCAGCCTCAGCGTCGAGGATCACGGCTGGAAGGTCTACAAACTCTATGGTTCGCTGTTTTTCGCTTCCACCGCCGACTTCCTCTCCAAGTTCACGCCGGCCGAGGATACCGACGAGGTGGTGATCGATTTCGCCCACGCCAAGGTGATGGACCACTCGGCGGTCGAGGCCATCGACAGCCTCGCCGAACGCTACCGCAAGGCCGGCAAGCGCCTGCACCTGCGCCATCTCAGTCCCGATTGCCTGGACGTCCTGACCCGTGCCAAGGACATGGTCGAGATCGACGTGCGCGCGGACCCGCATTACCACATCGCCGACAACAAGCTGGGCTGATTGAGGCGTCGGCCTGCCCGGCCCGGGCTTGCACGGCAAAATAGTTTTGTGCAAATATAAAAAGGCGTTTCCCCGCAATCCATTCTGACCGCCGACGGTCCGGGTGGATGCACATCATCGTGCGGACCTTGTGCCGCATTCATTTCTTTGTCAGCACGCGTCGACCGGGCACTCCGTGTGACGCTGGATATTCAAGCCGGATGACGCCACCCAGCCAGGAATCTTAGGTTGGCCAAGGTGTCAACTGAAACTATTGTGCAATATGTTATTGGCAGGTGTTAAACATGAATACGCCGGGTGAAATGACCGCGATGCGCGCGTCCGACGACGCTTTGGGTTCGTCGGATCAGACCGTGATTGCCTTTGGCGAAACCCTGGTCGACCAGTTTCGCGATCGCAATGTGCTGGGTGGGGCGCCGTTCAACGTGGCGTGTCACCTCGGCGCGCTGGGGGCGCACCCGATTCTGGTGACGCGGTCGGGCAAGGATGCGATGGGCGAGCAGCTGCAGCAGGCGATGATCGAACGCGGCCTCGACATGCGCGGCGTCCAACGCGATCCGGTCCACCCGACCGGACGGGTCAAGGTGACCGAGACCGGGAACGGTCATGCATTCGACATCCTGTCGGACCAGGCCTACGACTACATACACGCCAGTCTGGCACGGATGGTGGGTTTGTCCTCACATCCGCAGCTGGTCTATTTCGGTACGCTGTCTCAACGTGGCCTTTCGCGCCGCGCCCTGCATGCCCTGCTCGGCGCAGTTGATGCCCATGCATTTCTGGATGTCAATCTGCGCGACCCCTGGGTGGATGCCGACACGCTGCGCTGGTCGCTGCAACAGGCCAACGTCGTCAAGCTCAACGAGGAGGAACTGGTCCGCATCGCCGATCTCTTCTCGCTGGACGGCGCCACGTTGCAGGCCCGGGCCGCCGTGCTGGTGTCGAGTTTCGACTTGCTACGGGTGGTGGTGACGCGCGGCGCGGACGGAGCCTGGACGCTCGACGGCGCCGGCCGCATCGAGTCGGTGAGGGGAACGCCGCTGGCGCATGTGGTCGACGCCGTGGGAGCCGGCGACGGATTCGCCGCCGTCTTCATCCTCGGCATGTTGCGGCGCTGGCCACTCAGACTGCGGCTGGCGCGTGCCGATGCCTTTGCCCGAGCGCTATGCCAGATCCGGGGCGCGGTGCCGCCGTCGCGGGATTTCTATGTTCCGTTCATCCAGGAATGGAAAC
The DNA here is from genome assembly GCA_018262815.1 of Thiobacillus sp. Taxonomy (GTDB): domain Bacteria; phylum Pseudomonadota; class Gammaproteobacteria; order Burkholderiales; family Thiobacillaceae; genus Thiobacillus. Next base: position 12,863 of record JADFDN010000009.1, read on the forward strand.
TCGAATCGGAGAGAGCAAGTGCGTGATTTGTATGTACTGATGGTGAGCGTGCACGGCCTGATGCGGGGGCACGATCTGGAGCTGGGACGTGATGCCGATACCGGCGGCCAGACCTTGTACGTGATCGAACTGGCGAAATCGCTCGGACGGCATCCGCGTGTCGAGCAGGTCGACGTGCTGACCCGGCTGGTCGACGATCCGGCCGTATCTCCCGACTATGCCGTTCCCGAAGAGCCGCTGAGCGAGCGTGCCCGACTGGTGCGGCTGCCGTGCGGTCCACGCCGTTACCTGCGCAAGGAAAGTCTCTGGAATCATCTCGACCAGCTGGTCGACCGTACCCTCAGTTATCTGCGCCAGCAGCCACGCCTGCCCGACGTCATCCACAGCCATTACGCGGACGCCGGCTACGTCGGCGTGCATCTGTCTCAGCTGCTCGGCATTCCGCTGGTGCACACCGGCCATTCGCTGGGACGCTGCAAACGCCAGCGCCTGCTCGATAACGGACGCCGCGAACAGTCGATCGACCGCCAGTTCAACTTCGTGCGCCGCATCGCTGCCGAGGAGGCGGTGCTGGCGCACGCCGCGCTGGTGGTCACCAGCACCGCACAGGAAAGCAGCGAACAGTACGGCCTCTACAACAACCATCAGCCCGCACGCATGGTGGTGATTCCGCCCGGGACCGATACGTCGCGCTTTGCACCGCCCGGCCGCGAACCGATCCCAGCGCATGTGACGGCGCTGGTCGACCGCTTCTTCACACAGCCGAAAAAACCCCTCATCCTCGCCATCTGCCGGCCCGAAATACGCAAGAACCTGAGCCGCCTGGTCGCCGCCTACGGCGAGTCGCCCGACCTGCGCGAACGCGCCAACCTCGCCATCGTCGCCGGCAACCGCGACGACATCCGCAGCATGGACGAGGCACAGGCCGATGTGCTGAGGGATCTGCTGCTCGATGTCGATCGCTACGACCTGTGGGGCAGCGTCGCGCTGCCGAAGCAGCATCAGCCGGATGACATCCCCGCGCTGTACCGGCTGGCAGCGCAACGGCGTGGCGTGTTCGTCAATCCGGCATTGACCGAACCGTTCGGCCTGACTCTGATCGAGGCGGCGGCGAGCGGACTGCCGGTGGTGGCCACCCACGACGGCGGTCCCCGCGACATCCTCGCGCATTGCGAAAACGGCGTGCTGGTCGATCCGCTTGACAGCGCGGATATCGCGAGGGGGTTGCTTGCGGTGGTGTCGGACGCGCGCAGCTGGCAACGCTACGCGCGGCGCGGCATCAGCGGCGTGGCGCGCCACTACACCTGGGATGCCCATGTCGCCAAATACCTGAAGGCGGTCGATCACGTGGTCCACCGTACCCGCAAGCAGGTTCGGCGCGAGCGTGTGGTGCAGCGTCCGGCGACCAATCCGATGCCGTACGTGCAGCGCATGCTGGTGAGCGACATCGACAATACGCTGATCGGTGACCGCGCAGGACTTGCCACGCTGGTTCGCGTGCTTCGCGAGCGGTCGCGCGACTTGGGCTTCGGCGTGGCCACCGGACGCCATTTGCCGAGCGCACTCGAGGTGCTGCGCCAAGCGCGGGTGCCGCTCCCCGATGTGCTGATTACCGCAGTCGGGAGCGAAATCCATTATGGCCCCGATATCCGTCCCGACGCGGGCTGGCAGCGCCATATCCAGCACCTGTGGCGACGCGATGCATTGGCAGCCTTGTTCGAGGACATGCCCGGGCTGACGCTGCAATCGGACGACCAGCAAAGTGAATTCAAGCTGAGCTTCGATGTGGACCCGCTGGCCATGCCCAGCCTGCGCGAAATCGATAGACGGCTGCGCCAGGTTCGTCTGCACGCCAACCTGGTTTATTCGCATCAGGCCTATCTCGATGTTCTGCCTATCCGGGCGTCCAAGGGGCAGGCCATTCGCTATCTGGCCTATAAATGGGGATTGCCCTTGCACGCTTTTCTGGTGGCCGGCGATTCGGGTAACGATCTGGAAATGCTGCTCGGCGATACCCAGGCGGTGGTGGTGTCCAATCACAGCGCGGAACTGGACAAGCTGCGCGGGATGGATCAGGTGTATTTCGCCTCGACGCCCTGTGCGTCAGGCATCCTCGAGGGCATGACGCACTATGGACTGGTACGTGCGCCGACGCCCGACAGCCACAAGGAGGCCGCATGATCGATGCCCTAAAAACCTGGACGGCGGAGCACCGCGATCCGGTGGATGCCTACCTGCGCCGCTGCTTCGCCGAAAACCGGGCGCTGATGCTGCAAAGCGATCTCTGTCAGGTGCTCGATGCCCTGGCGGCCGATCCCGCCAGCCCGCCGCTCGACGGCACTCCCCTGCAGCAGGCGGTGCGGCATTTCCAGGAAGGCGTGTTCCAGACGCCATGGGCCTACTTCGCGCTGCGCGAGGGCGCTGGCCGTTGGCGTTATCTGCGCATGCATCAGGAGCAGCTCGTGCCGGAGCGCGTGTCGGTGAGCGAATTCCTCGCCTTCAAGGAACAGCTGGTGAGGCCGGCGGGAGAGGGTGAAAGCGCACTGGAAATCGACTTCGAGCCGTTTGGCCGCCATGTACCGCGGCTGCAGGAAACGCGCTCGATCGGACAGGGCGTGCTGCATCTCAACCGGGCGCTGGCGAGCGCGATGTTCACCCGGCCCGAAGCGGGGCAGGCCAAGCTCGTGAACTTTCTGCGCATGCACAAGATCGACGGCCAGCAACTGATGCTTGCGCCGCACATCGGCGACGTGTCGCAACTGCAGAACGCGCTGCGGGAGGCGCTGCGACAGCTCGAAGCGCTCGACCCCGAGACGCCGTGGACCGGACTGGCGGCAACGCTCGGCAGGCTGGGCTTCGAGCCCGGCTGGGGCGCCACGGCGGCGCGCGCGAGAGAGACCATGGAGATGCTGGTCGACATTCTGGAAGCGCCGTCGCCCGCCGTGCTGGAGGCCTTTCTCGCGCGCGTGCCGATGATCTCGCGCCTGCTGATCCTGTCGCCGCACGGCTACTTTGGCCAGGACAACGTACTGGGGCGCCCCGATACCGGCGGCCAGGTGGTCTACATCCTCGACCAGGTGCGTGCGCTGGAACACGAGATGCACGATCGGATGGCGGCCCAGGGAGTGCAGGTCGATCCGCAGATCATCGTGGTCACCCGGCTGATACCCGATGCCGACGGCACCACCTGCAACCAGCCTCTGGAGAAAATCCAGGGCACCGACCATGCCTGGATCGTGCGCGTGCCATTCCATCACCCCAACGGCGAGATCGTGCGGGAGTGGATTTCGCGTTTCGAGATCTGGCCTTACCTGGAAACCTTCGCGACTCATGTCGAACGCGAGGCGCTGGCGAAGCTCGGGGGGCGCCCCGACCTCATCATCGGCAACTATTCCGACGGCAACCTGGTGGCGAGCCTGCTGTCTTCGCGACTGGGCGTGACGCAGTGCAACATCGCCCATGCGCTGGAACAGACCAAGTACCTGCACTCGGCGCTGTACTGGGAAGCCAACGATCCGACCTATCACTTCGCCTGCCAGTACACCGCCGATCTGATCGGCATGAATCACGCCGACTTCATCATCACCAGCACCTATCAGGAAATCGCCGGTACGGCGCACAGCATCGGCCAGTACGAAAGCTATCGCGCGTTCACCCTGCCGGGGCTGTACCGTGTGGTCGACGGCATCGACCTGTTCGACCCCAAGTTCAATATCGTCTCTCCGGGCGCCGATGCGGACATCTATTTTCCCTACAGTGACACGGCGCGGCGGCTGCATTCGCTGATGCCCGATATCGAGCGCCTGCTCCATGCCTCCGATCCCGGGGTGCCGCATCGAGGACAGTTCGACGATCCCGGCAAGCCGCTGATCTTCACCATGGCCCGGCTCGACCGCATCAAGAACCTGTCCGGGCTGACCGAATGGTTCGGCGCCAGCGAGCGTCTGGCCGAGTCGGCCAATCTGGTGGTGATCGGCGGCCACGTCGATGCGTCTGCTTCCGGAGACGAGGAGGAACGGGCGGAGATCGAGCGCATGCATGCGCTGATGGACCAGTACCGGCTGGACGGACGGATGCGCTGGCTCGGCGCCCGGCTCGACAAGAATCTCGCAGGCGAACTCTATCGCCATGTCGCCGACTGCCGCGGCGTGTTCGTTCAGCCTGCGCTGTTCGAGGCCTTCGGCCTCACCCTGATCGAGGCGATGGCGTCGGGGCTGCCGGTGTTCGCCACCCGTTACGGCGGGCCGCTCGAGATCATCGAGCACGGCAAGTCCGGATTCCACATCGATCCCAACGACGGCGCCGCGGCCGCCGAGGCGATCGCCGATTTCCTGCAGCAGTGCGCTAACGACCCGGCGCGCTGGCAGCGCATTTCGGATGCTGCGCTGGCACGGGTGGCCGCGCGCTACACCTGGAAGCTGTATGCCGAACGCATGATGACGCTGTCGCGCATTTACGGGTTCTGGAAGTTCGTCAGCAATCTGGAGCGCGAGGAAGCCGGCCGTTACCTGCAACTGTTTCAACACCTGCAATTCCGCCCGCTGGCGCGCGCAGTGGGTCAGCACTGAGAGGCTTCACCATGGAGTATCTGAATACCCTGACTGTCTATCTGGGCGAATGGCGCGATCTCGCCGTGATCGCGCTACACGTCGCCATCATTCTGGGGCTGACCTGGCTGGCCTTGCGCGTGATGCGCAAGATGCTGGAGCAATTGCGCAAGCGCATGCAGGAGGATGTCGACGATCTCGAACGCGTCAAGCGGCTCAATACGCTGGAACGCGTATTCCGCTACGTTGCCACCGTGATCATTATCCTGGTCGCCAGCATGCTGGTCCTTTCGGAGCTCGGCATTTCCATCGCGCCCATCCTTGCCACGGCCGGCGTACTCGGCATTGCCATCGGCTTCGGCGCACAAAGCCTGGTCAAGGATTATTTCACGGGCTTTTTCCTGCTGCTGGAAAACCAGGTGCGGGTGGGCGACGTCGTCGAAGTGTCGGGCAAAGGCGGCCTGGTCGAGGAAATGACGCTGCGCTACATCCGTTTGCGCGACTACGAAGGCAGCGTGCATTACGTCCCCAACGGCACGGTCGACACGGTGACCAACCGCAGCCGCGGTTTCGCCTACGCGGTGATCGATGTCGGCGTGGCCTACCGGGAAGACATCGACGTTGTATACGACGTGATGCGGGAGGTCGCCTCCGAATTGCGTGTCGATCCCGAGCTCTCCAGCAGGATCGTCGACGATATCGAAATCGCGGGTGTCGACAACTGGGCGGATTCGGCCGTGGTGATCCGTTGCCGTTTCAAGGTGATGCCGCTGGAACAATGGGGCGTGCGGCGAGCCTATCTGTATCGCCTGAAAAAGGCGTTCGACGCTGCCGGCATCGAGATACCCTATCCGCATCTCACCGTGTATGCGGGGCAGGACAAACAGGGACACGCCGCGCCCCTTCCGCTGGTATTGCAGCGGAAGGCTGCCTGAGCGGCCTGCCGCGGCTCAGAGTTCCGACAGCGGTTTCTGCGCGTCCTGAATATTGACTGCGCCCATGTGGGCGATCAACACCGCGAGATCCTGGTTCAGGCGCGTCAGCGCATCCTCGGGCAACTGGCCGAGCGCGTGCGTGAGGATGCCGGTCAGCGGCTGCGGTGCCTGTTCGAGTGCCTTTTCCCCCGCGGCAGTGAGATAGAGCTGGACCACGCGCTGGTCGGCGTGCTTGCGCTCGCGCCGGATCAGGCCGGCTTTCTCGATTTTGTCGAGCAGGTTGCTCGCGGTGGAGGCGTGGATCGACAGGGCCTGCGCCAGTTCCGACACTTTCATGCCCGGAGTCTGGCGCAGCGCGGCCAGTGCCCAGATCTGCGCACCGCTGACGCCGCAGGCTTTTTCCACTGCCTGAAAATGCTGGCGCACCGCGCCGAAAATGACGCGAAACTGGCGCAGCGCTTCGTTGGCGGCGTGGGGGGGTGAACTCAAGTGGGCTCTCCGGGCATCAAAACGGTAATCATCGCAGAAATTCCGGGTCCCCGCGCTCATCGTCCTGAGCACCGGTGGCCAGAACGGGCCGGGATGGCGCCGCGCGGTCGCGGGCATGGGGTGTGCAGCGAAGGCCGGCCGGTCGGCACCTGGGTGCGGGGTGCGGATTAATGCGGAGGCACTGCAACCGGTTCGTCGGCGTAACGCCAGATATTCACGTCCAGGCCGGCTTCGCGGATGTGCTCGGTCTTGGCGGCAAGGAAGCGCTGGAAGCTGGGCTCCTTGCGGTAGGACTTCGATGCGACGTAGTCGAACATGCCCAGGGTGTGGAATACGCGGAAGGACGATTCCCAGCGGATGACCTCCTTGCCGTCGGCGTCGAACAGCACGATGCCGGGGGCATAGTTGACGCCGAGCCGGCGCACCCAGTCGCGCACCGGCATGCGTTTTCCCTCCGGCGTGGTGATCAGCTCGCGCGACCACATGTCGAGCTGCACGTTGTCGAACTTCGCGATCACGTCGCGGGTTTCGGGGTCGGCCAGCACGCGGCGGTGAAGCACTTCGCAATCGGGGCAGTCCTTCTGCTCGAAAAACACGGCAAGCGGTCTGGCCGTCTTGCCGCGGCGTCGCAGGTCGGTGGCGTTCTTCAGGAAGAAGTCCTGTTTGATCATGTCGCCCGAAGCCTGCTTCGGCACTTCGTGCGCGGCGACGAAATCGCGGAAGGCAACCGTGTTTTCATGGCGTCCGCCTACCCAGTCGAGCGCGGCCTGCAGGCGCGCCGGCGGCACATAGCCATTGAGCCGCAACAGGGTTTTTCCGGCCTCGTCGAAAAACACCAGACTGGGCGTGAACTGGATTTTCTGCGCCGCGCTGTAGCTTTTTTCGGTGTAGGTCCTGCCGTCCAGTCCGACCAGTTCCTTGTCACCCCACAGGTTGACCGCGATGACGTCGAATTTCTGCCGCATCGTGGCCTCGATCTCGCGCTGCGACAGGTTGCGCTCCACCAGCGCCGAACAATACGGGCAGCCGTCCTGGGTGAACATCAGGATGACGCGCTTGCCGTTTTTGCGCGCCTCGTCGATGTCTTCCTTCAGGTGCAGAAAGCTGTCCTTGAACCAGGCGGGGTACTCGGTCGTCTTGGCACCGTAGTAAGTGCCCATCCTGGCGGGCGCAGCCGGTTCGGCGGCGTGCAGGGGAAAAATCGGGAGCAGGGCAAACAGCGCAAGCAGCGTACGAATCTCCATGGCGGTCTCCATCCAGAGTCATCAGGTTTGCTGCTCCCCATGTTAGCAGTCCGCCGGTCCGTCGGGGCGGGCAACCGACTCGTCCTTTGCCAACCCGGCGATGAACACGTCGCTGCTGGAGTGCGACAGTACATGTTTGGTCACGCTGCCGAGCAGGAGCTCCTCCATCACCGACTGGCCGTGCTTTCCCATCACGATGAGGTCGGCGTCCATGGTCTGCTCGTGTTCGAGAATGCGCAGGGTGGCAGCGCCATGCACGAACTGGCGCGTCAGTTTATGGGCGGGCACCTGCAGCTTGCCGATGAAGGCCTCCATTGCCTGCTGCGCCGCGTCGCGCGCCTGGATGCGGTATTCATGAATCTGGTTGTCATCCATGCCGGCGAGCCGGAACGTGCTCTCCAGCTCCACCTCGAAGGCATTCAGCAGCACGAAGTCGGCATCGGGCAGCCAGGCATGGGCGGCGTTGACGGCGGCGGCGGCATGGTCGGAGAAATCGACCGGCGCGAGGACGCGCCGGTAGGGCGACTGCGGGCGCTGCTTGACCGCGAGCAAGGGACGGCGCGACTTGCGCAGCACCCGCTCGGTGGTGGAGCCGAGCAGCAGCTCGCGCACGAAATGCGCGCCGCGCACGCCCATCACCAGCAGGTCGATCTGCCGTGTCTCGACAAGCTCGGACAGTGCAGTGAGTGCCGATCCCTGTGCCAGCACGGTGTCGATGCTGCAGCCGTGGTGCGCCGCCAGATTCGTCGCAAGCTCGTTCAGTTCATTTTCTGCCTGGGCGAGCAGTTGCGCTTCCAGCGCGGCGGCGTTGCCCGGCAGGATACGGCGCAGGTTGTCGAGCGCCGATCTGCTGACCACATGCGCGAGGGTGAGGCGGGAATCGGAATGCGCCTGCACAAGCAGGGCGGCGCGCTCCAGCGCATGGCGCGCGGGTGCGGAAAAATCGGTGGCGGCGAGCACGGTGCGGGTCATGGCGACTCCTTTTCGGGGGACAGTTCGGCGGAAGCGATGCGGGCGGCCAGATCGAGCGCGGCAAAATCGGCAGCCTGGTTGAAGGGGTGAATGACTTCGATCTGGTCGAGTTTGCCCAGACGGGCGGCTTCGTTTTCGTCGCGTGCCACGATGGCGATGTGACCGTCATAATGCTGCTCTTTCAGCGCGTGCAGCAGGGCGAAGTTCGATGCATAGTCGGGCAGGGTGCTGACGATCCAGGGGGTGTGTGCGATCGGCAAACTTTCGATGTAGTCGGGCGCCTCACCGTCGCCGAAGCGTGCATCCAGCCCGTGATGCTGCTGCGCCCGAACCACCTCGGGGTCGAAATCGACGCCGACTACGTTGATACCTTGCTGTCTGAGCGTGTGCGCGAGCCGGCTTCCGTAGCGCCCAAGACCGAAGACGATGATGTCGGGGCGCTTGTTGTCACGCTGTGCGTGCTCGACTGCGAGTTCTCTGAAGGGGTGCAGCCGTTCAAATGGACCCAGCCAGGGTGCCACCCACGCGTACAAACGCTGCGAGTAGAGGATCATGTAGGACGACAGCGCGATCGTGATGAGGCCGACCAGCGTGGTCAGCCCGAGCGCGCTGTTGCCAACATGTCCCAGGCTGATGCCCATGGCGACGAAGATGATGGAGAACTCAGAAATCTGCGCCACGGTCAGCCCGGCGAGAAATCCGGTGCGTTTGCGATAGCCCATGTAGCCCATGATCGCCATCACGATCAGCGGGTTGCCGATCAGCACGAACAGCGACAGCACGATGGAGGTGCCGATCTCGTCGCCGAGGGTGGAGAAGTGAAGCTTGGAACCGAGGTCGAGGAAAAAGAACAGCAGCAGGAAATCGCGGATGCTGACGAGTCGTGCGCTGATCGCTTCCCGGTATGCCGTCGAGGCGAGCGAGAAGCCGGCGAGGAAGGCCCCGGCCTCCTTGCTGAAGCCGGCATATTCGCCGAGCGCGGCCAGCGCGGTGCCCCAGGCGATCGCGAAAATCAGCAGCAGTTCCTGCGAGCGCGCCAGGGTGTGGACGATGCGCGGCAGCACGTAGCGCATCAGAACGAGCAGCAGCAGTGCGGCGCCGCCCAGACGCGCCAGCAGGGTCAGGATCAGCGTACCCCCTCCGGCCTCTTCACCCATGCCACCAAGCCCGCTCATCACCATCATCGCGATGACCACGGCAAGGTCCTGTACGATCAGGAAGCCGACCGCGATGCGGCCGTGCAGCGAGTCCAGCTCGCGCTTGTCGGACAGCAGTTTGACCACGATGATGGTACTGGAAAACGTCAGCGCGACTGCCACATACAGTGCCTCCATCCAGCCCTTGCCGAGGGCAAGGATGATGAAGAAGCCAAACAGGATGGTGAACGTGAGCTGACCGAGGCCGGTCGCGAGCGCCACCGCGCCGATGTGGCGGATATGGCGCAGGTCCAGCTTCAGCCCGACCACGAACAGCAGCACGGTAATGCCGATTTGCGCCAGCAGGTCGATCTGGTCATGCGCCGTCACCAGCGAGAATCCGGCCGGCCCCACCAGGATACCCACCGCGATGTAAGCGATCAGCACCGGCTGGCGAAGCCGCACCGCGAGTGCGCTGACCGCGGCCGTGATGATCAGGAGCAGGGCGAATTCGGCAAAGGGTTCATGCATCGTCTTTGTATTGCCTTGTCGATCATTCGTTATTCTAGGGTAGCCGATTCACCCCCCTTGCCGAATGGGACACTGCAATCGGTCAAAAGAGGGAGGCCGTCAGCGGTATCAGGTGGCATCTTCGAGATGGGTCGGAATCCGCAAGCCTACCTGGGTGACGCGGCCTTCATTCACGGTGCGCACCACGAACTCCAACTTGCCCAGGCGGACGCGGTCACCGACCACCGGCTTGCCGCGCAGCTTCAAGGAAAGGAATTCCTCCAGGGTCAGCTCAGCCATCGTTTCCGGCAAGGGCAGATCGTACTGTGCCGAAACCGCTGCAATCTGCGAGTCGCCGCGCAGCACGAAGTCGCCATAGAACTGGCGCTTTTCCAGGTAGGCCGGCGCCTCGGGCCTGATCAGCAAATCGCTCAGCGCATCGCTTTCCGTTGTTCGCGCGAGAACGTAGAGCATGTCTCCGGAAGCCAGCGTGCCGGCGGATTCCGGCGGCACCGCCTCGCTGCCCCTGAGGACCGCGACCGGACGCGCCGAGCCGGGGAGCCGCAATGCATTCGCCTCCTGTCCGGCGAGCGGTGCATCCGCCGTGATCCGGTAACCATAGAAAGCGTGGCCGCTCGATTGGCCTGCAGCGAGGTCATGGCGCTCAGTCGGTTCAGGTGCTGGCGGCACCTGCAGGCGCAGGCGACGGGCCAGCGCTGGAATAGACCATCCCTGGACGGTCAGCGAAATCAGTACGACGAAGAAAGCAACATCGAGAATGAGGGCGGCCTCCGGAATGCCGGCGAGCAGCGGGAACAGGGAAAGGATGATGGGCACCGCACCGCGCAGGCCGACCCAGGAGATGAACACCTGCTCGCGCCAGGGGAAGTGGAAGGGGAGCAGGCACAGCCACACCGCCAGCGGCCGCGCGACGAACATCAGCACCAGCGCAATCGCGAGCGCCTCAGGCGCGTGCGCGACGAGGTCGCTCGGCGTGGCAAGCAGGCCCAGCATCAGGAACATGCCGATCTGTGCCAGCCAGGCCATGCCGTCGTGGACCTGCAGGATGTTGCTCGCTTCGCGCGGACTGCGGTTGCCGACCACGACACCGGCCAGATAAATGGCAAGAAATCCACTGCCGCCCAACACCGTGGTGAGACTGTAGAGTAACAATCCGCCGGCAAGGATCAGCATCGGATACATGCCGCGCTCCAGCGGCAGGCGGTTGGTCAGCCATACCAGCAGCCAGCCGCCGCCGAGGCCGGTGACTAGGCCGAGCCCCATCTGCTGGACCAGGAGTCCGAGCGTTTCCCAGCCGGGCGTGCGCTGGCCGGCGAGAATCAGCTCAATGAAGGCGATGGTGAGCAGCGCCGCCATCGGGTCGTTGCTGCCGGATTCGATCTCCAGCGTGGCGGCCACCCGCTCCTTCAGCGTCAGTCCCTTGGCATGAAGCAGGGCGAACACTGCCGCGGCATCGGTCGAGCCCACGACCGCGCCGACCAGCATCCCTTCCAGCAAACCGAAGTCAAGTACCCAGGCGGCGAACAGGCCGGTGATCACGCAGGTGATCACAACGCCAAGGGTGGCGAGCACCGTTGCTGGACGCAGGCTGGCCCGGAAGCTCTCGGCACGGGTGTTCAGACCGCCGTCGAGCAGGATGACGGCGAGTGCCAGGCTGCCCACCGTATAGGCGATGCCGCTGTCGTCGAACTGGATGCCGCCCGGACCATCCTCGCCGGCCAGCATGCCGACCGCAAGAAACACCAGAAGCAGCGGCATGCCGATGCGATACGAGAGTGCGCTGGCGAGGATGGCCAGCAACAGCAGTACGGCACCCGCGAGGACGAACTGGTTGATCAGGTCCATGGCGCTAGCGTAAGCCGGCAGGGCGGGTCCGCCCACGGATCACGGCCTTCTCGATCTCAACCACGCTGTAGACGACGATCCCGAACAGGATGATGCGACTCCAGGCGGCGACGTCGAGCGCGGCGGTGGCGAACAGCGCCTGCATCACCGGCAGGTAGGTGAACAGCCCCTGCAGCACGACCAGCACGCCGATGGCGATCAGCACCGCCCGGTTGCCGAAGAAGCCGGACCAGCCGACGACCGGTGCAGTGAGACGGCGGCAGTTGAAGAGGTAGAAGATCTCGCCCATCACCAGGGCGTTGACGGCTGCAGTGCGGGCGATCTCGATTGGCACGCCGCGTTCCATTTCCCACAGGAACAGGCCGAGCGATCCGGCCACCAGGAACACGGTGACGAAGGCGATGCGCCACAGCATGAAGCGCGTCAGCAGCGGCTCGCCCGGATCACGCGGCGGCTGGCGCATGGCTTCGGGCTCGGGGCGCTCGAAGGCGAGTGCCAGCGCCAGCGTCACCGCCGTCACCATGTTGATCCACAGGATCTGCACCGGGGTGATCGGCAGGGTGAGCCCGAGCAGGATCGCGATCAGCACCATGCCGGCTTGCGCCGCGTTGGTGGGCAGGATGAAGACGATGGCCTTCTTCAGGTTGCCGTAGACGGTGCGGCCTTCCTCGACGGCGTGCGCGATCGAGGCGAAGTTGTCGTCTGCGAGCACCATTTCCGCCGCTTCCTTGGCGGCCTCGGTGCCTTTCTTGCCCATGGCCACGCCGACGTCGGCGCGCCGCAGCGCCGGCGCGTCGTTGACGCCGTCGCCGGTCATCGCGGTGACGTGTCCCAAGCTTTGCAGGGCCTCGACCAGACGCAGCTTATGCTCAGGGCTGGCGCGGGCGAAGATATCGGTTTTCGCGACCACGTCGCGCAGTTGCACGTCGTCGAGGGTCTCGGTCGCGGCGCCGGTTACCGCCCGTCCCGATTCGCTGAGCCCGAGCTGTTTGCCGATGGCCTGCGCCGTGGCGGCGTGGTCGCCGGTGATCATCTTGACCCTGATGCCGGCCGCGCGGCAGGTGGCGACCGCCTTGATGGCCTCCTCGCGTGGCGGGTCGGCCAGCCCCAGCACCGCCAGCAGAGTGAAGCCGCCGTCCTCGATGTCGGAGAAGTTCAGCGTCGTCGTGGTTTCGTGCCGCACGGCCAGCGCCAGCAGCCGCATGCCCTCGGCGGCGGCGGTTTCCATGGGCGCATGCCAGAAATCGGGATCGAGCGGCGCCTCGCCGTCCGTGCCGCGCTGCGTCTCGCACAAGGCCAGTACCCGCTCCGGCGCGCCCTTGAGATAAATGAAGCCGCGCCCGTCGTGGTCGTGGTTGAGCGTCGCCATGAAGCGGTGCTCGGACTCGAACGGGATGACGTCGCTGCGCGGCAGCGCTTCGCGGGTCTGGCGCAGGTCGAGCCCGGCCTTCATCGCCAGGGTGAGCAGCGCGCCCTCGGTGGGGTCGCCGGCCAGCAGCCAGCCGGCGTCGGTGTCGCGCAGTTCGGCGTCGTTGCACAGCAGGGCGGCGTGCGCCACGTCCCGCAGCAGGGGCTGCGAGCCGGGGTCGACCTGCACGCCGTCGCGGGCAAAGCCGCCCTCAGGGGCGTAGCCGCTGCCCGACACCTCAAACATGCCGTCGGCGCCGATCACGGCCTGCACCGTCATTTCGTTGCGGGTCAGGGTGCCGGTCTTGTCGGAGCAGATGACGCTGACCGCGCCCAGCGTTTCCACTGCCGGCAGGCGACGGATGATCGCGTGGCGGTGCGCCATGCGGGTGACGCCGATGGCGAGCGTAATGGTCATGATCGCCGGCAGGCCTTCGGGGATCGCTGCCACCGCCAGCCCCACCGCGGCGAGGAACATCTCGCTTGCCGGGTACTCGCGCACCCATACGCCAAAGGCGAAGATCAGGCCCGACAGCAGCAGGATGACGCCCGCCAGCCACTGGCCGAAACGTGCCATCAGCTTAAACAGCGGCGTGGTGAGCTTCTCGACGGTTGCCAGGAGCGTACTGATGCGCCCCAGCTCGGTGGCGGTACCGGTGGCCGTCACCACGCCGGTGCCCTGGCCGTAGGTGACCAGCGTGCCCGACCAGGCCATGCTGGCGCGGTCGCCGAGCGCGGCATCTTCCGCAACCGCATCGACCTGCTTGTCGACCGCGAGCGATTCGCCGGTCAGCGCGGCCTCCATCACCCGCAGGCTCTTGACGTCAATCAGCCTGAGATCGGCCGGCACGCGGTCGCCCGAAGTTAGGTGCACGATGTCGCCCGGCACCAGGTCCTCGGCGGGAATTTCGTGACGCTCGCCGGAGCGGGTGACGGTGGCGTGCGGCGACAGCATGCTGCGGATCGCGTCGAGCGCTTCTTCGGCGCGCCCCTCCTGAATGAAACCGATCACCGCGTTGATGATCACCACGCCGAAGATCACGCCGGAATCGAGCCAGTGGCCGAGCAGCGCGGTGATGACGCCGGCGGCCAGCAGCACGTAGATCAGCACGTTGTGGAACTGCAGCAGCAGGCGCTGCCAGGCCGGCTGGCGCTGTGGCGGCGGCAGGCGGTTGTCGCCGTATTGCGCGCGCCGCGCCTCGACGGCGTCCGGGGTCAGGCCGCTGCGCGATGCGTCTAGACAGCCCAGGGTGTCGCGGGCGGACAGGCTGTGCCAGCGTGGCGGATGTTCGTTTGTCTGCAAAGCGAGGCTCCGTTCGGTCGGCGTACCCGTAGAATTCTGGTACATCTCAAGGACATGGTAGCGCAATGCCTGTTCCCTACTCCCTCCCGGGCTGCACACCCGTCCTGACACGGCGCACGCCTGGGTCGAGGGGGCCGTGAGCTTGCAGGGGCTCAATCTTTCTGCCGATCACGCCGTCATAGCGACTAGAAACCCACTCCAATTCCGCTGCCTGACATAATCTGATGCTGCCCGAGCATTTCCGCCGCTTTCTTCCCGACCCCCACGCCCTGCGTGAACATCGCGCGCTGCGCTGGCTGGGGCCCACGCTGCATCACCCGCGGCTGTGGCATGTCAACCGCCGGGGCATCGCCATGGGCCTGGCCGTCGGCGTCTTCTTCGGCCTGCTGATCCCGGTGGCGCAGATATTCTTCGCCGCGGTGACGGCGCTGTTGCTGCGCGCAAACATTCCGGCCGCGGTCGGCAGCACGCTCATCACCAATCCGATCACCTTCGCGCCGGTGTACTACGCAGCCTATCATCTGGGCGCCTGGATGCTGGGGAGCGCCGATGTGCCTGTGGCCGAGGTCAACCTCGACAGGGTCGCGGCCAGGACGGCGACCGGACTGGCGTTGTGGATGGACCGCCTGACCACGGTGGGGGCGCCGCTGGCGATGGGGTTGCTGACGCTGGCTGTGTGTCTGTCTGTGTTGATTTATTTTGCCGTGCACTGGGCCTGGCGGCTGCGCATCGTGCGCGCCTGGCAGCGTCGCAAGACCTCCCGTCGCAAGCGCTGACACGCACGGCAGCCCCAGCCGGCAAGCGCAGGTTCTGTCTCCGCGCGTTCACCGCAGCGTGTGCGGCAACGCTTGCATCCTTTCGCGTGCGCCTTCAGCATGCGCTTGGTCTCGCTGTTTCTATTGTGTTCGTGGAGTTCTAGCGTGCGCTCAAGGCGCGCGGATCGGGAGCCGCATTTTCGCCCATCATGCAGAATCTCGCAGCCATCTGGGTTTCGCTGTTCGCCTGTCTTGCCGTGATCGGCGTTGCGGGTGTGCGGCTGTCGCGCTACGGCGACATCATCGCCGAGAAAAGCGGGATGAGCCGCGGCTGGGTGGGACTGATCCTGCTGGCCACGGTGACGTCGCTACCTGAACTGGTTACGGGCTTGTCTTCGGTGACAGTCGCCAAGGTGCCGGATATCGCGGTGGGCGACATCATGGGGAGCTGCGTGTTCAACCTCCTCATCATCGTGCTTCTGGATTTCCTCTATCGCAAGGAATCCGTCTATACGCGTGCACGGCAAGGCAACGTGCTGTCTGCCGGCTATGGCATTGCGCTGATCGGCTTCGCCGGGTTCAATCTGCTGCTCTATCGCGCGGGGACGATCCCTTCCATTGGCCACGTCGGCCTCTACACGCCGGTCATTCTGCTGTTGTACGGGCTGGCCATGCGTTCGCTCTATCGTTACGAGCAGGCTCAGGTCAGCGAATATGTGGAAGATCGTGTCGAACTCTACCCGGGAATCAGTCTGAAGCAGGCGGTGCGAGGTTATGTCATCGCTGCGGTTGCAGTGATGGCGGCCGGCATCTGGCTGCCGTTTGTCGCCAGGGACCTGGCCATGGTCATGGCCTGGCAACAAAGTTTCGTGGGCACGCTGTTTGTCGCTGCAATCACGTCCGCTCCTGAAGTCGTGGTCACGGTGGCCGCCCTGCGCATGGGCGCGGTCGATCTGGCCATCGGCAACCTGTTCGGCAGCAACCTGTTCAATATCGCCATTCTCGCAATCGACGACCTGGCGTATCTGCCCGGCCCACTGTTCGCCGACGTTGCGATCTCGCATGCCGCCTCGGCCTTCTCGGCCATGATGATGAGCGGCCTCGCCGTGGTCGGCCTGGTGATGCGGCCGACCTCGCGCGTACTGCGCTCGGTCAGCTGGATCAGCGTGATGCTGCTTGTCATCTACCTGTTGAACACGCTCTTTCTCTATCTCTATGGCCACTGATTCCACCGAACATCACTGGCATTGCCTCGACGGCGAGGGAGCGGCGGCAGATCTCGGCACCGACCTGAAGCGGGGGCTCTCGCTGCCGGATGCGGCCGAGCGGCTGGAGCGGGTTGGCCCCAACGTGCTGCAGGAGCATGGGCGACGCCATCCGCTCGTCATGCTGGCGTCGCAGTTCACCGATTTCATGATCCTGGTGCTGATTGCCGCGGCCGTCATCGCCGGCATCATCGGCGACGTGCAGGACACCATCGCCATCGTGGTCATCGTGTTCCTCAACGGCATCCTCGGCTCTGTCCAGGAATTCCGCGCCGAGCGCGCGATGGCGGCGCTCAGGCAGATGGCCAGCCCGCAGGCGCGCGTGATCCGCGACGGCCAGCCCGGCCTGATCGACGCAGTCGATCTGGTGCCCGGCGACCTGGTTGAACTGGAGGCCGGCAACATCCTGCCGGCCGACCTGCGCCTGACCGAGTTGGCCTCGCTCAAGGTCGACGAGTCCGCGCTCACCGGCGAATCGCAGCCAGTCGAAAAGCAACTCGCGACATTGCACCAGACCGACCTGCCGCTCGGCGACCGTCTCAACCTGGCCTATAAGGGAACAGTGGCGACCTATGGCCGTGCGCGCGGCCTGGTGGTCGCGACCGGCATGCAGACCGAGCTGGGAAAGATCGCCGCGCTGCTGTCCGGCGAATCCGGCAAGACGCCGCTGCAAAAGCGCCTGACGCGTTTCGGCCGGAATCTGGCGATGTGGGTGCTGGCGATCTGTGTCATCATTTTCATCGCTGGCTGGCTGCGCGGCGAACCGCCGATGCTGATGCTGCTCACCGCGATCAGCCTCGCGGTCGCGGCCATCCCCGAGGCGCTGCCGGCGGTGGTCACCATTTCGCTCGCGCTGGTGGCGGCGCGCATGGTCAAGCAGAATGCACTGATCCGCCGGCTGCCTGCAGTGGAAACGCTCGGCTCGGTCACCTATATCTGCTCAGACAAGACCGGCACGCTGACGTTGAACCAGATGCAGGTCGACTGCGTGCTGGCCGCGGGCAGAACCCGGCCCGGGTTTCAAGATGCGGTGGGCTCGCCCTGGCGGGAACTGGGGCTCGCCATGGCACTGTGCAACGATGCCGTGACCGGTGCCGACGGAAAACTGAGCGGCGACCCCACCGAAACTGCCCTGCTCGAAGCTGCTGAGGCAGCGGGGTTCAGTCAGGCTGAATTGCAGACAGGCTTGCCGCGCCAGGCTGAACTCCCCTTCGATTCCGAGCGCGCGCGCATGAGCACGCTGCATCGCGACGGCGAGGGTGTGCTGATGCTGGTGAAGGGCGCACCCGAGGGCGTGCTGTCGCTGTGTATCGATCAGCTGGCCGCTGAGGGCGTCGTGGCCATCGATCAGGCGGCGCTGCAGGACGAAGCCGAGCAGCTGGCTGCGCAGGGGCTGCGGGTGCTGGCCTTTGCGCTGAAGCGGCTGCCGGCGGTGCCGGACACGCTCGATGCGGCCACACTGGAGGCCGGGCTGACTTTCATCGGCCTGGCCGGCCTGATCGATCCGCCGCGCGCCGAGGCGGCCGAAGCGGTCGCTGCCTGCAAGGCTGCCGGCATCATCCCGGTGATGATCACCGGCGACCATCCCGCCACCGCGCGCGCCATCGCCAGTCGCCTCGGCATCATCGAGGACGGCGGACGCGTGCTCACCGGCAGCGAGCTGGCGCGACTGAGCCTGCCGGACTTCGAGCGCGAGGTGGAGTCGGTGCGGGTGTATGCGCGCATCAACCCCGAGCAGAAGATCAAGATCGTGCGGGCGCTGCAGGACCGCGGCGAGTTCGTCGCCATGACCGGCGACGGCGTCAACGACGCGCCGGCCTTGAAGATGGCCGACATCGGCGTCGCCATGGGCAAGGGGGGCACCGACGTGGCGCGCGAGGCGGCGCACATGACGCTGCTCGACGACAACTTCGCCACCATCGTTCATGCGGTTCGCGAAGGCCGCCGCATCTTCGACAACATCCGCAAGTTCGTCAAATACACCATGACGAGCAACTCGGGCGAAATCTGGACCATTTTCCTCGCGCCTTTCCTCGGCCTGCCGATCCCGCTGTTGCCGATCCATATCCTGTGGATCAACCTGGTCACCGACGGCCTGCCGGGGCTGGCGCTCGCCAACGAACGAGCCGAGCGCGACGTCATGCAGCGTCCGCCGCGGCCGCCGAAGGAAAGCATCTTCGCCCACGGCATGTGGCAGCACATCCTGTGGGTGGGGCTGCTGATGGGCGGCGTCTCGCTGCTGACGCAGGCGTGGGCGATACATACCGGCTCGGCGCACTGGCAGAGCATGGTGTTCACGGTGCTGACGCTGTCGCAGCTCGGCCATGTGCTGGCGATCCGCTCCGAGCGCGAGTCGCTGTTCTTAATCGGACCGTTCTCCAACCGCATGCTGATCGGCGCGCTGCTGCTGACCTTCGCGCTGCAGATGGCCGTGCTCTATGTGCCCTGGCTCAATCCCATTTTCAGGACCGAGCCCTTGAACCTGGGCGAGCTGGCGGCCTGTCTGGCGCTGTCTTCGGTGGTGTTTTTCGGCGTCGAGGCCGAGAAGGCCATGGTACGGCGCGGCTGGCTGTACAACCGCGCCTAGCGCGCAGCGCCCATGACCTCGGCCCACAATGCGTTGACCGATTTTCGGATGGTTTCCACGGCGGCCGGCGGCACGCGCGCATAGTCTGCGCCGGAAAGCTTGATCGCATGCTGTTGGCGGCGCAGCTCGCGGTAGGCGTCGGCGGCGGCCTGCGCGAGCGCGGACGGGACCAGTCCGGCCGCGCCCGCGCGTTGCAGCAGGGCGATGTTGCCGACGTTGTCGGCCAGCTCGGGATGCGTGCTGCAATGCCGCAGCACCAGATACTGCACGCAGAATTCGACGTCGACGATGCCGCCGTGGTCATGCTTGAGGTCGAATAGCTCCGACTCGTTGACGTGGCCGGCGTGCATTTTTTCGCGCATCGCCAGGACGTTCTCGCGCAGCTTTGCCGCATCGCGCGGCAGGCACAGCACCTCGCGGCGCAGGGTCTCGAAGCTTGCGCCGATTTCGCTGTCGCCGCAGACGAAGCGGGCGCGCGTCAGCGCCTGGTGTTCCCACAGCCAGGCGTGATGCAGCTGATAGTCGCGGAAGGCCTCGGTCGAACTCACCAGCAGGCCCGAGGCGCCGTCGGGGCGCAGGCGCAGGTCGGTCTCGTAGAGCATGCCGGCCGAGGTGAGGGTGCCGAGCCAGGTGTTGATGCGTTGTGCCAGGCGCGCGTAGATTTCCTGCGCGCGCTCGTCGGCGTCGTCGTAGAGGAACACCAGGTCGAGGTCGGAGGCATAACCGAGCTCCTTGCCGCCGAGCTTGCCGTAGCCGATGACGGCGAAGCGCGCATCGTCGCGGTGGCGCGTCTTCAGCCCGGCCCAGCAGCGCGCCAGGGTTTCATACAGGAGCGTGTCGGCCAGATACGACAGGTGGTCGGACAGCGCTTCCAGCGTCAGCCGGCCCGCCACGTCCTGCGCCAGCAGGCGCAGCGTCTGCGCCCGCTTGAAGCGGCGCAGCGCATCCATCTGCGCTTCGGTGTCGCCGGGATGGGCATCGAGTTCGGCGCGCAGCTGAGCGGCGAGCTGGCTCCAGTCGGGCACGCTCATCAGGTGCTGCGGCGCGATCAGCTCGTCCAGCAGCTGCGGCTGCTGCGTGATCATCTGCGCCGCCCACGGGCTCGCCGCCAGCAGGCGCACCAGCTGCCGCAGCGCCGCCGGGTATTCGGCGAGCAGCGCCAGATAGGTGGAGCGGCGCGCGATGGCCTGCACCAATGCGGCGAAGCGTTCCAGCGTGGCCATCGGGTCGGGCTGGCTGCCGATGACCTCGAGCGCCGGCGGCAGCAGCGCATTGAGCATCAGCTGCGTCGACTCGGCCAGCCGCGCGGTGTTCTGGCGCAGCGTGTCGAGCGTCGCCAGCACGCGCTGCGGGTCGTCGTAGCCTGCGTTTTCCAGCAGCGCCTGGGTGGTGTCGGCGTCCGCCGTGCCGCAGCACACGGCAGTCAGCGGATGGCTGTTCTGGTCGGTTTGCGGTGCCGCGAACACCTGCTCGAAATGGCGCGTGACCTTGTTGCGATGGCGGTCGAGCGCGGCGAGCAAGGCCTCGTGGCCGGCAAACCCCATCGCTTCGGCGAGCATCGCCTGCGAGTCGGCATCGTCCGGCAGCAGCTGGGTCTGCGCGTCGTCGAGATACTGGATGCGATGTTCCAGCCGGCGCAGAAAGTCGTAGGCGGCGGCGAGTTCCTGCTGCGCGTCCGCCGTCATCAGCCCGCTCCTGACCAGTTCGCCCAGCACGACCAGCGTCGGCCGCTGCTGCAGCGCCGCGATCTGGCCGCCGCGGATGAGCTGGAACACCTGCGCGGTGAATTCGATCTCGCGGATGCCGCCGGGCCCGAGCTTGACGTTGTGCGCCATTTCGCGGCGCGCCACCTCGCGGCGGATCTGCACGTGCAGATCGCGGATCGCGGCAAACGCACCGAAGTCGAGGTATTTGCGAAAAATGAAGGGACGCACGATCTGCATCAGTTCGTCGTGTCGAGCCCCGGTGAGCGGGCGCGCCTTGATCCAGGCGTAGCGCTCCCACGGCCGTCCCTGCGCGACCAGATAATCCTCCAGCATCGCGAAGCCCATCGCGAACGGGCCGGAGTCGCCCCACGGCCGCAGCCTCAGGTCGACGCGGAACACGTAGCCGTCGGCGGTGGCCTCGCCCAGCGCGGCGGTCAGCTTGCGCCCGAGGCGGATGAAGAATTCGTGGTTGCTGAGCGGGCGTATGGACGCGGCCGCGTCGTCGGCTGCGGTGTCGCCTTCATCCGGATAGAGGTAAATGAGATCGATGTCGGACGACACGTTGAGCTCGCCGCCGCCGAGCTTGCCCATGGCCACGACGACCATCTGCTGCGGCTGGCCGTTTTCGTCGCGCGGCTCGCCGTGGCGGGCGGCGAGTTGCGCGTGGTGGAAGTCGAGCGCCGTGCCGATGCAGACCTCGGCCAGCGTGCTCCAGGTGGCGGTCACCTCGGCCAGATCGGCGCTTCCCGCCAGGTCGCGCGCAGTGGCGACCAGCCACACGCGCTGGCGCAGTTGCCGCAGACGCTGATGCAGCGCGGCCTCGTCGGCGCAGGGCGGCTCGGCGAGGAAGGCCTGCATCGCCTCGCGGCTGACGCCCCGATCGAGCTGTGAAGCCACGGAGTCGGCCAGTTGCGGCTGCGCCGCCAGCAGGCGGCGGCCATAACGGGAACAGCGCGCAACGCGGTCGAGTGGGGAAAGGCTCATGGCTTGGATCAGGGTGGTTTGAATTAGAATCGCGACGTTACCAAACACTCTATCAGTGGAGAGACGATATGGCTGCCATCGAGTCGATTCTGACCGAAACCCGCGTATTCCCGCCTGCCGACGCTTTCGTCAAGCAGGCCAACGTGTCAGGCATGGAAGGCTATCAGGCGCTGTGCCGGCAGGCCGAGACCGATTACGAGGGCTTCTGGGCCGAGCAGGCGCGCCGGACCATCGCCTGGAACAGGCCGTTCACCCGCACGCTGGACGAGAGCCAGGCGCCGTTCTACAAGTGGTTCGACGACGGCGAGCTGAACGTTTCCTACAACTGCCTCGACCGCCACCTGGCGACCCGGGGCGACAAGACCGCGCTGATCTTCGAGGCCGACGACGGTGCGGTGACGAAGGTCAGCTACAAGGAACTGCACGCTCGCGTCTGCCAGTTCGCCAACGGCCTGAAATCGCTCGGCGTGGTGAAGGGCGACCGCGTCATCGTCTACATGCCGATGAGCATCGAGGCGGTGGTCGCGATGCAGGCCTGCGCGCGCATCGGCGCCATCCATTCGGTGGTGTTCGGCGGTTTTTCGGCGAAGAGCCTGTTCGAGCGCATCGAGGACGCCCGCGCCAAAGTGATCGTCACGGCCGACGAATCGCTGCGCGGCGGCAAGGCGGTGCCGCTGAAACGGGCGGTCGACGAGGCGCTGGCGATGGGCGACACCTCCTGCGTCGAGCGCGTGGTGGTCTACCGCCGCTCCGGCGGCGAGGTGAACTGGTCCTCGCGCGACCTGTGGTGGCACGAGCTGACCCTGACCCAGGCCGAGACCTGCGAGCCGGTGTGGGTGTCAGCCGAGCATCCGCTGTTCATCCTCTACACCTCGGGATCGACCGGCAAGCCCAAGGGCGTGCAGCACTCCACCGGCGGCTACCTGCTGGGCGCCATTCTTTCCATGGAATGGGTGTTCGACGCCAAGCCCGATTCCGACGTCTACTGGTGCACCGCCGACGTCGGCTGGATCACCGGCCATACCTACGTCGCCTACGGCCCCCTCGCGCTGGGCATGACCGAGGTGATCTTCGAGGGCATTCCCACCTATCCGCACGCCGGACGCTTCTGGGAGACCGTCGCCAAGCACAAGGTCACGACCTTCTACACCGCGCCGACCGCGATCCGCAGCCTGATCAAGCTCGGCTCCGAACTGCCCGGGCAATACGACCTCGGGTCGCTGCGACTGCTGGGCACGGTCGGCGAGCCGATCAACCCCGAAGCCTGGATGTGGTACCACGAGGTGATCGGCGGCGGGCGCTGCCCCATTGTCGACACCTGGTGGCAGACCGAGACCGGCGCCAACATGATCGCGCCGCTGCCCGGCGCGGTGCCGACCAAGCCCGGCTCCTGCACCTTGCCGCTGCCCGGCATCATGGCCGCAATCACCGACGAGCACGGCGGCCCGGTGGAAAAGGGGCAGGGCGGCTATCTGGTGATTCAGCGCCCGTTCCCGTCGCAGCTGCGCACGCTGTGGAACGATCCGGACCGCTTCAGGAAAACCTATTTTCCCGAGGAACTCGGCGGCAAGACCTATCTCGCCGGCGACTCGGCGCACCGTGATCTGGATGGCTACTTCTGGATCATGGGCCGCATCGACGACGTGCTGAACGTGTCTGGCCATCGCCTCGGCACGATGGAAATCGAGTCCGCGCTGGTGTCCAACCCGCGCGTCGCCGAGGCCGCCGTGGTCGGCCGTCCGCACGAAATCAAGGGCGAGGCGGTGGTGGCCTATGTGGTGCTGAAAGGCGCGCGCGCGGTCGGCGAGGACGCCAGGAAGATCGCCGCCGAACTGCGCGACTGGGTCGGTAAGGAAATCGGCCCCATCGCCAAGCCCGACGAAATCCGCTTCGGCGACAACCTGCCCAAGACCCGCTCCGGCAAGATCATGCGCCGCCTGTTGCGCGCGATCGCCAAGGGCGAGGAAATCACCCAGGACGTCTCGACGCTGGAGAACCCAGCCATCCTCGAGCAGCTGAAGGAAGCCGTGAAGTAAAACCGCGCGGTTCGAACGCGCCGCGCTCGCGTACAATATTCAAGACCTGTTGGTCTCGTTTAATCCTGAAAGGAAATCATGTCCCATTACCATGCCGTCGTCTGGCTCGACCACAACGAAGCCCGCGTCATGCACATCAGCCCGGACGACGTCGAGAAGTCGGTGGTTCATCCGGCCAATCCGCCGCGTCACCTGCAGCGTAAGCGCGGATCGGTCAGCGGCAGCCGCCAGCCCGAAGACCAGCAGTACTACCACGAGGTCGTCGAGGCGCTGGCAGGCGCCCAGGAAATCCTGATCGTCGGCCCCGGCCATGCCAAGCTGGAACTGATCAAGCATATCCATTCGCACGACCACGACGTGGTGGAGCGCGTGGTCGGCATCGAAACCGTCGACCATCCCGGCGACGGCCAGCTGGTTGCCTATGCCCGCAAGTACTTCGTGGCCAAGGACCGGATGCTGTCGCAGTAAGCCCGACGCTTCAGGCGGTGGACCGCTGCAAAAGCCGAACGAGAGGCCCCGCAAGGGGCCTTTCGTTTTGGACGGGATTCAGGATGGGCTGGGCGGTTGTCTTAACTGATTGATCAATCGGCACATTATTTTTCGGGTTTGTTGCCCGCCCGCCTCAAGTCTGTCGAAAAACCGTCGTTACTGTTGATAAGCCGTACAAGGGCAAATCCGTCGCGAGGCGGAGACGCAATGCTTCCGGTCTGGGGAATCCAGATGGCGGGGCTGCCAGGCAAGCCAAATGGCATGGTGCGTCGCTGCCCGGATTGCGGCAGGCTTAGAAACAGGAGGTCCCATGTCGCATCAATGCCCGTTCCCCGTCCGCTCGACCGATAACCGCTGCAGCTACCGAACCGGGAGTGCGCCGGGATTCACCCTGTGTCTGGCCCTGGTCGCCGCCCTGTCGTGTTATGCCGGTTTCAGCCACGCAGCGCCGGTCCAGACGCCGGCCCCGGGCCTCCACGGCACCGCGCTCCCGCGCTGATTGCGCCGCCGGCCAGTCGGTGTGCCCCACCGCACGCCAGACACGGCTGTCGGCCAGGCAAGTGTTGCTTTGCAGATGCAGGCGCCCTTCGGGGCGCTTTTTTCATGTTCAGCCGGCCGTGCGGACGAGGGCCGTGCTGGTGTTCACCAGGTCCAGCACCAGCGCATGCAGGCGTGCCGGCGATTTGAGCGCACCGTTCTCTTCGTCGAATGCCTTGTCGGCGTGCGACAGCGAGAATTGCCCGGGCAGCACCAGCACGCCCAGCGTGTTCAGGATCTGCCGCAGGTGCGGCAGCATGCGCATGCCGCCGAACGTCCCCGGCGATGCGGCAAGGATGGCGGCGACCTTGTTCTGGTAGGGCACCAGTCCCGACTCGCCCTGCCATTCGCGCGATACCCAGTCGATCGTGTTTTTCAGCAGCGGCGGCACCGAACTGTTGTATTCGGGACTGGCGATCAGCAGGGCGTCATGCGCCTTGAACAGCGCCTTCAGACGCTGCGCGTTGGCGGGCAGGCCGTCGCGCGCTTCGAGGTCCTCATCCATCAGCGGCAGCGGATAATCGGCGAGATCGATCAGCGTAACTTCGCCGCCTGCGGCGCGCGCGGCCTCCACGGCGGCGTGAATCAACTTGCGGTTCCACGAATCGCGTCGCAGGCTGCCGGCAAAGGCGAGAATCTTGGGCATGGGGGATCCTTGCATCAAAAAGGTTCGAATTGTATCGGTTGCGTCAGGGCAGGTCGAAGCTGACCAGTTCGCTCGCTTCCAGCGCTTCGACGACGAGAGCGGACTCGAAACGCGTGGACACGGCGTCGCCGGCCTCCAGCGGGTAGCCTTTCACCCTGATCCGGCCGCGCGCCACCTGCAGCCAGGTGCGCCGTTCGGGGGCGATCTCCAGCGTGACCTGGTCGCCGGCCGCCAGTCGGCCGGCCCGGATGGCGGCATCCTGGTGGATCGTCACCGAGCCGTCGCGGCCGTCGTTCGAGGCGATCAAGCGCAGCTGGCCCTGCAGGCTTTCGGGCGCGAAGGCGATCTGCTCGTAGCCCGGCTCCAGCCCGTAGGCATCCGGCTCGATCCAGATCTGCAGCAGATGCACCGGTTCGGTCGCCGACGCGTTGTATTCGCTGTGGGCGATGCCGTGGCCGGCGCGCATCCGTTGCACCTCGCCGGGTCGGATCACGCCGCCGTTGCCAAGCGAATCCTTGTGCTCGAGCGCACCCGACAGCACCCAGGTGACGATTTCCATGTCCTGGTGACTGTGAGTGGGGAAGCCCGTGCCCGGCGCGATGCGGTCTTCGTTGATCACGCGAAGCGGGCCGAAGCCCATCCACTCGGGATCGCGGTAGCTGGCGAAGGAAAAGGTATGGAAACTGTCGAGCCAGCCGTGGTCGGCGTGGCCGCGTTCGGACGATTTGCGTACGGTGAGCATGACGGACTCCTGGGGCTGGCCTGACGTTCAGGCGATGGAACGACTATAGGCGTGGTGTCCTGCCAGTAAAACCGGCACAATTCGATCAACTCG
Source organism: Thiobacillus sp. (assembly GCA_018262815.1). Classification (GTDB taxonomy): domain Bacteria; phylum Pseudomonadota; class Gammaproteobacteria; order Burkholderiales; family Thiobacillaceae; genus Thiobacillus. The sequence goes on from JADFDN010000009.1 coordinate 39,112, forward strand.
TTCAACCAATTCGAACATGCCGCTGACCCTGGATGCGCTGGCCATCCTCGATGCCATCGACCGCAAGGGCTCGTTTGCCCGCGCCGCCGAGGAACTGGCGCGCGCGCCGTCCTCGCTGACCTACGCGGTGCAGCAGATCGAAGCCGAACTCGACGTGCTGCTGTTCGACCGTTCCGGCCACCGTGCGCGCTTCACCCCGGCCGGCCGCGTCCTGCTGGACGAGGGGCGGACGCTGCTGAATGCCGCTCATGCCCTGGAGAACAAGACGCGTCAGGTGGCGGGCGGCTGGGAGCCGCAGTTCACGCTGGCGCTGGAAGGCATTCTGCCGGTTGCGCCCGTACTGCCGCTGCTCGAGGATTTTTACCAACTGGGACACGCCACCGAAATCCGGCTGCGTCACGAAGTCCTGGCGGGCGGCTGGGACGCGCTTGCCAGCGGCCGCGCCGACCTGGTGATCGCCGGCGGCGATGCGCCTGCCGGCGGCGGCCTTCGCACCCGCGCGCTCGGTACCATCGAATTTGCGTTCTGCGTGGCGCCGCAGCATCCGCTGGCGCGCATCGGGCAGCCGCTCAGCCAGGCCGATATCGCCGCGCATCGCGCGGTGGTGATCGCCGACACCGCGCTCAACCTGCCGTTGCGCAGTGCCGGCTGGCTGCAGCAACAGCCGCGTCTGACGGTGGCCGACCTGCCGAGCAAGCTCGCCGCCCAGCAGGCCGGGCTGGGCGTAGGCTCGCTGCCGCGCTGGCTGGCCGATCGCGAAGTGGCCGCCGGCCGGCTGGTGCGCTGCGAATGGGCAGGCGGCAATCCGCGCGAAACCCTGAAGCTGGCCTGGCGCAGCGGCGAGGCCGGGCGGGCGCTCGACTGGTTCATCCGCGCGCTGTCCCGGCCCGATGCATTTGCGGGCGTGTTCGATGCCGGCTGACCGTTCACCGCTCGACCGGATGCGGCTCGACAAGTGGCTGTGGGCCGCGCGCTTTTACAAGACACGCAGCCTCGCCACCCAGGCCATCGAGCATGGACAGGTCAAACTGAACGGCGCGCGCGTCAAGCCCGCGCGCGAAGTGAAACCAGGCGACCGGCTGGAGGTCCAACTCGGCGAGACCGGATGGAGCCTGACGGTGCGCGCGCTGTCGATGCAGCGCGGCCCGGCGCCGGCGGCGCAGGCGCTGTACGATGAGGACCCGGCCAGCCACGCGCGCCGCCAGCAGCAGGCGAGCGAACGCAGGCTGGCGGTCAATCCGGCGGCGGCGATCAAGGGCAGGCCCACCAAGCGCGACCGCCGGCAGATTCACCGCTTTACCGGAGAGTGAGATTTCCCATTTGCTGCCGGCTTTCTTTCGCAGGGCGCGGACAAACGCATAGAATCGAGCACTCCGCGATTTTTTCTTTATGACCGTTTCTCCCACGTTCTCCGTGTTCCTGCGTCGCGCCTCGCGCTGGCTGGCGGCCCTGGCTGCGCTGGGTGCACTGGGTTTCGCGACGGCTGCGGCGCTGATGTTTTTCTGGGTGCTGCCGAATATCGCCGAACACCGCGAGACCGTGGCCAGCCTGATGTCGCGCGCCCTCGGCCAGCGGGTCACGCTGGAAGCCCTCTCGGGGGTGTGGCAGCAGGCACGTCCCGAATTCCGCCTGCAAGGCGTGCGCCTGTACGATCAGAAAGGCCAGCCGGCGCTTTACCTGCCCGAGCTGAAGGCCGAATTTGCCTGGCGTTCGCTGCTGTACCTCGAGCCGCGCTTCAACCGTATCGAACTGCAGGGGCTGATGCTGGGCGTGCGCCGCGCGAGCGACCGGCATCTCTATGTCGGCGGCATTCCCGTCAATCCGGCCGATCCCGACAGCGGCTTCGCCAGCTGGCTGCTGCGGCAGGGCGAGGTGCACGTGAGCGAGGCCACCCTGACCTGGCTGGACGAGGTGCGCGACGCCCCGCCGCTGATCCTGACGGCAGTCGACTTCACCCTGCGCAATACGCGCCGCACGCACCGCCTGACGCTGCACGCCATCCCGCCGGCCAGCCTGGCGCGGCCGCTGACGGTCGAGGCCAGGCTGAACAGCCGCGATGTGGACGACCTCACGACCTGGAACGGCGCGGTCGACGCGACCGTCGCAGGGGTGTCGTTCCCGCATCTGGGCAACTGGCTGGCGCTGCCGTATCAACCCCGGCAGGGCTGGGGCGCGTTGAAACTGACATTCGAGGTGGCGCACGGCAGTCTGGCAGGCGTGGTCGCCGGGCTCGATCTGCGGGCGCTCGAAGCCACCCTGGGCGACGGTCTCCCGGCGTTGCGGCTGGCGCAGGTGCGCGGCCGCGCGTTATGGCGGCGCGATGCGGACGAGCAGCGCGTGACGTTCGAAAACCTGCGCGTGGCGCGGCCGGGCGCCACGCTGGGTGCGCCGTTCAACATAGGCCTGGCCTGGGGCGCGACGTCGCGTGAAATCACCGCGAAAGCTTTCAAGCTGAGCGGCTGGCAGGACCTCCTGCCGAGCCTGCCGATGGATGCGGCCTTGCGCGCGCGCCTAGACGCCCTGCAGCCGCAAGGCCGGTTCGATACCTTGCGCCTGCGCTGGAATGGCGCGCAGCCGGGGCTGGACAATTTCGGCATCGCGGCCCACTTCAGCGGCCTGGGAATGAGGGCGGTCGATTCGCAGCCTGGGCTGGCCGGGCTCACCGGGCGCATCGAGGGCGATGCGCGTGCCGGCGTGTTCGAAATCGATTCGAAGCAGATGGTCCTCGATCTGCCCAGCCTGTTCCGCGAGCCGGTGGTCGGGTTCGACCGCATCCAGGCACGCGGCAGCTGGAAAAAGACGCCGCGCGGCCGCCGCGTGATGCTGGACGACGCATCGTTTGCCAATGCGGACGCCGCCGGCACGGCACGCGGCCATTACGAACTGATCGCCGGCCAGAGCGGGGTCATCGATCTGACCGCTCAGCTGAGCCGCGCCAATGGCACGGCGGTGTACCGCTATCTGCCGAAAAAAATCGGCGACCACACGGTCAACTGGGTGAAGCGGGGCGTCGTGGCAGGACATGCCGACAGCGTGCAGCTGAACCTGAGAGGCGATCTCGCGCGATTCCCGTTCGATCAGGGCGAGGGTGTGTTCCGGATCGAGGCGTGGGTGCGCGATGCGGTGATCGACTATGTGCCGGGCTGGCCGCGCATCGAGGACATCCAGGCGCGCATGCTGTTCGAGGGCAAGACCATGGAGATCGTCTCCAGCCAGGCGCGCATCTACGGTGCGGCGCTGTCGCCGGTGAAGGCGGTCATCCCGGACCTGATCCACCACGAGGAAGTGCTGAATGTCGACGGCGAAGCCAACGGCTCCATCCAGGATTTCATCCGCTTCGCCAATTTCAGTCCGGTGGGCGAACGCCTGCGCGGCTTCACCGATGCACTGGACGGCAGCGGCCCGATGAAACTGGCGCTGCAACTGCAGGTGCCGCTGCGCCACAGCCATGACACCACGCTGAGCGGTCGCGTGTCGTTTCTGGGCAATACCCTGTTTCCGGCGGGACTGCCGCGGCTTGACCAGGTGCGCGGCGATATCGATTTCACCGGCGACCGCCTGAATGCAAAAGCCGTCACCGCGCAGTTTCTCGGCGGCCCGTTGCGCGTCACCACCGTCACTCGCAATGGCGCGGTGAAGATTCTGGCGCAGGGCCGTGCCACCGCAGCGGGCATGACGCCCTGGCTCGGCGCAGCATGGGACAAGCGGCTGTCGGGGCAGACCACCTGGCGCGGGCAGGTCGACCTCGAACCGGTGGGCGAACGCATCCGCATCGAATCCGATCTGGTCGGGCTGGGCTCCAGCCTGCCGGCACCGCTGGCGAAGCCCGCCGCGCAAGCGCTGCCGCTGCGCGTGAGCAGCCAGCCGCAGGGCGACGGCCGCTTGCATGCCGTGCGGCTGGGGCAGCCCGTCAGCGCAATCTGGCGCAGCGCTGCGCCAGGCGGATTCGAGCGCGGCGAGATCCGTTTCGGCGGGCAGGCGGTGATGCCGTCCGAACCCGGCCTGCGCCTGGCCGGCAGCGCGCGCGGCATGGACATATCGGGCTGGCTGGCGCTGCTGCCCAGGGACGACGGCAAGGCCGCCTTGCCGCTGTCGGCCATCGATCTCGGCTTCGACGCGCTGGACCTGATGGGGCGGCGTTACCAGGCGGTGCGCCTGCAGGGACGCACCCGCAACGGCCTGCTGCGGACCCAGGTGAGCGGACGCGAAGTGAACGGGGTGGTGACCTATCGACCCGCCGGTGCTTCCGATGCCGCAGGGACGCCTGCCCGGAATGGATCGGAGTCCATGAAGAC